>QOUV01000041.1 GCA_003862155.1 Lachnospiraceae bacterium
ATACCTCTCTGTTCTATATGTTTTACCAACTATGCTGAGTCAGTAAACTTATTTTACATTGAGGTATTACTTTTTATCAACCTTCCTTTCCGGAATTCCTTATATATGTATTATACAGGAAGCTCCTTAGTCTTAAATAATACGTCTGTTGTAACTTTTTTGTCAGGAAATAAAGATAGATATGTTGTCACGCGTTATTATTATGACATAGAAAAAGGTAATCCAAATGCTACAATTATGATGATTGATAATCAAAAAAAGGAATTCAAAGATACTTCTGTTACAGAAGAAGTAGAAGATGGAAAATGGATAAGTCATAACTCAGGGATTTTTTTAACAAGAAAAAGAGTCTATTTTGTTAATGACAAAAGAGTTAAAGAAATTAATTTAAATGGGTTGAAAACAAATGTTTCCTTGATAGCTGATAACAAGCTATATTTGTACACTATTTCAAAGAGACATACGATTTCACTATATCAAATAAGAGGTACGCTATGAAGAAAAAAGTTTTGTGGACAACAATGATTTGTATGGCAGCCGTGGCTTTGACTGCGTGTGGACAGAAAAATGGGAGTAATACCAGCTCAGCGGATTCTGCAAAGAAGACTGTGACAGAGACGCAGAAGACAACAACAGAAACCACGGCAGAGAAGACAGGAATGGATTCTTCAACAGTAAAGGCCGAGAATGCAGAGAAATCGCTTCCAGTTAAGAAAGGGTCGGTCAGATATGAGCTGACAATCAACGATGTAGCCATTACAAGTAATGAAATGGTGCTATATTCTGATTCTGCAGTAGTATCTCTTTCTGAGAGAGTCTCGGAAGATGTGACGGACGGCAAATACAAGGGAGATTATGTAAAGTCGGGACTTGAGAAAGGCATAAAGGAAATTGATATATCAAATACAAAAGACTGGCTGGACGGCACTACAGTAACAACAGCTACATACACTCTCAAAGATATAAAGTCTGGTTCATCCTTCCACATAACACTCGCAAAAGACATGGCGAAGAGGCTGGGATTTAAAAATAATGTGATCACAGTCAAAGTGCCGGAGATGGAGTGACAGCTGAGAAAGATCTTCGATGCTTTACAGTGATAATGCCTCTCTCGTCTGTCGGGGACGAGGGAGGTGGCTCTCAATGAGAGCTTTCTTTAATACGTAATGGCATCCAATCTTGGATTAGGTGCTCTTTTATTTGCATACTTTGAAAAAATCAATCTGCAATGGAATGCGGATTATAAATATGCAATTCTATACGGAGGTAGGACTTATGACAAGTGGAATATTTAACACACATCTGGTACAGCACAGTTTATCACAGCAGCAGTATAAACTGTCTCAGGAATAGCTCGATTCTGTAAAGAATCCTGACAAGCCTGTTGAGGAATGGAAGCGGATAGAGCCGGAGCTCTCAGATGTCTATCTGTACTATGAGAAGGAGAATAAATAGCTATGACGCTTATCAGCCATTGCAGCCATCCATGCTGGAAGGGAAACATTTTTCCGAACAGCTCGTGTATCAGTTTTTGCGCGATAAGCTTTTTTCGGCATTGCTGTTTGGATGCAGTCTGCCAGAATATACCAGTGTTGTAAAAGAAGTAAGCTATGGTAACCGTGTCTATCTGACTAAGAACGGGCATGGACAGATAGCTATGATAAATATGCAGGAGCTGGATGATATTGAAAAGCAGCTTGCATTATACAAATTTGAAATAGAGATGCAAAAAGGAGAAAAGTCCATTAAAGAAGAGGAAACTGTGTCATCTGAGGAACTTAGAAAAGAACTGGGGATTTAGTTTATGAAAAAGAAGATTTTATGATGAAACTGTTCGGGATATCTGGTCGTACTCAGGAATCTATTGATTATTGGGGTGAATCATGATCCTGCTATTTTGTCGCCAGGTACTAGGTTAAAAAACAGTCCTGGCGCGGTCTGGACAGGCAACTTCACAGATTTCTGCTATAACAGCAGCAACGGCCTGGCTTTGCAATAGTCAGAATTAATAATGAAGTCAATGAAGTCGATAGTGAAGTAAAGTGAAGTTTTTAGTGAAGTAAAGTGTAGTTTTACTTCACTTACTTCACTTTTTTGTAAGCGAATTATCTGAGGGCGGGTATACCTTCCAGGCAAAACCTTCTAAGATGTGAGATGTAAGCATTTTACTCTATTCACATGTTAGGAGGCCAACAACAATGAATTCCAGAGCTGAGCGCGTCC
>QOUV01000042.1 GCA_003862155.1 Lachnospiraceae bacterium
TAAAAACTCGCTAAAAACTCGCCGAAAACTCGCCGAGATTTAAAACTCTGTAACCATTGATATTAAAGGCTTGAAGACCATTTTTAACCAAAATTGGCACTCGGCACTTAAAAGGGGGGTCGTAGTACGGTCGCAAAATTCGCTCCCTCGCCCCCTGATTTTCAAATTTATATCCCACACGAATAAAACCATGGGCGCTGCCCAAACCTGCAAGCTGTGTCAGCTTGACCCCATAAATGAGCGGGTGCTCCCGCTCAAACTCACCCCGCACTCGCCGTGAGGCAGGCAAAAAAAGCAGGTGTGCTTTTCTTTGCATGCGCAAAAGTGTCTTGGTCTAGTGAGTCTGTCAACTCCTTAAAGCCTCCTAGAACGGCTAAAAGCCGTTCTACGTCGATTTACCGTTGACAGACAGCTAATTATGCATTTAACAGCTAAAATGGCTTAGAGAGCAAATTAGAGCCATTTAAAGCCAACATTCAAAGCAGTTAAAGTCCGAAGGAGCTAGCGACTGGACTTTAACTGCTTTGAATGTTTCAACTGACGCAAGTCAGTTTTGTTTGAGCGAAGCGAAATCTGATACAGGTTTTAGTGGTTTTAGCGCAACGTCATCTTTGATGACGTGTAAGTGCGCCTTTAGCATTTTCTTTTGATTTTTTCATTGCTATTTTTAAAGCAATGCGCACTTATACACAACATGAAGTTGTGTCGTGCTAAACCCCCAAAAACCTGTATCAGAAGTCGCCTATGGCGACAACAAAAAAAGGTGCTCGAATTGAGCACCCACTTTTTATTCACTAATCAATCTTGTATCTCGCCAGTTTCTTTGTCTATGTCTCCTCTGCCATACTTGCGTTCCTGATAAACAGCATCGAAATATAGTCTTATCAGTCCAGTATGAGCACGTAAAACCGAATTAACGACCTTGATACTAGGCATGCCATATTCTGAACCATGAGCTTTTAAAAAGCGTCTCAATTCACGCATATTTGCCAAATTATGGTCATCAATCAAATCACAAACATCATTCAGCATGTCGTCTTTATCTTCCACATCAAGCGTAATATAGCGATCAATATCAAAATTATTTATCAGCGTAATATCTTTTTTATTATATTTATGTTTTTTCTTCTCAATAGCATCTTTAGACTCATGTGTAAGGTATGAATACATGCTTGCCATACTTCTGATGACTACTTGCACTTTAGCGATACTCCGATCACCTAGAAGCTGTTTAATCTTGTACCGAACACTATCAGCAGTAACTGGATTTTTAGCCACATAGACAACATGATAATGCGGCTTTTTATAGTGCTTGCCATTTCGTATGATATCATCAGGTGTCCATTTTGATTTATCAGTTTTTTCATCCATATCGTGCAATGGACTAATAGCAATTGGAACACCAATTAATTCTAATTTCGATTTCCAATCTTCTGGAATAGATTCGGGATATAACAAAAAGGTGAAGTATCTTGATTTGTCTTTTGCCATAATGGTAAAATAGCCTTGATAGAACAACAATGTTTAGCGGAAACTATCGTCTTGCCCAAGCCGAGTTTTCGCTTATTTTTTTTGTTCTAATTCCTTTCTTGAATAATTTTCTAAAGCTAAAGCTAAAATTGCAGACTTAGAAAAACCCTTTTCTTTCGCAAGATTTTCCAAAGTAAAATACTGGTCTTCGGTTAGACTGACCGTAATTCTTTTTTTATTTGTAGCCATATTTTTACTCCAAACTAAGTCAAATTTAAGTACACCATTATTATGCTTTTTTGTAACATTATTGTCAATAATATATGCTATAAATCTCTATTTCGCTAAAAACTCGCTAAAAACTCGCCGAAAACTCGCCGAGATTTAAAACTCTGTAACCATTGATATTAAAGGCTTGAAGACCATTTTTAACCAAAATTGGCACTCGGCACTTAAAAGGGGGGTCGTAGTA
>QOUV01000043.1 GCA_003862155.1 Lachnospiraceae bacterium
CCTTAGATGAGTGCAAAAGTAACACTACACTCAATATTCTTTGCTAAATATAGCTTCAAACTTGAATTTTGACAACAAAATATTGCATTATCCTCTGAAAGGTATATAATAAATGTAGTGTTACTTACAACTGCTTTTGCTACAATTTTTTCAGAGGATACACTACATGGCATTCATTCGTACTCAAAAGCTCGTCCGCGATGAAAACGGCAGTATAAAAAGCGGCTCAGCCGCGATTATCGACGTTCAGTATGTCAAAAATGCCAGATTTCACTCAAAACAGGTCGTTCGTGAGCGGCTCGGTCGAGTCATTTTCATGAGTGAAGACAAGAAGAGTGGCATTTTTCTCTCACCGACACGTGGTCTGATCGAATATAACGCATTTGATGACTCCTTTTCACCCGTCGAGAAGGATGATCCGAGAATCGAGGGCCAGGAAGTGTTTCCAAGTCCCGAGATCCACACCGTTTTCGGTGACACATATCTGCTTCTCTCGTTTATGAAAAACAGTGGTCTGATTGATATTTTGAGGACTGTTTTTCACAAAGATACGGACTATGAGCGCCTGCTCTGCCATATCATTCATGGAATTCTTCGCGATGGATCGCGTATATCATGTGATGATTTCATAGCTAAGTCGTTCGCCTCATATGTTCTGAATGATATACCTCAGCAGACTCTGCATTCTGATACAGAATTCTTTACAATGATGGGTGATGATCGTACCAGAATGAATTTTTTTCAAACATTCATCGCCGCCATGCGTAAATCAGATCCTGACTTTGGTAGAGGCTGCTATGTCGACTCGACACCTTTACCGAATGATATCGATGATAACCCGTTTAATGCATTGAGCTGCCACGGTATTGCCTCGAGCAGTGATCAGATACGTCTTATCCTTGTTCTGGATGAGAACAGTGGACTTCCGGTCTGGTATGACATCATTCCTGGCAATGTACTCGATATCAATACGATTATGAATGTCGTTGCTGATGTAGCTGAAAGCCTTGACATCCACATAGATTCACTCGTGCTCGATGCCGGTTATGTTTCCAAAGACCTGATTCACGCAATCCACATCGGGTCAGAAAAAAATATGATCGGCCGTATGCCTGCCAGAAAAGGGTACCCGTATAAATCGCTTTACTGGCAGATACATTCCATGATTGGCAAAGGTAAGTATCAGTTCATCAGGAAGAAACATGTCTACTTTGGCAGACAGATAAAAGTAAGAGTATTCGATGAAGATGAATACGCTTACATATACGTCGATCAGAACAACGCACTGCAGCGGCTCCGTGATTATCGTATTAATCATGAGGAAGAATACGAAGCCATGAAAGACAAAGACCAGGACTGGTACACAGTGAAGTTCGGGTATTTCGTCCTACTGTCAAACAAGGATGAAAAACCTGAGCAGCTGCTTACTGAATACTTCGAGCGTACTGATATTGAAACGGTTTTCAAAACCAGTAAGGAATACCTTGGATTGCTGCCGCTTTCCAAGTGGACAGACACAACAGTACGTGGGAAGATTTTACATGATATCATCAACACGATCATCGTTCTGCAGCTAAGAAAAGTAACGCTGCCAAATGGAATCTCAGTATCAGCACTTGCTGGCAAGACACAGTCTCTTATGTGCTGTTTAACACGAGACGGTAACGTCAACGTTGAAACTCCGTCAAAACAGGTAAAAAAATACTATCAGCTGTTCAATGAAAAAGTTCCAGCGCATCTGAAACTTACCGAGTTCAAGTTAAAGGTTTTAGGATTGAAAATGTAGTGTTACTTTTGTCATCATCTAAGG
>QOUV01000044.1 GCA_003862155.1 Lachnospiraceae bacterium
AGGGAAACGATGATTAATGGGCCCATCCCGCCCCAAGGCCTTTCGGGTGATGGTTTTCCGATGGGATGGGCGGGGCCAGGGCCCGGAATCAGGGCGCCATCGCCTTCCGGACCCCCCTCCGGCAGGGAATCCGGGCATGGCTGTCCCGCGGGATCAGGCAGCCGTCGGCAGGGGCTCCAGCGCCCTCCCCGCCGATATGCACATCGCGAGGTTCGACAGCGCGAATGCGGCATGGAGCAGGCAGCCGTTCTTCTCGATGCCGCGGTAGCGGGTCCTGATATGCCCGAATCGCCTCTTCACGATGAGGAAGGGGTGCTCCACCTTGGAGCGCACCGACGCCTTCCTCGACCCTATGCCCTTCTCGGCCGAGAGCGCGCAGTCCAGGCCCTTCACCGTGGAGGGCTTCCTGGCGACGGTCCACCGCATCGATGAGAGGTGCGGGTCGGAGGCGACCTCGGGGCGCTTCGCCACCCCGGTGTATCCGGAGTCCGCATAGCAGAACCGGTCGTCCCCGCGGACGAGGGAATGGGCCATGGCCACGTCGGACACGTTGGCGGCAGTCGTCTCCACGGTATGCACGAGGCCGCTGCCCGCATCGACGCCGATGTGCGCCTTGAAGCCGAAATGCCAGTTCTTCCCCTTCTTGGACTGGTGGGCCTCGGGGTCGCGGGAATGCCCCTCGTTCTTGGTGGAGCTCGGCGCCTCGATGAAGGTCGCGTCCACGATGGAGCCTCCCCGCATCATGACGCCCGCCGCCTCGAGCTCCGAGTTCAGCTCGTCGAGCATGGCCTTGCCGAGGCCCTTCCTCTCGAGGATGTGGCGGAACTTCGCGAGCGTCGTGGCGTCGGGGACCTGCTCGCGCATGAGGTCGATGTGCATGAACCTCTGCATGGCGCGGGAGTCGAGGATGGCATCCTCCGTGCCCTCGTCCGAGAGGCCGAACATGACCTGGAGCAGGTACATCCTGAGCATCGCCTCGGCGCCGCGGACATGCCTGCCGCGCTGCTGGGAGTGGTAATGGGGCTCGATGAGGGCGGTCCACCTGTCCCAGGGGACGATCGCATCCATACGCTCCAGGAACTCCTCGCGCCTCGTCTTCCTCCGCTGCCCCTGCGATTCCAGGTCGCCGAAGCTCATCTGATCGCCCATCGCAAGCCTTCCGCCGCAGCCCCACCGATATCCATATTATAACGTTTGTGCAGGTAGAGTGCCATTTCTACCGGATGCGCGGCAACCTGGCGGGCAGCGGAAGGCCGGGCGGTGCGATTCGGCCTGGTGAGCTATGCTTTAATCATCGTTTCCCTAG
>QOUV01000006.1 GCA_003862155.1 Lachnospiraceae bacterium
GACATTTTAAAAGAATACGGACCAGCATTGATCACAGTTATAGCTATTTTAGCACTTATTGCACTTGTTGTATTTCTTATCGGAAGTGATACTGGCAGCGTTGTAGGAGAGGCATTCTCTAATCTCATCAAAGGATTTTTTGATAATTCTACCAAGAGCCTTGCTCCAGCGATCAAACCGTAACTGGCTATAGAGAGGAGAGTATGTATGGCAGAAGAGAATGGAAAGGTAGAGATCAGCCCGGAGTTTTTCGGGCCACTCTACCAGTATATAGAGGACGATTCCATTACTGACATAGACTATGACGGGCGCAGACTCTGGCTTTCCGATACTAAGAACCACAGATATCAAGCGAAGATACAGCTTCCTGTGGATTTTGTCACGGCTTTTACGAAGAGAGTGGCGAACTGTGTCAGCAAGCAGTTTCACAAGCAGTCTCCGGTGCTCGAAGCAGAGACAGAGACGCTTCGCATTACGATAGTGCATGAGTCAGCAGCCATTACAGGCAGAGCCATCTGCATCAGGAAATCTATGCCGTTTACAAGACTTTCGAGAGACAGCATGGTAAGAGATGGCTATCTGTCGGAGTCGATGATAAACCTTCTGATAAACTGTGTGAAAGCACGGATGAATATGACATTCTGCGGTGAACCTGGCGTTGGAAAGACGGAGTGTGCCAAGTATTTTTCTTCGTATATTCCGAAGTCACAGAGAGTCATCACGATCGAGGACAACCCAGAGTGGCACTACAGCTCCCTAAATCCAGGGGCAGATTCCGTGGAACTTCGGATCAGTCCGGTCATGGATTACACTAAGGCCATAAAGACCTGTCTCAGGCTGAACCCCAAATGGATGATGCTCTCGGAGGCCAGAAGTAAGGAGGTTGTATATCTGCTTGAAGGGTTTTCTACTGGTGTACGTGGCATGACGACACTTCATACAGACGACATCAGGAAGGTCCCGGACAGGATGATGAATATGGCTGGGAGTCTGCGTTCAGAGGGCAGGCTTGAAAATGACATCTACAGTTTTATAGATGTTGGCGTTCTGATCAGAAAAAAGCTCAGAAAGCGTCCTAATGGATCATTTGAAGTGATTCGTTATGTAGATCAGATAGGATTTTTCTACAGGGAGAACAAGAAGAACAGTTGCCTTTTAGTCCTGGATCAGGGTGAACCGACTGGAAACGACATTCCTGAAGTCATGATGAAGAAATTCCAGGAGGCGTGTGTCGAGGATCCTTACACATTTGATTATAGACAGGACCTGGTTACTGAGATTTGTGATGATAAGCATTCTGACGGCTATGCAATCCCTGCCAGACCGCTTCAGTCTGTAGCTGAGAGCATGAGTGATTACAATGGAAAGCCTGAAGCAGCAGACATGGATCAGAGAATTGAGGAAGCGGCGGAGGTTCTTTCGGACATGGAACGTGAATTTATTCAGAAAAAGAGAAGGGGGATGACATTTGTTGGCAGGAAAGAGAAGGCAGCTTTCAGATGAAATGACGGCGTATGGATATGTATTCTCTGTCAGAAAATCAATATTGGGGTATGCACTTGTTATTGTGGGATTGTTTTTATTAGGTAGATTTTTTTCGTTGCAGCTTATTCCGCAGATTATACTTTCCATAGTGGGGATGCTCATACTCCCGTTTTTTCTCAGGAATACATACAGGAACCGTTATTATCAGAAGAAGTTTTCAGACTTGAACATATACATGGAGCAGTTCCTGTATTCGTTTAAAAAGAATAGAAAAGTCCTTGCATCCCTTAAGGATACTCAGGATCTTTTTGAAGATGGAGAGATGAAAGATACGCTCGGCAGAGCCATTGAGCATATCACAAACACTTATAATGAGTCCGACTTCGAGGATAAAGCCTTAAAAATCATTGAGAAAAACTATCCGTACGAGGGGCTTAATGTGATTCATAGATTTGCATTGAGGACAGAAGCGCTGGGTGGTGAGTACGGGGAGTCGATAGATCTTCTGCTTGAATCGAGAAGAATGTGGGCAGACAGAGTCTATGCTCTGCAGCAGGAGAAGAAAGTTAAACGGAGAGAGATTATTCTCTCGATCGTGACTTCGCTTCTGCTGTGCTCGATGATCTTCTTTATGGCGAGAAGGATGAATCTGGATGTTTCCACAAATATCTTATCACAGATCATAACGCTTGTAGTCCTGGTACTTGATCTTTTGATCTATTACAAGGCAGATTCAAAGCTTACGGCGGGGTATGTGGCAGACGACAGAGACCGCGAAAAAGAGCATTTAAAACAGTACGAGAGATACAAGAATTATAAGAATGACCTTATATCCAGACTCGGCAAAAAAGCTGCAAAGAAGAGCATTCAGGAGTATATAAAGACATGTTTTCCAGAATGGCTTATGCAGATGTCTCTTCTGATGCAGGGTGAGAATGTACAGGTCGCTATTTTTAAATCGTATGACAATGCCCCCGAGATTTTAAAACCCGCTCTAAAAGAGATGATAGGCAGACTGCGTGTGAACCCGAATGACAGGAATGCCTACATGGATTTTCTCTCAGATTTTACACTGCCAGAAGTAAGGAGCACTATGAAAATGCTCTATTCTATCTCTGAAGGTAAAGGAGGAGAAGCTAGAGGACAGATAGCTGATATTATAAAAAGAAACCAGCTTATGAGCGACAAGGCGAAAAGGCAGCAGGATTCGGATTCACTTGCAGGTATGTATGCACTTTTTCTTGCACCGCAGCTTACAGGCGGACTAAAACTTGTCTGTGATATGGTGCTGTTATTTGTAGTGTATTTGGGAAGCATGTCAACTGTAGCATAGGAGGTTTTATGGAGACAGTATTTAAATCATTTTCCGGGCTGTTTTTCTTTCTGATGATAACGAGCCTGGGCATAAGCCTTATTGCATCTTCTATTCAGGCTTCGAATGCTAACCGTGCACTTCTGGGGTATGTTGAAGAGATAGAGAATTCAAACTATTCAGATGACGTTATAGCTGCCTGCAGAAATGATGCAAAGGTACAGTTTGGAGAAGGAAAAGATGCGCTCGAGGTTGTGAAAGCAGCTCAAAATGGAAAAAGACAGGTGTCATATGCGAGAGCTACACTTAAGTACCATTTCAGGATTCCGTTTATAGGATATGACACTACACATTCTGTATCGTCTGTAATGACATGAGGAGAATAAGATGAAAGAAATCCTATCAGATTATGGAGAAGCTATATTATATGCGATTGTTGGTGCGATGGTTACTGGGTATCTTGCTATGGTATTAAACTCTATAACGAGTGTGTAAAGGAGGAACTGTATGCAGGAGATCATTAAAGAATACGGAGAAGCCATCGCAGGGGCGGTGGCTGTTGCTGCAGTTTTAGGGCTTTTTGCTTTTGTTTTTTTGAGCAGGAACGGAATATTTCACAATATATTGATATCGTTCTGCGGATACCTGCTCTGAAGGGAGAGAGATGCAGGCTTTAATAAAGGAATATGGTCACTCTATTGTTACGGCAGTAGCTTTTTTTGCAATCATGGCATTGATCTTTACTGGATTTAATTTAATGTTATCTGATGAACGGCTGACGGAAGAACTCGACAGCGGAATAGTAAGACAGGAATCACAGACAGGTGAGGCAGCTTTAAAACAGAGACTAAGTATCCGATCTGATAATGTCGCCATGTCCTCTGATAAGTATATCGGTGTTCACCAGAACATATATTATGAGAAGAGTGGAGGCCTTATCAATCTAAAGAACGGTGGAGCCAGAAGGATACATATTAATGCAGTAAGATTACTACATGGGAATGAAACGTATAGTGACGGATACGATGTTACTGATCAGGTCATCTATGAGGATATATATGGGAATAACTCATATCTTAGATTTACAATGCCGGGTATTTACAGGATTGTGGTGTCAGTCACGGATTCGAATTCTGTGACAAGCTCCTATCAGGTGTTTGTCCATGTAAGTCATAGAAAGGGGAGAGTATGAAGCATGTGGTTTTGGCACTTATAAGCACATCGGTGGCGGTACTTGTCGTGATCATCCTTATGACGGTTCATTCTAAAGATTTACGGCAGACTGAACTGGAGCGGGCACTCAAATTATCTGCGAAACAGTCTCTTGAGAATGCCTGTCTGTCTCAAAAGACTGAGATAAATGATAACGATGCTCTTACGGCTGATTTTATCCGCAGCTTTCTAGGAAAGATGAAGACAACGGGCAGGGTTGTTTCAGAGAACGGAGAAGTCTATGCGACCGACGCAACAGATAATGGACAGATCATCGAGATAACTATTAAGGCTGCAGATATTTACAAAGGCATACTTTCAGCCAGTGTCAAAGAAAACTTCACCTACCCGAATGGCGGTAAAGGAACTGTGACAGCATCTACTATTCAGATAGTTGAAAGAGAAAGCAAAAGACCTTCAGAGTGCATCAGCTATTACATTCCATGGCAGGTGGCCAAAGAAGCAGGATTTGATTACTATGAGGGAGCGGACTTCCTTTACTATCAGAAGAGATATACAAAAGGCATGAATGTAAGCACTGATATTTCGGCTCCTGAGTACAAGGGACATTCATTTGTCAGATGGGATGAACAGAGAGAAAACAACGGAATCAGACTAACAGCTGTATATAATTGATATATAAGAGGGAGAGCCTATGTCGGGAAAGAGACGAATACAGAAGGGAATATGTGTACTTTTAGCAACAGTTGTTATCATTACTCATTTTAGTGTATCAAGTGTACGCGCAGAAGAAAATACAGAGCCCGCCACTGAAGATACCAGAGTCGCAGAAATCGGGATTCCAGAGCCCGTTATTGAAGAAACGACAGATCAGGACATCGGGAATCCGGAGCCGGCCACTAAAAAGACTAAAGATTCAGAGAATAAGGAGTCTGTTACGAAGAAAGCTAAAATTCCAGAAACTGAGGAGACAGAAGTCACGAAAAAGCAAAAGACTAAAGCCAGGATGGGGCCAGTTCTGAGGAAGAAAGTATTGGTAAAAAATGCTGCGAAGACTGCAAATGATGGCAGATTTACTAAAACACTGAATTTCTCTGTTCCAAAACTAAGCTCTTCTGGCTATAGTGATAACGTAAGCTTTTCGGTATCATCGTGGAAGACTACAGGAGCAGGCAGGGGAGATAGTCAGAATGCCAGTTTAAGCCTCACACAGTCGGGAAGAAGTTGCAGTGTAAAGCTTGAAAATCTACTGGACTTTGAAACATATACAGTAAAAGTAAAATATGAACAGGCTTATTCAGTTGTTAACGCAAATGGGACTGTCACAGCGAAGAAAAAGACCGGAAGCCTTACAAAAAGCGCAACTACGCCGAAGGATACTGTGATAAGAAGTTCATATGATCTGAAAGAAAAGGTACACAAGTATTCATCACTTTCAATTGCAAAAAATATCGATTGCGGCAGTCTGCAGTCAGATATCGATGGAGTAGAAAGGAAGAAATGGCTGGTAGATGGAGATATCAAAAAAATTAGCATAAATGGAGGAGGTCATTCCGTAAAAAGAACGGAAGATGGATTTGTTTTTCGTATTTATAATGGGGCGAAGCTTACGCTCGATAATGCGAACATTCTGGCCTATTCTGGCAAGCAGGTCTTTATCAGGACTTATGGAGGAGAGTATGAGACTATTAATCCATCCCAAAATGCTAAGGGATCGGGAATAAAAGTCGGAATGGTCAGTGCATATGATGAGGATAAATCTTCGTCAATAGGACAGCTTACACTTAATAATTCGAAAATCCTTGCACATAACTGTGCGATTTTGTTGAGAAACGGTAGTGGAACTATAAAGAATTCTTATCTTTATGGTATGGGAGAAACTAACGCTTTTACCTATAATGATTTTGATGATTATATTGGAAATGGAATCTATGTACAAAATTCAGGAAACGGAAAAGCTGATTTGACAGTGAGCGGTACAAAGCTTTATGGCAGATTTAATGGTGTCATATTGCAGGGAAATGTAAAAGCGGGTATAGATAACTGTGAATTAAGGGGAGACTGTGGAGACGCAGTTGACTTCAGATCAAGTGGAAAATTAAATATAACGAATTGTCATTTGTACGGCGTCAAAGGTATTGATAATTTTGACGATGCTACTTATACGGCTGTCTCTAAATCGCTGAAAAATGGCCGCCTTGACAGAAACATTTTTAATAAAACAATTGGGAAGAAAGGTACTGTTACAGTATCTGATACCTCAATATCAGTAAATACTGGAGCATTTGCTGGGAATGCGTTCGTGAACAGTTATGCTGTTCAAAATCGTGGAAAACTTGTGATTGGAAAGGGAGTATCGATAAAGGCAGTTCATTCAAAGGCATGGTCTTTGAAGCAATCCAAGGATAGAGCAGAGGCATGTGGTATTTATAATTGTCTTAAACTTTGGCTTCCGGCAGACATTACTATTTCGGCTGATGACAGAGGCATCGTAGGGAGAAGAAACATTGACGCTGTACGGAATACCGAAATTATAAAAAAAATAAGTTCAGCTAAAGCAGATAGTATAGAGCGGTCAGTTATTACAGCTGAAGATATCTCTGATCTGCTTGACTATGGGGATAATTCTATAATGAATATCTCTGGAGGTGAGATTAAAGCTGGAAATATTGCAGTAGAAGTCCAGTTTGGATCAGTATATATAGAGCCTGAGCGTTCTGTAAAGATTTATGGAAATGCTTGTGGTATTCTGACTGGTAAAAACGGAAAAGACAAAATTTTTGATAAAAGTAATTATGATCCCTTCTGCCATTTAGAAATAGATGGAAGCGGAACAGCGCAGATACAATCTTCTCTTCAGGGAACAGGCATCAGTGTAAAACAGAACTCAACAGCTGTCCTGATAGAAAAAAATATACGCATCTCAGGAGAAAGAGGCAGGTGTGCTAACGGGATAAAAAACGAAGGCGAACTTTACTTAAAAAATGCTAACATTCAGGCACAAAAAAATGGAATTATAAATTCTGCCACTGGAGAGGCATACATTGGAGATGACCTCGATGATTCGGGAAATCGTGTCGATATAAAAGGATCATCCCGTGGACTAGATAATAACGGGAAATGCTTTTATTACAGGGATGTGAATATAACTGATTCATCGCAGGCTGCGGTATGGCAGAACGGTATATTTTATATGCTGCCAGGATCTGTCGTAGAGCCAAAGGGACCTGCGAACTCGATATACCTTACTTCTAAGAAAAAGAACGGCAAACAGGTGAAGTCAAATGTGCGGATTCTTTATGAAGAACAGTATGAAAATAAACTTCCATCGATAAGAGCTTCGTTTAATCTCGCAGCAAATGACCGGAAACCTGGAAGAATAATGGTAAAACTATTCACTGCCGACGGACAGAATGACATTTCAAGTGCTTCCTACAAAAATATGGCGGACAAAGAAAAACTTCGTATTATGAGACAGCTGACTGGCTTTTCTCTTAGTTTTGATAAGGTGGCAGACCACAAAGCTATTCTAAGATGTGGCATCGGTCCATATGTATTGGATAAGAATATGGAGGCGGCGCTTCAGCCTGAGGAGGGTGAGAAGACTAATGGAAATACGGGCACTATTGTATTATCATGTTTTCTGTCTGCAAGCTATGATGCTGATTTCCCAGTAAAAAGTTCCCATCTCACAGTGAGACATCCGGAAAGGACCTCTTTTTACTGGAAAGAACCGAAAATGTTTAGGACTGCTCCGGATAGTTATAAAAGTGACAGGTGCCATGTATTCTGGGATAATTCTGAGGTGACTGCCGGCTTAAAACAAACTGGGTACATAGACAAAGATGAAAATGGATACAGTAATAGAGTCTACAATGACAGGATAATAGGAATCTATG
The DNA here is from genome assembly GCA_003862155.1 of Lachnospiraceae bacterium. Lineage (GTDB taxonomy): Bacteria > Bacillota > Clostridia > Lachnospirales > Lachnospiraceae > Weimeria > Weimeria bifida. The sequence goes on from QOUV01000006.1 coordinate 7,870, forward strand.
AAACGGATCACATATTTTCTGCAATATGGGATGTAAACATTACACTCACATTTGATGGAAATGGTCAGACAAATGGTGCCAGAAACTATTCGAAAGACTACAACGGCCAAACTTTTATATTTGCAGGGAATACCGGTCCTGATGAGAGGAGTGACGAGTATTTCAAGAAGTCTGTCACGAGAAACAGGTACGCCTATGACCTGATGAAAGACAGAGATTATAAGCATGGGTTTTCATTTCAAGGATGGAGTTTTTATAAAGACTCATCGTATATGACAAACGAAGTATTTTGTGCAGGTGATACGTTGCGCTGGCCAGGGCAGACTGCGGTAGAAGTTTATTACAAAAATAATTATTCAAATGTTGAAGCTTTGAAACTATACTTTTCTGCCCTTGAGCATGGAAAACTACTTACAAACGGTCAGAATGCAGAACTTAAAATTTACGTAGTCTGGGACGAATACCCGGTTATCACGGCAAATGATGTATCATTTTATGCAGATGAGCTGTCTGATAAGAACACTGTCATAAAGAAGCTCTTGTCAAAAGATACGGTGATAGCTACAGATCGTGAGGATGGAATCATCGACAGAAGGTATATAGATCTTTATACAGATCCTGTTAGAAAGACTTTTTCCGTAGAAGCTTTTAAGAATATGGGTGATGTGGGAAGCGTTGTAGTCTACTACTCTGTTGCGGATAAGAACGTAGCTGACACTAACAGGTTCAAGCAGAACAGGTCTGTTACATCTGCTAAAGTCACTGTCTTAAGTGACGATGCGGAGGATACATCAGATGACATTCCTTTGTCTGGGAGGAGAGGCAACGCAGGGACATCATCCGACAGTTATTACTCGACTCCAATCTATGTCAGATCGATTTCTGAATCGGCACTTAATACTTTAGAGGCAAAGTCAGTATGGAAAGAGGAAAGATACAAAAAAGCATTAAGTGAAGCTGTAAAAGATGATTCAGAAGGCATTGAGAAATGGATATTTTCAGGGGATGACATCCGTAAATCAAAAGATATGCTTTATAGTGGCACAGCTGATGTGCTTAGCTGGAGAAATACGTTCGTTACAAATAAGGTGTCGGATATAAAGACTGCTGAAAGCCAGAAAAACAAGCCGCTTATAGTTGAAGAAGGGCTTTCATCGGTGAGACTGACCTGGGATATCAATTCAGAAACTGACAGGGTAGAGGTGACTGTTTCAAACTGGGGAGAATCTAAAAAGAAAACTCTGAGGCGGCTGTCTGGGCAGAAGATGAATTCTGGAATAGTATTCGATGATCTAAAACCAGACACCACATATCTGGCGGAAGCTGTTTTCTACTACCGCGGGAATGAGTTTATGACATACAAAGAGACTTTTAATACAAAAAAACTCAGAAAGCCAACGCTTTCTATTTATAAGCCAGGCAGTGGCATTCGGGATATACGTTTACTATTTGAAAATGACCATTTGACAGAATCATACACTATTGAACGCAGGTGTATTAAGGGGAATGGGGTAAAACACTGGGAAGCTATTAAAAAGATAGATGAATTTACTGTAAATGGCAGTGGAGAGAATTATCTGGGCTCTGATGTCGTAATGCTTGATACCAGAATCCCTGATCAAGGGGTATATAGATACAGGGTTAGAGCATTTGGAAGCAGGATTGGGCATGACAATCAAAGTGAACGAAGTGAGTATTCGAACGAGGTCGAAGCGGCGACGAATGTCATTTGATGAAAAAATGTGCTGTATCAGAAAATAATGTTTGACGACAACAATCAATATCTGTGTTATACTAAAGGGGCAGGTTTGCCCCTTTAATCTCACAATATCGGGCGTACTGATGTTTGGAGAAACGTATGATAGCTGTTCAGATCATAATTTTGATTATTCTTTTAGCACTCTCAGGATTTTTTTCTTCGGCCGAGACTGCCCTAACTACTGTCAGCCATATAAAGATCCGCACAATGGCAAATCAGGGCGATTCCCGTGCGAAGATGGTCCAGAAGGTTACTTCGAATACCCCGAAGATGCTCTCTGCGGTGCTTATCGGGAATAATATCGTAAACATTTCCGCATCGTCCCTTGCGACTGTTATTTTCATGAATCTGTTTGGAAGCTCTGGAGCAGGGATAGCTACAGGCATTATGACATTTCTTGTCCTGATCTTTGGTGAGATTACGCCGAAGAATATGGCAAGCCGTCAGTCACTTAAGCTTTCGCTTCGTGTAGCAGGCATTATATATGCTATTACAGTAGTACTGACACCGGCCATTTTTGTAGTAAACCATATCTGTGGCTTTATAATGAAAATAGCTGGAGCAGATAAAGATGACAAAAAGTCCAGGATGACAGAAGCTGAATTCCGTACGATAGTGGACGTGGGGAATGAGAGTGGTGCGATAGAGAATGAAGAGAAGGATTATATAAATAACCTCTTTGATTTTTCAGATACAGAGGTCAGGGAGATAATGATCCCGAGAATCGACGCCACTATGATAAATGTCAACTGGTCTTATTCCAAAGTCAGAAGCGTGTTCATGGAGAAAATGTACACGAGGATTCCTGTGTATGACACGGATACGGATCATGTCATTGGGATTTTGAATATGAAGGATCTGATCAAGCGAAAGGATGGCGAGCAGTTCTCACTTAAGAGTTATCTGAGAGAGCCTTTTTTTACATTTGAGTTTAAAAATGCCGACGAACTTTTCAACCAGATGAGAAAAGGACACATTCATATGGCAATAGTTCTCGATGAATTTGGTTCTGTTTCAGGCATTGTCACGCTTGAAGACCTTCTCGAGGAACTTGTCGGAAATATACAGGACGAGTACGATGGAAGAGAAGCCCCTGAATTTACAGAGGATGGGCCGGGAGAATATACTGTTCTCGGATCTATGAATCTTGACGATCTGTCAGACAAACTCGGACTGAAGCTGGAATCCGAAGACTATGATACGATAGGCGGCTACCTTTTGGGGCTCTTCGATCACCTTCCGAGGAAGGGAGAAAGCTATGTGACAAAGGAGGGAGTTATTTTTACCGCCTCTGATGTCAGACACAGAAGAATAGTGAAGGTAAAGATAAAGATTCCGCAGAAAGAGGAAAGCAGAGGCGAGACCGAAAAAGATTAAAAAATCACACGTTCACTGTTAATTGATTCTCTATTTTGGTATAATCAGATAGTTATGAAGATGAAGAAATTACTATTAAGCATTTGTTCCCTGGGACTTATATTTTCTTTAGCATTTCCACTGACTGGATGTGGTTCAAAGAAGAAACAGGACGAGTACAAAAGGGACGGCATAGAGGCTATGCAGGACAAGGACTATGACAGGGCGCTGAAGTGTTTCAGTGGCGCATTGGCACAGTCGGGCAGAGTTGGAAAAGACGAGCAGGACATAGCACTCTACAAGGCATCTGCACAGTATAAGCTTGGGAAGAAGAATGCAGCACTAAAAACACTTGAGAGTCTTCTGAAATTTAATCCAGAGGATTACAAAGCACTGTATCTGATGGGACTTATATACTGCGATGATGCAAAACCAGATAAGGCTTTTACTTATCTGAGTAAGGCATGCAGTGCGTCAGGAAAGTCCAGCCTGTATGAGAATGCTTATCTTTCTCTGATAAATGCAGGCATGACCAAACAGGCTGATTCGTTTTACGGGAAAATGCCGAAGGAGGCGAAGGCTTCAAAGAAAGTGCTGAAGCTTCGGGTCATCTGCTACGAGAATGAAAATGATTATTCAAATGCTCTGAATTGTGTCAAACACTACCTGAAGCAGTATCCCGATGATGAGGATATGAAAAAGGAACAGGATTTTCTGAAGACGGTGCTTAGAAGCGTTTCATAAGATACTGCGGATAATTGTTAATACACTACAAAAGCTGTGGAGCAGGTTGATGAAGATTATCATTAAAAATGGACGAGTTATTAATCCGGCAGACAGAATGGACACCCTGGCTGATGTCTTAGTCGAAGATGGAAGGGTAAAGAGTATTTTGCCTGCTGTTACAGAGGGTGACGCAGATGCAGTTATTGATGCGTCGGGCTGCTGGGTAATGCCCGGATTTATTGATATGCATGTGCATTTGAGGGATCCTGGACAGACAGAGAAGGAGACCATTGATACAGGCATTGAAGCAGCTGTAAGTGGAGGCTTTACGACGATAGTCGCGATGGCAAACACGGTGCCTGTCGTTGACAATGAAGAGACGTACCAATACGTTTGCGACAAAGCAAAAAAGCATGGAAAAGTCACTGTTCTTCAGGCGGGATCTATCACAAAAGGACTTAAGGGTGAGGAACTTTCAGATCTAAAAGGACTTATTGCAGCAGGCTGCAGGGTATTCTCCGAAGACGGGAAGAGTGTGATGAACTCAGCCCTTATGAGACAGGCCATGAAGATTATCAAGGCTTCAGGAGGTGTCATTTTAGATCACTGTGAGGATAAGCCTCTGGTAGAGGGCGGTGTCGTAAATATGACAGAATCCGGGCGCCTTTCCCTGCCGGGCATTTCAAACGCTGTCGAGGATATAATAGCGGTAAGGGATATCATGCTTGCGAAGGAGACCGGAGTATGGCTTCACCTATGCCACTGTTCTACGGTGGGAGCAGAGCAGTATCTTTATCAGGCAAAGGAGGCGGGGATCCGCGTCAGCGGAGAAGTCTGCCCGCACCATTTCTCACTGAGCTGTGAGGATATACCGGATAATAATGACGCGAACTACAAGATGAATCCACCTCTTCGCACCAGAGCAGATGTTGCGGCATTAAGAGAGGGCATCTCGAATGGCATTTTTGACTGTATAAGTACCGACCACGCCCCACATACTCAGGAGGAGAAGGCACGCAGTTTTCTGAAGGCACCATTTGGTATCGTTGGACTTGAGACTGCGGCAGCACTAACGAATTCAGTTCTGGTAAACGGTGGATATCTGACACCTATGGGAATGGCCGAGAAGATGAGTTTTAATCCATCGAGGATTTTAGGTATTTCCAGGGGAGACATAAGCATTGGAAATATTGCCGATATAGTTGTTTTTGACCCAAAGAAGGTCTGGACAGTTGACCCTGATAAGTTTAAGAGTAAGGGCAGGAATACTCCGTTCAAAGGCAAAAAACTGACCGGTCAGGTCAGAGCAGTTTTATACAAAGGGCAGATAACAAAGCAATAGAAAGGACAAGAGGATGATAGAGAAACTTATCTCTGAGATCCATAAGAAACAGGCACCTATAGTAGTAGGACTCGATCCGAATATGGCATTTATTCCGTCATTTATTAAAAAGGCGGCTATAGAAGAGTGTGGTGAAACCTTAGAGGCAGCTGCTGGTGCTGTTCTCGCCTTTAATAAGGCGATAGTCGATGCTGTATACGATCTTGTGCCAGCTGTAAAGCCACAGATTGCCATGTATGAGCAGTTCGGGATTCCGGGCCTTATTGCTTATAAGGAAACTATAGATTACTGCAGGAGCAGGGGCCTTTTTGTCATAGCTGATGTAAAGAGAGCAGATATTGGATCCACATCCAAATCTTATGCTAATGCCCACCTTGGGAAGATCACTGTCGGGAAGAAGTCTGTTCCGGTATTTGATGCGGATTTTGCGACGGTAAATCCTTACCTTGGGACAGATGGAGTAAAGCCTTTTCTCGATGTATGTAAAGATGAGGACAAAGGTATCTTTGTTCTCGTAAAGACTTCAAACCCATCGAGCGGAGAGTTCCAGGACAAAAAGATCGGATGGAATACTCTCTATGAGCTTGTCGGAGATAAAGTAGAGGAGTGGGGAAAGGACCTGCGCCATGGTCAGTACTCAGATGTAGGAGCTGTGGTAGGAGCTACTTATCCAGAGATGGGAGCGGAACTTCGTGAGAGAATGCCGCACACATTTATACTCGTTCCGGGATATGGAGCCCAGGGCGGAAAGGGAGCTGACTTGAAGGGATTCTTCGATAAGAATGGAGACGGAGCTATCGTCAACTCATCCCGCGGCATAATTGCAGCTTACACAAAGCCAGGCTATGAAAAGTACGGAGAAGAGAATTTTGCAGACGCTTCCAGAGCGGCTGTGCTTGATATGAAGCAGGATCTTAAAAATGCTATTGCCTGAAGTGCTCAGGTGTACAGGAGGTATGTCATGGAGGAAGACAAGAGGAAAAAAGAGACAGCGTTTATCATAAGACAGGAGCAGGTCGCTGAGAATATTTTCTCTATGTGGATAAACACACCGTCATCCCAGGTGGCAAAGCCGGGACAGTTTCTCAACCTGTTTTGCCATGATAAAAGCAGGCTTCTGCCAAGGCCTATTTCTATATGTGAGATAGACAGGCTCAGGGGTTCTATCAGATTAGTTTACAGGGTTTCAGGAAAGGGGACGGATGAATTTTCGCATCTCTCGTCGGGAGATACGATCCAGTTTATCGGACCTCTTGGAAATGGTTTTCCTCTGGACATTCCGCAGAAGGACGCCATGATAATAGGAGGAGGTATAGGGATCCCGCCGATGCTTGAGCTTGCGAAGGAATTTCCGAGCAGCTGCAAGATAGTTCTTGGCTACAGTAATTTCCCATTCCTCAAAGAGGAGTTTGAAAAAACCGGTTCCAGTGTATATGTAGCCACCGAAAACGGAAGCTACGGAACGAAGGGAACTGTAGTCAGTGCCATTATGGAGAATTATCTGAAGGCGAATGTGATCTTTGCCTGCGGACCACTTCCGATGCTTCGCGCTGTGAAGCAGTTTGCAAAGGTTAGAAATATGGAGTGCTATATTTCTATGGAAGAGAAGATGGCCTGCGGAGTTGGCGCCTGCCTCGGGTGTACGATTGACACTGTAGATGTAAACGGACATCTGAATGTCAAGAAGGCGCGCGTATGTAAAGATGGCCCGGTATTTAACGCAAAGGAGGTTATCATATGATGAACAGACCTGATTTGACGACTGATCTGGGCTTTGTGACTCTGAAGAATCCTGTGCTGACAGCCAGCGGAACCTTCGGAAGCGGCGAAGAATACTCGGATTTTATTGATATTTCAAGGCTTGGCGCAGTTATTACAAAGGGAGTGTCAAGAACTCCGTGGGAAGGAAATGAATCACCGCGTATTGCCGAGACTCCGTCTGGGATGCTGAATTCTATAGGACTTGAGAATCCGGGTGTAGATGTATTTTTAAAGCGGGATCTGCCATTTTTAAAAAATGCAGGTGCTACTGTCGGTGTAAACGTCTGCGGACACACCGAGGATGAATATGTCGATGTTGTAAAGAGACTCGATGATCCGGCTATCGCTTTTCTGGAGATAAATATCAGCTGCCCTAATGTAAAAGCAGGAGCTCTTGCCTTTGGAACAGATCCTGCCGAGGTCGAGAAGATCACAAAGCTTATAAAGAAAAATACCAGGAAGCCTGTAGTTATGAAGCTTACTCCTAATGTGACAGATATAAAGGAGATCGCTAAGGCTGCAGAAGCTGGTGGAGCAGATGGCATATCTCTTATCAATACTATTACTGGTATGAAGATTGATGTTGAGAAGCAGACCTTCGAACTGGCCAATAAGACCGGAGGATTGAGCGGTCCGGCAATTCACCCTGTTGCAGTGCGTATGGTCTATGAGGCAGCAGCGGCAGTGAAGATTCCGATCATTGGAATGGGCGGTATATCAGACTGGAAGGATGCTGTAGAGATGATGCTCGCAGGAGCCTCGGCGGTGGCTGTCGGCGCTGCAAATTTCTACAATCCAGAAGCCGCGATTGAGATTATTGACGGTATAGAGAAGTATCTGGACGACCACGACATAGACAGAGTAAGCGACATAGTCGGAGCAGTTCATTAAGGAGAAAACGTGGAACAGTACAAGGAAGATTTTATTCATTTTATGATAGACTGCAAAGTCTTAAAGTTCGGAGACTTTGTGACAAAGAGCGGAAGAAAGACACCTTTTTTCGTAAATACAGGCTTTTACAGGACAGGCTCACAGCTTAAAAAACTCGGTGAGTACTATGCGAGAGCTATTGTAGACAGCTTTGGGAAGGATTTTGACATCTTATTTGGCCCGGCTTACAAGGGAATACCCCTTTCTGTAGCGGCAGCTATAGCGTTAAGTGAAAACCATGGCGTTGACTGCGGGTACTGCGCCAACCGAAAGGAGGCAAAGGACCACGGAGAGAAGGGAATTCTTCTTGGCTCCCCTATTAATGATGGAGACAGGGTAATTATCGTAGAGGATGTGACGACTGCAGGAACTTCGATCAGAGAGACTTATCCTCTGATAAAGTCAGTAGCTGAAGCTGATGTTAAGGGACTTGTGGTCTCTGTTGACCGTATGGAGAGAGGCACTGGTAAGAAAGGTGCGCTCCAGGAGCTGGCCGATGAATTTGACATGAAGACCACTTCGATAGTTACGATGGCTGAGGTTGTAGAATGCCTTTATAATAAGCCGTACAATGGAACAGTTATAATTGATGATGCTATGAAAACCCGGATTGATGATTATTACAGGGAGTACGGCGCTGAGGAATGAAAAGCGGGAGATATGATAAGATAAAAAAAGTTATTGGAGCGGTACTCTTTATCATATATCTGATATTTATGATCTATGTTATGTTCCTAATGGACTGGAGAAGCAGGAATCTGGCGGGGCCGCTCAAGTACAATGCAGTACCGTTCCATGAGATAAAAAGATATTTGCATCTTTTAAAGGTGTATCCATATATTTCTCTGATGAATCTCTTTGGTAATGTTTTGATATTTATCCCGTTTGGAGCGCTGGTGACATTTTTTAAAAGGGCAGAGAGAGTGGCAGTGCTTCGAGTAACGCTGCTGGCATTTACGGTCTCGTGTTCCATAGAGCTGATACAGCTTTTTACAAGAGTCGGAAGCTGTGACGTGGACGACGTGATATTAAACACTCTTGGAGGATTCATTGGAAGCCTGATATATTATATTCATTACCACTGGAGGAAAAGCAGATGAGCCGAATTCAGATGAAGCGCAGAAGAAAAAGAGAAAGGGAAGCTGCTTCGGTAAGATCGTTGATCTGCGCATTTGCAGGGCTCGCCGGGATTATTTTTCTATTTTATGCTATATATGCCGCGACAGTGAATAAGTCTCTGCCGCGTCAGGTGACAGGATTTTCGATGATATTTTTCTTTGCCAGTCTTATAGAGCTGGTTTTTGGAATCCGCTTTGCGAAGAAACCGGGGCACTCAGTCTCATCGAGAGCCTGGGGAGTCGTCCTTCCGGCGGCAGCATTGACTGGTTATCTTGTACTTTATTTAGTTGGACTTTACAGGATTTTGTGATTTGTTTTGGGCAGCCTGGGATCTTTACAGGTCCCTTTGTATAGATTAAGCAGAAAAAGAAAGGATTGCAAAATGGCACAGGTAGGTATCGTCATGGGAAGTGATTCAGATCTTCCGATCATGGCAAAGGCAGCAGACATTCTTGACAAATTTGGTATCACGTACGAGATGAATGTGATCAGTGCTCACAGAGAGCCGGACGAATTTTTCGAATATGCGAAATCTGCCGAAGACAAAGGTATTAAGGTTATCATCGCAGGAGCCGGTAAGGCAGCACACCTTCCAGGTATGTGCGCAGCACTGTTTCCGATGCCGGTCATAGGTATCCCTATGAAGACGTCAGACCTTGGCGGATTGGATTCGCTCTATTCTATAGTTCAGATGCCTACGGGAATACCGGTAGCCACAGTTGCTATCAATGGCGGCGCCAATGCGGGAATCCTCGCAGCAAAGATCCTTGCTGTATCGGATCCAGAACTTCTCTCGAAACTCAAGGCTTACCTCAAAGACTTAAAGGAGCAGGTCAAAGAGAAAGACAAGAAGCTTAACGAAATTGGTTACAAAGAGTATTTAAAGGAGCAGTAAATGGACTACAAGAATTCCGGAGTTGACATCGAGGCAGGATACAAGTCAGTCGAGCTGATGAAGAAGTACGTTAAAGAGACCGTCCGTCCAGAAGTTTTAGGAGGTATCGGAGGTTTCTCAGGTGCTTTCAGTTTAAATAAGATCAAAGATATGGAAGATCCTGTTCTCCTTTCAGGAACAGATGGCTGCGGCACAAAGGTTAAGCTTGCATTTCTTATGGATAAGCATGACACGATCGGAATCGATGCGGTCGCTATGTGCGTAAACGATGTTGCCTGTGCAGGCGGTGAGCCGCTGTTTTTCCTGGATTACATTGCCTGTGGAAAGAACTATCCAAAGAAGATTGCCGAGATCGTAAAAGGTGTTGCAGAGGGCTGCAAGCAGTCTGACTGCGCACTGATCGGTGGAGAGACTGCAGAGCATCCTGGGCTTATGCCTGAGGATGAGTACGATCTGGCAGGATTTTCTGTTGGTGTCGCTGACAGGAAGGATCTTATCACTGGTGAGAACATCCACGATGGAGATGTTCTGATAGGGCTTGCGTCTACTGGAGTCCATTCGAATGGATTTTCACTCGTAAGAAATGTATTCGAGATGACTAAGGAGTCTCTCGATACTCCTTATGACGAGCTTGGCGGAAAGAAGCTTGGCGATGTGCTGATTGAGCCTACGAGAATTTACGTACACGCCTTAAAGGCCATAAAGGCAGCAGGCGTTAAGGTCCACGGTGTAAGCCACATCACAGGTGGCGGATTCTACGAGAATGTTCCAAGAATGCTTCCTGAGGGAGTACGGGCTGTCATTGTAAAGGATTCGTATCCGATGCTTCCTATTTTCCCTCTGATTGAGAAGAAAGGCGATGTCGACGAGCACGTTATGTACAATACCTTTAATATGGGCATAGGCATGGTGATCGCTGCCGGGAAGTCAGATACGGATGCCATTATCAAGGCAGCTGAGTCGACCGGCGACAAGGCTTATGTGATCGGCCGCATCGAATCAGGCGAGAAGGGAGTTACGCTATGCTGAAGCTGGCAGTCCTGGTTTCAGGCGGAGGGACAAACCTTCAGGCCATAATGGATGCCATTGACAGAGGAAAGCAGGGGCAGCCGGGTCTTACAAGACTTATCAGAGAGAACAAAGATGACCTCACACCTTCTGAGATCTGCGGGATGCAGAAGGAAGCAGCTATAAATGATGCTTATATCGGCATCGTTATTAGCAATAATCCGAATGCATACGCACTGAAGCGTGCCGAAGCCCATGGAATCAAGGCGGAATGTCTTTCACCTAAAGCATTTGACAGCAGAGCAGATTACAATAGAGCCCTGCTCGAGAAGCTTAAAGCTGAGAATGTAGATCTGGTAGTTCTGGCAGGATTTTTAGTCGTTATCCCGCCTGAGGTCGTTTCGGCCTATCCGAACCGCGTTGTAAATATTCATCCGGCATTAATCCCAGCTTTCTGCGGAAAGGGTTACTATGGACTTCATGTACATGAGGGAGCACTCGGTAAGGGTGTCAAGGTGAGCGGTGCTACAGTTCATTTCGTGGATGCCGGGACGGACACAGGCCCTATTATAATGCAGAAGGCAGTGTATGTAAGAGACGACGATACACCGGAGAAGCTTCAGAGAAGGATCATGGAGCAGGCGGAGTGGAAACTTCTGCCGGGAGCTGTAGATTTGATAGCACATGATATGTTGACCGTTGAAAACAGAGTAGTTAGTATCAAGGAGTCAGAATGAAGGTATTAGTCATTGGAAGCGGCGGAAGAGAGCATGCCATCTGCACAGCTGTCGCAAAGAGTAAGAGAGTTGATAAGATTTACTGCGCACCGGGAAATGCCGGTATCGCGTCTATAGCAGAGTGTGTACCGATTTCTGCCATGGATTTCGACAAGCTTGTTGCTTTTGCAAAGGAAAAGTCCATTGATTTTACTATTGTTGGAATGGACGATCCTCTCGTCGGTGGCGTGGTAGATGAGTTTGAAAAGGCTGGTTTAAAGGTCTTTGGCCCTAGAAAGAATGCCGCCATCCTTGAAGGAAGCAAGGCCTTTTCAAAGGACCTGATGAAAAAATATGGAATCCCGACTGCGGATTATGCCACATTCGATGATCCGAAGGATGCGCTCGAGTATTTAAAGACTGCGAAGATCCCTATCGTCTTAAAGGCCAGTGGACTTGCTCTTGGCAAGGGTGTTCTTATCTGCATGACCAGGGAAGAGGCCTTTGAGGGTGTAAAGACTCTCATGGAGGATAAAAAGTTCGGAGAGGCCGGGGATACGATCGTCATCGAAGAGTATATGACAGGCCCAGAGGTTTCAGTTCTCTCATATACAGATGGAAAGACCATCCAGCTGATGAGCTCGGCTATGGACCACAAGAGAGCAAAGGATCACGACGAAGGTCTTAATACCGGAGGCATGGGAAATATCAGCCCGTCACCTTATTACACAAAGGAAGTCGATGATTTCTGCTGGAAGCATATTTATCAGAAGACAGTAGACGCTATGGCAGCAGAGGGCAGACCGTTCAAGGGAGTTATCTTCTTTGGACTCATGCTGACTTCTGACGGACCGAAGGTTCTTGAGTACAACTGCCGCTTCGGAGATCCTGAGGCACAGGTAGTTCTGCCGAGACAGAAGACTGATATCATCGATGTTATGGAGCACTGTGTTGATGGAACTCTTGACCAGATCAAGGTTGAATTCGAAGAAAATGCGGCTGTCTGCGTCATCCTCGCGAGTGACGGATATCCTGTCAAGTACGAAAAGGGACTCCCTATCACAGGACTCGACGATCCCCGCTTCGATGGGAAAGAGTACTTCTGCTTCCATTCAGGCACTAAGTTTGCTGATGATGGGAAGACGATCCTCACTAACGGTGGACGGGTACTTGGAATCACAGCTGTCGGCAGGGACTTAAAAGATGCCCGTGTCAAGGCATACAAAGCCACAGAGTGGGTCAGCTTCGATAACAAATATATGCGCCATGACATTGGTCATGCTATTGATGAGGCTTAAATCAGACTATGGAATTACCAAAAGATCCAGCGATGCTGCTCTCTATCGTAAATATGCAGCTTCGCGACAAGGAGCCTTCTCTCTCTATGCTCGCTGGAAAGTTTCAGACGAGTGAGGAGGAGATAAAAGAGAAGCTCGCATCTATAGGATACGAGTATGATCCCGAATCAAACCAGTTCGTATAATGGAAAGCCTATGTAAAGGCAGATACAAAAACGCATCTAAAAAAATATTATTGTTAACCGACACCTGATTGTGGTATGATTCTTCTGTCCATCGGTTCAGGTGTCGGATTTTTTATTTTCCCATGATGAAAGATCCGGTGAAAAGGGAAACAGGTGGAAATCCTGTGCGATCCCGTCACTGTGAAGAAGTACAGGCCATTAAGTCACTGCCCGGCAGGGTGGGAAGGCGGCCTTTCTGCATGGCTTCCAAGCCAGGAGACCTGCCTGAACCGAAGCAGATAAAAACACGAGGATATGTATTTTTTTGCGAAAGGAGCAGTATTAAAATGCGAAAAGTACTTCTTGCACTGCTTTCTGCAGTCATGATCGCAACTACGACATTAGTTCCGCCAGTCACGGATTCAACAGCTGTAGTTGCCGAGGCAGGGACTAAGAAGACAGTAAAGAAAAAAACGAACACAAAGAAGTCGACAAAGAAGCCGGCAAAAAAATCAAAAAAGAAGACAACGAAAAAGTCAGGCAAAAAGAAGACAGCTAAGAAAAAAACAACAACGAAGAAGTCGGGCAAAAAGAAGACTACTAAGAAAAAGACAACAAAGAAGCTAACTACAAAGCAGAAGAATCAGAAGGCAGCTGATAAGGTTGCAAAACTTATAGACAAGATCTATGTGCAGGACAATGCCAAAGCAAAAGTCACTGACAAGGATTTAAAGAAGGCTAAGTTTGAATGGGACAAGCTTACCGCAGCACAGAAGAAACTGGTTTCCGGGGAGAATGCAGACCCTGAATACTTTGGAAGAAATACCGGAGATGCTTCAGAGGATAACCCACTGAATTGGAACTATATCGGTGAGAATGAGATACTCGTTGTTTCATTCGGTACTTCGTTCAATGACAGCAGAAGAGAAGATATCGGTGGCGTTGAGAGAGCATTAAAGAAGGCTTATTCCAACAATGGCTGGTCGATCCGCCGTGCGTTCACTTCACAGATCATTATAAATCATGTCCAGGCCCGCGATGGCGAGAAGATCGACAATGTCGATCAGGCACTGAACAGAGCCGTAAAGAATGGAGTAAAGAACCTCGTTATCCAGCCTACACACCTGATGCACGGAAAAGAGTACGACGAGCTTAAAGAAGAGGTAAATGCCTACAAGAATAAGTTCAAGACCATCACCTTCTCTGAGCCGCTTCTGGGAGAAGTGGGAAAGAATACTACGACTGTAAATTCCGACAAGGAGAAAGTTGCAAAAGCAGTTGTATCCCAGGCTCTTGCAGATTATCAGAAAGGCAGATACAAGACTACTGATGAGGCCGCAGCAGATGGATGTGCATTCGTATTCATGGGACATGGTACTTCTCATACAGCAAATATCACCTACGCTCAGATGCAGTCGCAGATGACTGACCTGGGTTACAAGAATGTTTTCGTCGGAACTGTAGAGGGTATCAAGGTAAACCCGGGAAAGACGGACGAGTTTGATCCGAGCTGCAAAGCTGTCATTAAGAAGATAAAGGCAGCGGGTTATAAAAAGGTCGTCCTCCGTCCTCTGATGGTAGTCGCTGGCGACCATGCGAACAACGATATGGCGGGAAGTGATAAGGATTCCTGGAAGTCTCAGTTTGCGAAGGCTTTCGGGAAGACAAATGTAAGCTGCGAGATAGCTGGTCTCGGAAGAATAGCTGATATCGAGCAGATCTACGTAAACCACCTTTCAGATGCGCTTGGCGGAAAGACAGATGCACCGACAGATGGAGAAGCTTCCAAGGCACAGGCTGTGACCCAGACTGTAACTCTTGATGTGTCAAATAATGCGCTCCACAACGCAAAGAAGCCATCTAAAAAGAACTCAAAAAAGAAAAGCTCTAAGAAAACAAGCTCAAGTAAGACTTCAAAAAAGAAGATCTCTAAGAAGACTTCTAAGAAAGCAGGCTCAAAAAAGAGTTCCAAGCTGAAGAACGGTAAATATACTGTTAGTTTTGCCACAGCTGATAAGCTTGGAATGATTGGGTTAAACGATGCGCTGAATGGAAAGACGACTCTCACTGTCAAAGGCGGAAAGATGAGTGTTTATGTCCCGATGAAGGGAGTCGGCCTTACAAAGGCCTTTGCAGGAACTGCGAAAGACGCAAAGAAAAAAGGCGCGAAGATCATAAATGGAAAGAAAGTTGTTGTAGGGAATCAGGAAGTATTAGCTTTCAATATTCCTGTAAAGAATCTGAACAAGAAATTCCCTGTGTCATTCTACAGCAAGAGAAAAAAGAAATGGTATCAGAAGAGCGTCACAGTAAAGCTCATTAAGAAAAAGTAGTTTGATATAAAGGTCAAAAGTCACGCGTTGACCGCTTGCGGTCAAAAAGCCCTCAGTCACCAATTGATGACTGAGGGTCATTTTTTTACAGTGAAACTTCCTCGCCATTTACGGAGGCGGTATCTGACGGATCGAGTGGGATTATAAGGCACTTTTCACCGTCTACAAAAGCAGTGGTGACCTGAGCTTCGCGGTCTTCAGGGACTTTTACGTAGATATCCGAAGTTGTGCCATCGGAAGAGACTATGCCGCTGTCTGAGAGCACTTTGTTTAATGAAGCGACTTCGCGCTGTAAGGCGGCCTTTTCGTGGTGGAGCTCCTGATCTTTTAAGAGCCTGCTGTCGAGGAGCTCGCCGGCGGCAGGTGCGTCAGGAGTACCCTCGAAGCTGTCGTTGAAACGCTCTTTTATGCGCTCGGCCTTCTCCTCCGGAACGCCCGCTGTGACACAGATGTCCTCGACATCGTCCCCGGTGATGCCTACCTCGGCATCCTCAGGGAGAGTTTCTTTCTGCTTTTCGATAAATCCGGACAGGGAATCCGCGATATTAAACATCGCCTCTTTGCTCTCATCGGTGTCGGAGCCGACTGACTTTTCGACCATTGAGGTGAAGGCGTTTTTCTTCTCGGTGGATGTAAGGCGGGATTCAGCATGGAGGCCGTTTTCCCAGAATTCCTTGTGCGGAGCCTTGGCATTTTTAGTATAGACTGTGACGGTATTTACGTCGGCATTCCGGTCGGAAAATGAAGGGAACATAAATGCGCTCTCGACCGGGGTGACTGTCCAGTTTCTTACAAGGGCTCCGATCCTGTCCTCATCCTCCCGGTATCCGAGAGCGGATTTGGAAAGATTAACAGGGCAGATAGCACAGAGGATATACTCGAAGACGTCCTCCGAATCTCCAAGGTCTATATTGTCAGTCGTCTTCATCGGGATATCGTAGATGTCGTCGAACAGGACTATAAGAAAATTCCCGGTGATCAGGTAGTTCTCGATCACGTTGTCAAAAAATTCATCCAGGACTGTCTCGTCCTTAAGGCCGGTGGCTTTAAGCTGCATAAGAAGCGAATACTTTTCTCCGCCCATGATTTCATCATTTGGGAACGGCAGCTGCAGAATGTTGTTTCCGAGCTTTCCGGAGAGGCACTTGTTCGCAATCTCCAGGTACTTGAAAAATTCCTCGTCCTCAAGTTCGAGCGGGCTCTCCGAGAAACTTAGGATCTTATTCTTCTCGTTGTCGACATAGCAGCCGGCAATACGGGTGAAATTGTGCGATTCCTTCTTGTAGCGCCTTTTTATTTCTAAAATATCCTTTTTGGTCATTTTTTCCCTTTCGTAATTTTTGCGGTATATTTTTGTGCCATCGCCTTCCTGTCAGGGGGAAGCGAAAGCACAAATCATTATATCATAACGTCTTGTATTTTTCACTGTCATGCGTTAAACTATAAAAGCATGGCATTTGAAGACCATTGCAGGAAAACATCGTAAAGAAATGAAGGAGTCTAAAGCAATGAGACAGGACCTTGTAGATGTAAAGGAACTTTTTAAGAACACAGATCAGTACACCGGCAGGACGATAAAAGTGGCCGGATGGGTCAGAAGCAACAGAAATTCCAAGAACGTAGGATTTCTCGTAGTAAACGATGGCACATATTTTACACCGCTTCAGGTGGTTTATTCGGCAGATACGAAGGATTTTGACAAGCTCGGCTCGATAAATGTCGGAGCCGCAGTCATTGCAGAGGGAAAGCTTGTAGCTACTCCGGACGCGAAGCAGCCGTTCGAGCTGCAGGCCACATCGGTAGATATCGAGGGTGACAGCACACCGGATTATCCTCTTCAGAAGAAGAGACACTCGATGGAATTCCTGCGCACCATCCCGCATCTCAGGGCCAGGACGAATACATTCGAGGCCGTTTTTAAGGTAAGAAGCCTTGCAGCCTACGCTATCCACAAATTTTTCCAGGAGAGAAACTTCGTCTATGTCCACACTCCGCTGATCACCGGAAGTGACGCAGAGGGCGCCGGAGAGATGTTCGAAGTTACGACACTCGACTTAAACGATGTCCCGAAAACAGAGGACGGAAAGGTCGACTACTCGAAGGACTTTTTTGGCAAGGAGACAAACCTCACTGTTTCAGGACAGCTGAACGGCGAGACATTTGCGCAGGCATTCAAGAACATCTACACATTCGGACCGACTTTTAGAGCGGAGGATTCAAATACGACAAGACATGCAGCAGAGTTCTGGATGATCGAGCCTGAGATCGCTTTTGCAGACCTCGAGGACGATATGGAGCTCGCCGAGAGCATGCTTAAATACATCATCAACTACGTTCTCGAGAACGCACCGGCTGAGATGGAATTTTTCAATAAATTTGTCGACAAGGGACTAATTGAGCGACTTCACAATGTAGCAGACAACGATTTCGCCCGTGTCACCTACACAGACGCAGTCGATATACTTATGAAGCACAACGACAAGTTCGATTACAAGGTTTCATGGGGCACTGATCTCCAGACAGAGCACGAGAGATTTTTGACAGAGCAGGTCTACAAGAGGCCGGTTTTCGTCACCGATTATCCGAAGGAGATCAAGGCGTTTTACATGAAACTCAATCCGGACGGAAAGACGGTTGCCGCTGTCGACTGCCTGGTTCCTGGAATCGGCGAGATCATCGGAGGTTCACAGCGTGAGGACAACTACGATCTTCTGAAGAAGAGGATGGACGAGCTCGGCATGGATGAGAGCCAGTACGATTTCTACATGGATCTTAGAAAATACGGTTCGACCCGCCACGCAGGATTCGGCCTTGGATTCGAGAGATGCGTCATGTATCTTACAGGCATGGGCAACATCAGAGACGTTATCCCATTCCCGAGAACAGTTGGGAACTGCGAGATCTAAGCGCGTAAGGCAATCGCTGTTTTATAGAAAAAAGGAGAAAAGATGTCACAGATTAAAATACCGGAAGGCTACAGATCGGTCTTAAATCTCAAGGAGACGCAGATAGCCATAAAGCAGGTCAAGGATTTCTTCCAGCAGCAGCTCTCTGCGGAGCTTAATCTTCACAGAGTAACTGCACCGCTTTTTGTAGCGCCTGAGTCGGGACTTAACGATAATTTAAACGGAGTTGAACGTCCTGTCTCGTTCGGCATTAAAGAGCAGAACGAGAGAAAGGCCGAGATTGTTCACTCCCTTGCAAAGTGGAAGAGAATGGCACTCGGAAGATACGGCTTTACAGTCGGCGAGGGCCTCTACACAGATATGAACGCCATAAGGCGTGATGAGGACACTGACAATATCCACTCGATCTACGTAGATCAGTGGGACTGGGAGAAGGTCATTACTCACGAGGACAGAAATGAGAAGACTTTAAGGGATACGGTAAAGAGCGTCTACGAGGCACTCCGCATAACTGAAAAGCATATGTCGAACCTCTATGAGTACATCACCTGCTGGCTTCCAGAGGAGATCACTTTCGTCACAAGTCAGGAGCTTCTCGACAAGTGGCCGGATGCCACACAGTCTGAGCGTGAGTACAACGCAGCAAAAGAGCACGGGGCTATTTTCCTCGAGAAGATCGGTGGCGCTCTCTCAAACGGCAAGCCGCATGACGGCAGAGCACCAGACTACGACGACTGGAATTTAAACGGCGACATCATCGTCTACTATCCTGTAAATGATATAGCTTTAGAGCTCTCTTCGATGGGAATCAGAGTCGATGAGGTATCGCTTCCAAAGCAGCTTAAAGCAGCAGGCTGTGAGGAGAGGCTTTCACTTCCGTTCCACAAGGCAATCATGGAGAAGAAGCTTCCGTACACCATCGGAGGCGGAATCGGACAGTCGCGTATCTGCTTGCTTTTCCTCAGGAAATGCCATATCGGAGAAGTACAGGTTTCACTCTGGCCTGAGGAAGACAGAAAGACAGCCAGAGAACATGGGGTGATTTTACTATGAGCAGAAATCTTCACACAGAGGAGATGGACAGGCTCTTTGATGGGATACTGACTCTTAAGACCAGAGAAGAGGCATACAGATTTTTCGAGGATCTGTGCACGGCGGGGGAACTTGAAGCCATGCAGCAGAGATTTGAGGTGGCGTCTATGCTCCGCAACAAGAATACTTATTCGGAGATCGCCGAGAAGACCGGAGCCTCGACTGCTACTATAAGCCGGGTGAACCGCTCACTTATGTACGGTGACGACGGTTACGAACTCGTGATCAGGAGATTAGAAGAGAATTGACGATGGAAAATCTTGAAAAATTACTGAATAAAGAGCAGCTCGAAGGGGTCCTCACAACTGAGGGCCCTGTTCTCATTTTAGCGGGTGCCGGCTCGGGCAAGACCAGAGTCCTTACGCACAGGGTGGCCTATCTTATCGCTGAAAAAAATGTGAATCCATGGAACATAATGGCTATCACTTTTACAAATAAAGCTGCAGCCGAGATGCGGGAGAGAGTCGACAGGATTGCGGGAGAGGGATCGGAGGGAGTCTGGATCTCAACTTTCCACTCGGCATGCGTCAGGATACTCAGGAGATTTGCAGACAGGATCGGCTATAAGAACAGCTTCTCGATCTACGACTCAGACGACTCGAAGAGTCTGATGAAGCAGATCATAAAATTAAAGAACTTAGATCCCAAGAAGTACAAGGAGAAGCGCTTCCTCGGACAGATCTCAGATTTTAAAAACAACCTTATCGACTGCGACGAAGCTGAGAAATATCTAAAAGGAGCCGAGGGCAGACTTACTGCAGGAATCTACAGGGAGTATCAGGCGAGACTTAAATCCAACAACGCGATGGACTTTGACGACCTGATTATGAACGCTGTCCTTCTGTTAAAGTCGGATAAAGAGGTAAAGGCTTACTACAACGACAGGCTCCACTATATAATGGTCGATGAATACCAGGATACGAACGCCGCGCAGTTTGAGCTGATAAAACTCCTGTCTGAAAAGAGAAAGAACCTCTGCGTAGTCGGAGATGACGACCAGTCGATCTACAAATTCCGCGGAGCGGATATTACAAATATTTTAAGCTTTGAAGAGCATTTTCCGGGGGCTAAGGTCATAAAGCTCGAGCAGAATTACAGGTCCTACACCTCGATTCTTAATGCCGCAAACGCTGTGATAAAAAATAACCGGGGCAGAAAGGACAAGTCCCTCTGGTCGAACCGTGGCGAGGGAGAAAAGGTGCGCTTCAGGCAGTTTGAGAGCTCCTACGAAGAGGCAGATTTTATCGCAGACGATATCAGGAAGCGTGAAAAGAGCCTGACAGCGGATTATAAAGATTTTGCTGTTCTCTACAGGACGAACGCCCAGTCGCGTACCCTCGAGGAAAAACTGATGATGGCGGGAATCCCTTACCGGATAGTCGGCGGAATCAATTTCTATCAGAGGCGCGAGATAAAGGATATCCTTGCCTACCTTACGGCAATCGAAAATCCAGACAATGATGTAGCCATCCGGCGTATTTTAAATGTGCCGAAGCGCGGAATCGGAGCAACGACTGAGGGAAAGATCGCAGAGTACGCTGCCGGCAGAAGTCTATCATTTTACGACGGGATGCAGCTCGGCGTGGAAAACGGTATGTTTGGCAGATCTGGAAAAAAGCTTTCCGACTTCATGTCATTTATAGATACGCTTCGGACCAAGCTCTCGTTTCACGGAGTAGTTGGCCTTGTAAAGGACATTATTGAAGATACCGGATATTCCGAGGAACTAAAACTTGAGGATACCGACGAGAGCAGGGCAAGGCTTGAAAACCTCGATGAGCTTATTAATAAAGCTGCGCTCTTTGAGCACGAAATAAATGAAGACGAGGAGACGAAAGACCTGCCTGCCGATGAGAAACTCTCACTGTTTTTACAGGATGTATCTCTTATGACAAGTGCAGATACAGGCGATGATGCAGAGAACCACGTGACGCTTATGACGCTTCACGCGGCAAAGGGCCTTGAATTCCCGCACGTCTATATCACAGGTCTCGAGGACGGACTCTTCCCGTCGCAGCTTTCTATAAATTCTGATGACAGCGACGAGGAGATCGAGGAAGAGCGTCGGCTTATGTACGTCGGGATAACCCGTGCGATGGATACGCTGACCCTTACCTGTGCAAAGGCCAGGATGGTGCGCGGTCAGACTGAGTATATGCCTGTCTCGAGATTTGTAAAGGAGATCCCTGCAGAACTTCTTGACGGCAGAGTCGAAAAGACAAGCTATTCTTTTGACGAGAGAGCTGACTATAAGGAGCGGGCTGACTTTGGATTTAAGGCGTATGTTCCAAAGGAAAATGACTATGGAAGCCTGGCTTACGGCGGGATTTACGGTTATTCCGGAAACGCAAAGGGACAGAAGCGAAAGCCTCGTAAAAAAAAGGAAGATATCTCATTACTTTATACAAAGGGCGCTGACATGGTAAAGAGCAGCCTCGATTACGGAGTAGGAGACCGCGTAAAGCACACGAAGTTTGGCGAAGGCACTGTCACAGAGATAAAAGACGGCGGCCGCGATTACCAGGTTACAGTGGAGTTCGACACTGCCGGACGCAAGAAGATGTTCGCAGGATTTGCCAGACTTGAAAAGATTTAAGGAGATTGGGCTGATGGAGCAATACGGTATCAGAGGTCTTAATGAGGAAGAAGTAGCTGAGCGTATTTCAGAGGGTAAGGTCAACAGGACAGGTGACCAGAAGACTGAAACACTAGGAACGATTATTCTAAAAAATGTCTTCACGTTTTTTAATATTATCTTTTTCATCCTGGCTGCTTTAGTCATTGCGGCAGGTTCTTTTAAGAACCTGACATTCATGATCGTCGTGATCCTTAATACGATAATCGGAATCATTCAGGAGTACAGGGCGAAGAAAATCCTCGACAAACTCTCGGTGATGGATCAGAGTACGGTTAGCGTTATCCGAAGCGGCGGGGAGAAAACACTGTCCGTGGATGATCTCGTAAAAGACGATCTGATAAAGATCAAATCGGGAACGCAGATCCCGGCGGACGCTGTATTAGTAGATGGTGCGGTTTCAGTCAATGAGTCGCTTCTTACAGGTGAAGCTGATGAGATCGAAAAGATTCCTGTGGGCGGAGATAATGATCTGAGGAGCGGAAGCTTTGTCGTATCGGGAGAAGGACTGGCCCGCCTTACTAAAGTCGGCGGGGAGTCATATATCACCCAGCTTTCGAACCGCGCAAAGACCATGAAAAAGGGCAAAAACAGCTCTGAAATGGTTCACGCTATCGACCTGTTCGTAAAAATCGCCGGAATCCTTATCATTCCGATTGGAATCACGATGTTCCTGCAGAGCTACAGGATACAGGGACTTTCATTTTCACTGAGTGTCTCTTCAATGGTCGCAGCAGTAGTTGGTATGATCCCGGAAGGCCTCTACCTCCTGCTCTCGATAGCTCTCGCAATGAGCGCTGCAAGGCTCGCCTTAAATCATGTGGTTCTTCACGATATGAGGTCAATAGAGACTTTGGCCCACGTAGATACACTCTGTGTCGACAAGACCGGAACTATCACTACAGGGGAGATGGACGTCACAGAGTGCATTTCACCGGACGGAAGTGATATAGGGGAGTACAAGCCGATCCTTGGCGCGTACCTTAATGCTATGCCGGACCAGAATGTCACGATGAAAGCACTGAGGAAATATTTTAAAAAAGCAGGGCAGCTTGAAGTCATAAGCAAAGTCCCTTTTTCATCCAAAAACAAGTACAGTGAGCTCACTGCAAAAGAAGTCACATACCGCCTCGGTGCGCCTGAGATGATCCTCGGAAGCGATATCAGTAAATACAGCAATCTGATCGGGAAATATGCGGACAGGGGCGAGAGAGTCCTGGTCTTTGCCAGAAAGGATAGTGGCGAAGAAGATAAAGAAAAGAAGGACGGAGAAAATATTTTCAAGCCGCTTATGTTTATCGCGATAAAGGACGTTATAAGGCCAAATGCCAGGGAGACGTTTGCATTTTTCCAGAAAGAGGATGTTACGATCCGGGTTATTTCCGGAGACAATCCTCGCACGGTTTCGCGTATCGCGAATACTGCCGGGATAAAGGACGCGGACAGATATGTCGACTGTTCTGCTCTTAAAGACGATGCAGCCCTCGAGCAGGCGGTAAACGAAAAGATCGTTTTCGGCAGGGTATCACCCGAGCAGAAGATGAAGATAGTAAAAATCTTAAAGAAGCAGAAGCACATCGTTGCTATGACGGGTGACGGTGTAAACGATATCCTCGCCATGAAAGAGGCCGACTGCTCTATTGCGATGGGAAACGGCTCTGACGCCGCCAGACAGTCTTCGCAGGTCGTGCTGTTAGACAACGATTTCGGGCACATGACAAATATCGTCTACGAGGGCAGGAGAGACGTCAACAATATCTCACGCTCGGCCACACTTTTTATAGCGAAGAACCTGTTTTCATTCTTCCTCGCGCTGTTTTCAATCTGGCATGTCATGCAGTATCCTCTTCAGCCGAATCAGATTTCGCTGATCTCGATGTTTAACATCGGACTGCCGGCGTTCTTACTGGCGATGGAGCCAAATCAGAACAGGCCGCACAGGCACTTCCTGCGGCATGTCATATTCACAGCGTTCCCGGCGTCAGTCACCGAATTTTTCATTATCGTTGGCATGGTGATCTTCTGCAATGTCTTCAAGATACCTGACAGTGATGTTTCGGTAGCTGCCACGTTCCTTCTTGCGATCGTCGGATTTATGATCTTAGGAAGCATCAGCAGGCCATTCAATGCCTTCAGGATTTTTGTAATCGCCCTGTGTGTGGTCGGACTTATCGGATTTTCATTCGTACTGCCGAGCCTCTTCGACATCAAGCTGATAACCTACAGGTGCGCAATGCTGTTCGGACTGTTTGCGATCTGCGCGATACCACTCTTTGAATACACTTCGAAACTGCTGCACTGGATTGAGAAGAAACTGAACAGAGAAGAACTGAGAGCGTGAAAAACAGATAAGAGCTAAGCTTTCGGATAACTATACACACCATATTGATGTGTATAGTTATTTTAACGCCTGTGATTTTGTGTCATTGATAGAACCCGTAAAATAACGGACAATAAAAACGATTTGCAAAAAGTTACAATTTTTTAATAAAGAACTGCAGGAGGTGCTTTATGAAGATCGTTTTTATTACTCCGACTACTGCGCTTCGCCGTTTTCCGATATACCGTGCAGGAGGAAAAATTTACGGACAGTCCAATTCGATTACTGGGCCGCTGATCTTAGGCGGTATCTTAAAACGCGCGGGACACGACGTTTCAGTCTATGAGGAGCTGAACGGAGGCGTAAATTACAGAAAACTTTTAAAAGATACAGATGTCTTCTGTTTTTCAATAATGACATCGAATGCACTGCGCGCCTACGAGCTTGCAGATATGGTCCATGAAAAGAGCAGTGCCAGAGTCATAATGGGCGGCATGCATGCGACTGTACTGCCAGAAGAGTGCTTAGAGCACGCTGACCAGGTCATAACAGGCGAAGGAGAGAAGGACAGTGCCCACGATTCCCAGCAGTAATACAAAGTGTGACTTTTGACCCTTATATCATATCATCATTAAGAATCAAATTCTTTTGCACCCTGTATTCTGTCAGCGTCTTCGCCTTCAAAAGTTTTTTGATATACCTATCCCCACCAGAAAAATTTCGTGCCAGATATGTCCAGAGCTCTTTCATTTTAAAGAGTACATTTCTTTCAGATTTGAGGTGCTCGGTATAAGCTGCTTCGAGTTCGTTGATAAACGTCCTTAGTTCGTCAATCGTCATTGCTTTCCCACCTTTGATCTGTCGCGCAAGTGATGGGTCAGCTAAAAGACCGCGACCAATCATCACACCTGATAAATTATGAAATCCGATTGTAATCTGGTTGTAATCATTTAAGTTAAAAATATTTCCGTTGTAGCATACTGGTACGGTGGAGGCGTTTAGCGCCTTTTCAAAGGTATCGAGATGTGGAGAACCATTGTAGTATTCTTCCCTGACCCGCGGATGAATGATCAGTTCCTTGAATGGAAACTTATTGTAGATTTCAGTCAGCCTCTCCATCTCACTGGGATTTGAAAATCCAATTCTTGTTTTTACGGATATGAGTTTTGCCTCGTCACCTAGTGCATCAAATACCTGGTCAAAAAATTCTTCGAGCTTGTCCGGATAGATGAGAAATCCAGCTCCGCGGCCTTTTGCAGTTACTGTTCCAGACGGGCAGCCGAGATTTAAATTTATTTCTTCATAGCCGAACTCACGCAATTTTTTAAAAATCCAGATGAAATTCTCTGCTCTGTTCGTAAGTACCTGTGGCACGAGTCTGATCCCGCTGTTGTTTTCCGGATAAATGTCACACAGGTCTCTTCTTTTCACGTTGTTATTTGAATATATCCCAATGAACGGTGAAAAATAGCAGTCTGCCCCGCCGAAATACTTATGGTGCAGATTGCGGAATATGTAGTTTGTGATGCCCTCCATCGGAGCGGCTTCGAGTGTTATATTTTTCATGCAGATTATTTTATCATAGAATTCATACAATAGTAAATCAGTGTGACTTCTGTCCGTTTTTCTGCTAAAATGATTCGCAGAAAAGAGGAAAACAGATGTCATCATTTTTTCCATTTTATTGTGATATAGAGGGCAGGAGATGGCTTTTGGTCGGCGGTGGAAGAGTCGCGGCTGGCAAGTTCAGGCGGCTTCTGCAGTTTACTGACGAGATAACAGTTGTTGCTCCGGAGATTGCGGACGAGATAAAAAAGTCGGCGGGTTCTCAGACGGTTCTTATTGAAAGAGACTTCGAGCTGGACAATCTCTGTGGTGTCGATTTTGTTGTGGCAGCATCGGACGACAAATCCCTGAATGGACGCATTGCTGCCGAGTGCAGGCACCGCCACATCCCGGTGAACTCTGTCGACGACACGCCGAACTGTGATTTTATTTTTCCAGCCATCATTAAAAAAGGCGACCTTACCGTAAGCATTTCTTCAGGCGGCGCAAGCCCCGCTTATGCAGCTCTTTTAAAAAAGCAGATCGCAGAAATAATTCCTGAGAACATAGACGAAATACTTGAAAAGATGCTTAAACTCAGGAAGACAGTTCCGGAAAAATATCCGGAATTGGATCAGCACGAGAGAAGCAAACTCTATAAAAAGGAACTTATCACGATGCTTTCTGGTGAAGGTGACATTCAATAATAGGCTTCAGATTTTTTACGAAATCAATCATTTTTTATGAAGGCAAGACAAATGACATTACAGCAGCTTAATTATGTGGTAAAAATAGCAGAGACCAAGTCCATGAACAAGGCCGCGAAGGAACTCTTTGTGACCCAGTCCGCGCTCTCAAGCACAATAAAACTGCTCGAAGAGGAGCTGGGCACGCACATATTTATCAGGTCGAACAGAGGGATGGTGCTGACTTCCGACGGCGAGAAATTTTTGCAGTATGCAAAAGAGATAGTAAAACTCTCCGATATGGTAAGCGAGCATTTCAGCAGGGAAAAGCGAAAGACTTATTTCAGCGTTTCGATGCAGCACTATTCGTTCGCGGTCGAGGCCTTTGTGAAGCTCGCCGCGGAGCTCGATATCGACAGCTACGACTTAGCTGTGCACGAGACTATGACAGCGCGCGTCATGGAAAATGTCCGCGACATGAGAAGCGAGCTCGGCGTCATGTATCTTGACGATGCGAACAGGGCCCCGCTGACGAAGACCTTCAAGGAGTACGACCTCGAATTCACACCGCTCTTCGACTGCCCGGTCTACGTATTTTTAAATAAAGACCATCCACTCGCAAAAGAAAAAAAGATAAGTTTCGACGAGCTTGCTGACTACCCATGCCTCTCATTCGATCAGGGCGAGAACAACGCTTTTTACCTTTCGGAGGAAGTCCTCAGCACCAAACATTATCCGCGGATCGTCCGTGCAAACGACAGAGCCTCGATGATCGACCTGATGATCGGCCTCAATGGCTATACACTCTGTTCCGGAATCATCGTAGACGACATCAATGACGGGCGATTCACGGCAGTGCCATTCGACAGCGATGATGTGATGACGATAGGATACATCAGAAGGAAAAATATCCCACTGAGCGATCTGGCGAAGAGATACATCGAACTTTTGAAGTCGTATCACAAAGAATAAATAAGAGACGGTCCATATTCATTGACACATTTGACTTCCGAAGGCCTTATGTGTGAAAATTTCCAGCTCCGCGAAATTACCAGATTTGTAGGTTTTGATACAATTCACCCAGGAACGACACTCATGTGAGAATCTTACGAAATGAGGAGTCAGCCAGAGCGGACACTCCGAGACACCGCGTTCAGTGGAATGAAGTCCTGCCAGAGCGGACAGAAAAATCCTAATGAGCTTCGCCGCCCTATCTGCTCCTCCGCGTCTTCGTTTACGCCCTCCGTGTCCGCTCTGGTGTCAATTCCCCGCTATAACTAAAATCAATAACCAGTTATAACACAAAACTGTTATACAAATTCATACTAAAATAGTATGATAAGTAGTAATTAAACGAGACCAAAGAAATGGAGGCTTGAATGGAATTTAATACTAAGCTTCTGCATGGAAAAACAGTTACGGATTACCCGTACGGTGCGACGGTCCCGCCGATAAGCCAGGTTACTGCTTTTAAGTTTGATACGGCAGAGGAGCAGGAGAAGGTCTTCCACCACAAGGCAGCGGGCTTTGCCTACAGCAGGGTTGGAAATCCTACGGTTGCAGCGTTTGAGCAGAGGATGAATGAGCTTGAAGGCGGAAATGCAGCTATAGCGTGTTCATCAGGAATGAGTGCCATTACGCTCGCACTTTTAAATATGCTCTGTGCCGGAGATGAGATCATAGCAGGAAGCGGCCTCTATGGAGGCAGCATCGACCTGTTCGAAGACTTGACGAAGCTCGGGATAAAGACAAGATATGTAAGACATGTGAATGTGGAGGAGATCGAGCCGCTGATAAATGAGCACACGAGGCTTATCTATGGCGAGGTTATTGGGAATCCGGGACTCGATGTCATGGATATAAAGGCAGTCGCAGACTTAGCGCACAGCCATGGGCTTCCGCTTATGACGGATTCGACCACAGCCACTCCTTACATTATAAATCCTCTGAAGCTCGGAGCCAATATCGTGGTTCACTCGAGCTCGAAGTACATAAACGGCGGAGGAAATTCGATAAGCGGAGTGATCGTCGATGGAGCCGGATTTGACTGGGATTTTGACAAGTTCAAGGCACTAGACGGCTACAGGAAGTTCGGGCCTCTCGCCTATACGATAAGGCTTCGGACAGACATCTGGGAGAACCTCGGAAGCTGTCTTTCGCCGTTTAATGCGTTTATGAATATCATCGGAATGGAGACACTTGGACTTCGGATGGAGCGGATCTGTTCTAACGCTTCAAAGCTTGCGACGGCACTTGATCAGATTCCGGGCATCAGGGTAAATTACCTGACGCTTCCGGGAAACCCTTACAAAGGACTCGTTGACAGACAGTTCGGAGGAAAGGGCGGGGGAATCCTGACATTCCGCGCCGGCTCGAAGGAGAAGGCATTTAAGATTTTAAATAATCTGCAGTATGTCACAAAGGCAAGCAACATCGGAGACCTGAGGACCTTAGCCATTCATCCGGCATCGACACTTTACATCAGAAGCAGCGAGGAACAGATGGCCGCGGCAGGCGTATTTGATGATACGATAAGAGTAAGCACCGGAATTGAAGATGCGACAGATCTTATAGAAGATTTCACAAGAGCTATAGAGCTCGCAGACAAATAACTGACGAGAGCAGATAATTACATTGGAGGCAGAAAATGAAGATTACAGTTGGTGGAGAAACAAAGGAAGTTAAAGACGGAATAACGATCAGTGAGCTTATCGAGCAGGAGAAGGTCGAGACACCTGAGTATGTCAGCGTCTCCGTAAATGAAGAGTTCGAGAAGAAGGAAAATTTTGCAGCGAGACAGTTGAAGGACGGCGACGTTGTTGAGTTTTTGTACTTCATGGGAGGTGGACAGTAATGCCGTTTACAAATGATCAGCTCGAGAGATATTCGAGACACATTATTTTAAAGGAGATCGGTGTAAAGGGCCAGAAGAAGCTTATGAACGGCAGTGTCCTTATCATTGGGGCCGGTGGACTTGGAGCTCCTGCAGCACTTTACTTAGCAGCCGCAGGTGTCGGAAAAATTGGAATAGTTGATGCTGATGTAGTAGACCTTTCAAACCTTCAGAGGCAGGTAATTCATACGACAGCAGATGTCGGCAGACCAAAGGTCGAGTCGGCGGCTGAGAAGATGAAGGCCATTAATCCTGACATCGAGGTAAAGACATACCAGGAATTTCTGGCATCAGATAACATTATGGATGTCATAAAGGACTACGATTTCGTCCTCGATGGCACGGACAATTTCCCTGCGAAATTTCTTATAAATGATGCCTGCGTCATGGCAGACAAGCCATTTTCACATGCGGGAATACTCAGGTTTAAAGGTCAGCTGATGACAGTTATCCCACACGAGAGCCCATGCTATCGCTGCGTATTCAAGGAGATGCCTCCGAAGAACGCGATCCCGTCCTGCAAAGAGGCAGGAGTAGTAGGAGCCATGGCAGGTGTCATCGGATCCCTTCAGGCGCTTGAAGCTGTAAAGTTCCTGACAGGTGCAGGAGAGCTTCTTACAGGAAAGCTTCTGACATTCGATGCGCTTACTATGAGCTTCCACACCGTAAAGCTTCCGCCGAGAGGTGACGGATGCGCAGTATGCTCCGATCATCCGACGATCACAAAGCTTGTAGACTATGAGCAGGTGGCCTGCGATTTTGATCCAAAGCATCCAGTCTGAAAGACAGGAAGTGTTCTTATGAAAATTACAATTAAAAAAAGCGACTATGAAAAAATACTCTCACACGCCAGAAAAGAGCGCCCGGATGAGGCCTGCGGTCTGATCGGAGGAGTCGACAGAGAAGACGGCGTGCGCGAGATCAGAAAAGTATATCTTCTTACGAATGTAGACCATACAAGCGAACATTTTTCGCTGGATCCGAAGGAGCAGCTTGCGGCGGTAAAGGATATGAGAGCAAACGGCCTGAAACCGCTCGGCAACTGGCATTCACACCCGGCATCACCTTCGCGTTCATCACAGGAGGATATAAGGCTGGCTTTTGACAAGAAGGCCTCATATCTGATACTATCACTGATGGATGATAACAATCCGGTTCTCAATTCTTTCCATGTCGAGGATGGAGTCTCGACGAAGGAATATCTCGAGATCGTATGATGAAAAGAAAAGCATGTTTGGAAAGAAGGTTTGTTTATGGCAGCAGAGACACAGATTGATTTTGCTACACTGAAAAAAGGCGGCTGGATGCGCCAGAAGCAGAAGAACAAGTTCGCTCTTCGAATTCATGTGGTTGGAGGAACTCTTACGGCAGAGCAGCTGACAGGTATCCAGAAGGTCGCTGACAAATACGGCAGGGGCTATGTACATCTGACTGCGAGACAGTCGCTTGAAATCCCGTGGCTTGATATAAAAGACGTTGAAAACATTAAAAAGGATCTGGCCGAGTACGGCGTATCGCCTTCAGTCTGCGGCCCGCGTGTCAGAACGACTACAGCCTGCCAGGGAAGCTGCACCTGCCCTTCAGCCTGCATAGATACCCAGGATATAGCGCAGAAGATCGACAAGAGGTATTTCGCCAGAGAGCTTCCGGGCAAGTTCAAGTTCGGCTGCACAGGCTGCCAGAACAACTGCCTTAAGACTGAGGAGAACGATATCGGTATCAAAGGCGGCGAGCGTGTCGAGTGGATAGCAGACAAGTGCATCTCCTGTGGCGTCTGTGTCAAGGCCTGCAGATCTAATGCCATCACCTTGAAGGATGGAAAGATCACGATCGACAGAGACCTCTGCAACTACTGCGGCAGATGCGCGAAGGCCTGCCCGGTCGATGCTTACGAGGAGCATCCGGGATTTCTTATGTCCTGGGGCGGCCTCTATGGAAATCATTTCCACAAGGGAAAGCCGATCGTTCCATTTTTCGAGAGCGAGGATACACTCTTCAAGCTCTGCGACGCCACGATCGATTTCTTCAAAAATAATGCGAAAGCCGGCGACAGACTCCAGTTCGCTATCGACAGATACGGCCAGGACAAGTTCGACGACATGATAAAGAAAGTTTACAACGAAAGTGAGAATAAAAAGGAGGAAGCCGATGGCTGATACATCAGATATTAAAATAGACGAGACAGTTGATATAACAGATGTTGTCTGCCCTGTCACCTTCGTAAAGACAAAGGTGGCTTTAGAGGAAATGGATGACGGTCAGGTGCTCTCAGTTCACATGAACGATGGCGAGCCCGTACAGAACGTACCGAGAAGCGTCAAGGAAGAGGGACATCAGATCTTAAAGCTTATAGACAACAACGATGGTACATATGATCTGCTCGTAAGAAAAGTAGAAGACGACGAATAATAAAAATCCTTATATAAATCCTGAAAACCGCTGGTGGATATTTCCACTGGCGGTTTTTTTGCAGATGAATTGCCCTGGCCGAAAACACGCACGAGTGTTATAAGAAAAACTTCTAACCAGATATAACATATAAATATTACCTGATTAGTAGGAAATAAGATATAATACAAAGCATATCAAACAAGTAGGATTTATATGAATAAAGAAAAGGAGGTACACCATGGATCAGACAGCCATTACAGCGGCCGGAAGTTCGGTCAAAGAGAAGACTGGCATTGCAAAACTTCTCTTTTCTATGTTCAAGATCGGACTTGTCGGTTTCGGTGGCGGCAGCGCACTGATTCCTGTGATCGAGCAGGAAGTAGTTGACGACCAGCAGATCGTAGATAAAAAAGATTACGACGAAGCAGTGGTTTCAGCCTGTGCCACACCTGGTGCACTTCCTGTAGAGATAGCCGCAGGAGTCGGACGCAGGTCATTTGGGATCAGGGGAATGCTTCTTTCAGCAGTTCTCATGGCTCTTCCGGGAGCAGCTCTTACGGTGACTATCTTAGCTCTTCTTTCCGGAAACGATGTCTCATCACTCAATGTTATAAGGATTCTTTCAATAGGCATCGGAGCATTCATAGCAAGCCTTCTTGCAGAGTATGCGGTCAAAGTATCAAAGGAAGCCAGAAAAGAGGGCAGCAGGAACTTTATCGCAAACATACTTATAATCACAGCCTCATTTATGCTGACAGGATCGAAGAGCCTCGTAAGCCTCCTGGGATTTAACAGCATCTCAGACCATATGATAAAGCTTTCGACCTTCCAGATCCTGATGCTCGCGTTTGCAGTAATGATCGTAGTTTTCGCAGTTCAGAGTTATTTTTTTAGTAAAAAAGATCAGTCAGCTTCAAGGGGAGCAAAGGCAAAGGTTACAAAGGGTGCGTACATTTCTCTTATAAAAGAAAATATCGTATGGCTTGTCTTTGCAGCAGTCTTAACAATTCCCGCAGTACTTTTCATTGGAAGAGGACTTGAGTACATCCTGCGCGGGTATGTTTCATCCTTTATGTCATTTGGAGGCGGCGACGCGTATCTCTCAGTTGCCGATGGCCTCTTTGTAAATACCGGACTTGTAAATGAAAACGACTTCTATGGGATTTTAGTTCCGATCGCCAATGTTCTTCCGGGTTCTATACTTACAAAGATCCTCTCGGGAGTCGGCTATCTGATCGGGGCCAGAAGCGGCGGCGCAGCTGCCGGTGCAGCCGGAGCCGTCGCCGGATTTGCGATAAGCGTCGCAGCGTCCGGGATCGTATTCGGAGTAGTCTACTGGATCATGCGCACCTTTGAAAATGTTTCGTTTTTCAAGTTTGTAAGCAGGTGGATAAATCCTGTGATCGCCGGCCTGCTCCTGGGAGTAATGGTTACGATGTATAAGACTAACGTCGCAGCCGGCGCGGCACTTGGATTCGGAAAAGGACTGGTAATTATCGTGACGGTTGTTATAGAAGCAGCAGATATATTTGTTATGAACAGGAAAAAGGTTGGAAACCTCCTTCCACTTCTCGTATCAGCAGTCGCCGGTGTTCTCGCACTTATGGCATTTTGATTTGGAAAAGAAGCAGCAGATGAAAATAAGTGATATTAAAATTGAAAAACTAAATACCGATGTCCTGATAATCGGAGGCGGAACCGCCGGATGCTACGCAGCGTCCTATATTGGGGAGAATTCCGGATATAAGGTTATTGTGGCAGAGAAGGCTGACATTAAGCGAAGCGGATGCCTCGCTGCCGGAGTAAACGCCCTGAATGCCTATATTTCGGATGGGCATACTCCGGGGGACTATGTAGAGTACGCGAGAAAAGACGCAGAGGGCATAGTAAGAGACGATCTTCTGCTTACGATAGCAGAGAAAGTAAATGCCGTAACGCACGATCTCGAGAAAAAGGGACTTGTGATCTTAAAAGACAGGGATGGCAATTACGTCACGAGAGGCTGGAGAAACGTAAAGATAAATGGCGAGAACATAAAGCCGATTTTAGCTGAAAACGTCTGCCGGCAGAAAAATGTAAAAGTCATCAACCATATAAATATCACTGATCTTAAAAAATCAGGAGACTCTGTCACAGGAGCGTATGGCTTTTCCGTGAGGGAGAAGAAATTCTTTGAAATTGATGCGTCCGCTGTGATCATTGCGACTGGCGGGGCAGCAGGGCTCTATCGGCCGAATAATCCCGGATTTTCAAGGCATAAGATGTGGTATCCGCCATTTAACACCGGAGCAGGATACGCGATGGGAATCAGGGCGGGAGCCGAGATGACGACTCTTGAAAACAGATTCGTGGCCCTGCGATGTAAGGATACGATAGCGCCGACAGGCACTATTGCACAGGGCGTACATGCGAAGCAGGTAAATTCCGACGGAGAAGTCTACGAGACAAAATACGGACTTACAACTCCTGAGAGAATTTACGGAACAGTCGAAGAGAAGAGGGCCGGAAGAGGTCCGTGTTACCTTAAGACAAAAGGCATTTCAAAGGAAGCTGAAAGCGACCTCTACAAGGCATACCTTAACATGGCACCTTCCCAGACGCTTAAGTGGATAGAGTCGGGACGGGGCCCATCAGAAGACAACGTCGAGATCGATGGGACAGAGCCGTACGTCGTAGGCGGACACACGGCCGGAGGCTTCTGGGTCGATACAGGGCGGCGCACGACAGTAAAAGGACTGTATGCGGCAGGAGACGTGGCAGGCGGGGCGCCACAGAAATATGTTACCGGAGCTCTTGCAGAGGGAGAGATCGCTGCGAAGACAGTGATAAGTGACTTGGAAAACAGCAAGCCGTCAGACAATTTAAAGTCCGCGGATATTTTTAAAAGCTACTTGGATCATTTCAACCGGACGGATTCGACGATCACCTGTGAGCAGGCCGAAGAGGCAATGCAGAAGACCATGGATGAATACGCCGGAGGCATCGGAAGCGATTACCGCTACAACGAAGCGGGGCTTAAGATCGCAGAAAGGCGCATCGAGGAGATTGAAAAACTCGCGGGGCGTCTCAGGGCAGATGACATGTATGATCTTTTAAAAATATTTGAACTAAAGGACCGGCTTACGGTCTGCAGGGCACTTATCGCCCACCTCTCTGCAAGAAAAGAGACCAGATGGCATATTTTCGGGGAGAATGCAGATCACCCTGTACAGGACGCGAAGTTTCTCTGCTATGTAAACTCAGTCTTAAAAGACAAAAAGATAAAGGTGATCTACAGGCCGCTGGTGAAAAGGAGCGGATACTTACACTCCGAAGCGCAGGAAATGGAGGCGGATACATGAGCATAAGGATCGACAGAAATAAATGTATCGGATGCGGACGATGCAGCGACGCCTGTCCTGGCAATCTGCTGTGGCTTGATAAGGAAAACAAGGCATTTATTAAAGACGTAAGAGACTGCTGGGGATGTACCTCATGCCTCAAAGCCTGCCCGGTAACGGCGATAAGCTTTTATCTCGGTGCAGACATCGGAGGATGCGGCTCGCAGATGACAGTGGAGAGAAACGGCTTTATTTACAACTGGCGTATAAAGACACCGGACGGCGGTGAAAAGGTTATAAGCGTTGACAGCCGGAATTCAAACGCCTATTAGAAATTTTTCAGAGAGGAAATATCAATGAGTAAGTTATCACATCTGGATGCGCTCGAAGCAGAGGCCATCTATATAATTCGTGAAGTAGCTGCCGAGTGTGAAAAGCCGGTAATGCTCTATTCAATCGGAAAAGACAGCACGGTAATGCTCCATCTGGCTTTAAAGGCATTTTACCCTGAGAAGCCGCCATTCCCATTTTTACATGTAAATACGACATGGAAATTCCATGAGATGATAGAATTCCGCGACGCCCAGGCCAAAAAATATGGTCTGAACATGATCGAGTGGATCAATCAGGACGGAGTAAAGAAGGGGGTAAACCCGTTTGATTACGGTGCTTCCTATACAGACATAATGAAGACACAGGCCTTAAAGCAGGCACTTACCACCTATGGATTTACCGCAGCTTTCGGCGGCGGCAGACGTGATGAAGAGAAATCGAGAGCCAAAGAGAGAATTTTCTCATTCAGAAATTCAGCGCAGGCCTGGGACCCGAAGAATCAGAGACCCGAGATGTGGAAGCTCTACAATACGCAGATACACAAGGGAGAGAGCATCAGGGTTTTCCCTATCTCGAACTGGACAGAGAAAGATATCTGGCAGTACATCAAGCGTGAGAACTTAGAGATCGTTTCCCTCTACTATGCGAAGGAGCGCCCGTGCATCGAGCACGACGGAAACCTTATCATGGTAGACGACGATCGGATCGTAAAGAAGCTAGGTTTAAAGCCGGAAGACATAATGCACAAGAAGATCCGTTTCCGTACCTTGGGATGCTACCCTCTTACAGGCGGTTTTGAATCCGACGCAGACACTCTTGATGCGATCGTAAAAGAGACACTTGGTGCAGTAGAATCCGAGAGAACGAGCCGTATCATTGACAAAGATGGCGGTGCAGCGAGCATGGAAAAACGTAAGAGGGAGGGATATTTCTAATGAGCGGTTTACTTAAATTTATTACCTGCGGAAGCGTTGACGACGGAAAATCAACACTTATCGGACATCTTCTCTATGACGCAAAACTCCTCTATGCAGATCAGGAGGACGCGCTGAAGCTCGACTCTAAGGTCGGAAGCCGTGGCGGCGATATCGACTACTCACTCCTTTTAGATGGACTTCAGGCCGAGCGTGAGCAGGGTATCACAATAGATGTGGCCTACAGATATTTTACGACAGACAGGAGAAGCTTCATCTGCGCCGATACTCCGGGACACGAGGAGTACACAAGAAATATGGCCTGCGGCGCCTCATTTGCAGATCTTGCGATAATCCTTATCGATGCGACGAAAGGCGTTTTAGTACAGACCAGACGCCACGCGAGAATCTGCGCACTGATGGGCATCAGATATTTTGTCTTCGCTGTGAACAAGATGGATCTGGCAGATTACTCTGAGGACACATTTGACAAGATAAAGAAGCAGATCGAAGAACTCAAAAAAGAGCTCTCACTTTACAGTGCAGTCATTATCCCGGTATCAGCTACCGAGGGAGACAACATCACGAAGCGCTCTTCGAATATGGACTGGTACAAGGGACCTGTCCTTCAGGACTACCTAGAGACAGTAGATATCGACGAGGCCACGGAGAATGAAAAGGGCTTCTATATGCCGGTACAGCGTGTCTGCAGACCGAGCCACGAGTTCAGAGGTTTCCAGGGCCAGATAGAACACGGCACAGTAAAGATCGGAGACGAGGTACGCTCACTTCCAAGCGGTGAGAAAGCCCATGTAAAGGGAATAATAGTCGCAGATCACAGTGAGGAGTCGGCAGTAGAAGGACAGCCTGTTACGATCCAGCTCGACAGGGAAGTGGATGTATCGAGAGGCTGCGTTATAGAATCGGGAACTGACCTAAAGGCAGCTGACAGCTTTGAGACCGAGGTCCTCTGGATGGACGACGACAGCCTGACACTTGGAAAGAACTTCCTTGTAAAACTTGGCACCAAGCTTATTCCAGGACTTATTACAGAGATAAAGTACAAGATCGACATAAATACCGGAGAGCATCAGAGCACCGATACCTTGAAAAAGAACGAGATCGCAGTAGTAACGATCGCTGTGACCGAGCCTGTCATAGCATCAGAGTTTTCAAAATACCGCACCATGGGTGAGCTGATCCTTATCGACAGGATCACTAATATGACATCAGCCTGCGGCGTTATTACGAAGCTCGAAGATGGCACGAAGAAGCGCCATTACGCAGCAGACCGCGCGGCAAGGAGCGCCCTCAACTGGCAGTCACCTCTTGTCGTTGAGTTCAGGCCTTTTGAGGACGGCACTTCGGTCGATGAGATAGAAGAGGCAGAATTTAAGCTGACAAGTTCAGGCCGCCACACCTATTTCTATCACCCGCAGAGCGGTGAGGACTACGCCAATGTCGTAAAGAACCTCTTCGAGGCAGGACTTATAGTTCTTATAGTACTTGACGAGGATCAGAAGGAAAACGACAGTCTCGCATCGAATGAGCACTGCAAGACATGGAGCGTACTGCGCGATTCAGATAAAGACGTGACATCTGACCAGATTTCTGCTAAGATATTCCAGTCGACATATTCAACTGTTACACTTGATAAGAATAACTGGATCATTTAAAAAATGTGGCGTGAAGATCTGATAAAAGAAGTTCAGAGAATAAAGGGAAAACAGGCAGCGGAGCACTTTGAAGCGGTGCTCCTGCCGTCTGTGCTTATCGACTTCCTTAAAGTCTTAAAGCAGAACAGGACAAGGGAGGAATACCATATAGATAATGGCATCACCCTGACCCTTGCGGGCAGAAAACCCGCCCAGATCACAGAAGTGTATCTGAACGGGAAGAAGATTTTATAATGCATTTTAAGCAGCTTTTCCTGGCGGAAGAGCTGTTATTTTTTTGTAAACAGGGCGATGACTTCGACTCCTGCCGTCCTTGGGAACATATCGACGCAGGAAATATGGCTTACCTTGTAGCCCTCGTTTAAAAATGCCGGGATATCGCGCGCCAGCGAGGCAGGCTGACAGGCAATGTAGATAAGTGAAGGCACCTCGTAGGAGAGTATCTTCCTTAAGGCTTTAGGCGAAAGCCCCTCGCGAGGCGGATCTACGATAATGTAGTCCGGCTTTTCGTCGATGCCATCGAGCACTTTAAATACGTCTCCGCAGAGAAAATCGCAGTTTGTGATGTGGTTTGCGGCGGCGTTTTCCTTTGCAGCATCTACAGCTTCTTTAACGATCTCTATACCTGTCACGTGATCAGCGTAAGGCGAGATGATCTGGGTGATGGTCCCTGTCCCGCTGTAGAGGTCAAATACCTCGCGTGGCTTTCTGCCGCCTAAGGCTTCAAGCAGGTATCTGCCAGCCTTCTCGTAGAGCTTTTCGGCGCCGGCAGAGTTCGTCTGGAAAAATGAGAACGGAGTGATCTTAAACGAAAGCCCGGAGAGCTTCTCGTAAAAATGATCCTGTCCGTACAGGACTTCGGTCCCCTGATCTATTACAGCGTCTGACAAGGAGTTATTTCTAGTGTGGAGGATGCCTGCGATCTCTCCGGATAGATTTAAAGATCTAAGTACGGATACATAGCCCAAGAGAAGCTCTTTTTCATCACATATCTCTTCGGAAGTCATCTTAGGATGCTCTTCGGTAAGCCCGCCGCGGTTATCGGTAAAAGGTGAGAAGCGCAAGGAGTCTTTCGAGTCGTCAGACCAGCTTTCAGGCAGATAGTCGGCCGTGACAAGGTCGATTAGGATCTGCCCCGTGAAATGGGCGCGCCTCACCAGAAGGTGACGCAGGTATCCACGATGAGTTCCCTTGCGGTAAAAGGCCGTATCTTTAAAATATCTCCTCGTTGAATCTATTATCAACCCAAAATCCGGATCGCAGATCGTGCATCCCGGCACCGATACTATATCGTAGAAAGCTCCCTTCCTGTGCATCCCGACTTCAAGCCCGCCGCCATAGACGCGGTTTCCAAAGCTGTACTCCATCTTGTTCCTATAGCCTGTGCACGAATCACTCGGAGTCAGGCCCTCGAAGACCTGATCGAATGAAGGAACTGTATTTTCAAAGAGTTTTCTGATCTGGTGTTCTTTAATGCGGCACTCATCCTCATACGAGATAGTCTGGTAGACACAGCCTCCGCACCTGTCGCCGTCTTCACCTGGATAGCAGAAGTGGGGGCAGAGTGAGCTTGATTCAATATCGCTTTCTTTAATGATGCGGCGCAGCTCGCCCTTCGTATTGTCTACAGAGCTTCTGGTAATACGGAGCTCAACTGTCTGGCCGGGTATGACGCCTTTTACAGAGGCGACTCTGTCTGTTCCTTCTATCGCCACTTTTCCAGTGCATGGGAAGACGGTGTCGATCACGTTTCCGGTAACTATATCATTCTTTTTCATAATTCACTTTGCAGTAATAAAAAAAGCCCCCGGCAAAATTGTCGAAGGCTCGTCATCCATAAACTAAAGATCAGTAAACTCAGGCCTTTTCGGTGTCAGCGTCATCCTCGAAGAGGTC
The DNA here is from genome assembly GCA_003862155.1 of Lachnospiraceae bacterium. Lineage (GTDB taxonomy): Bacteria > Bacillota > Clostridia > Lachnospirales > Lachnospiraceae > Weimeria > Weimeria bifida. The sequence goes on from QOUV01000006.1 coordinate 47,884, forward strand.
GTCATCATCGAAAGAGTCATCGAAGTCATCATCGAAAGCGTCGTCGTAATCAGGTGTGAAGTAACGGTACAGAGCATAAGCTACGCCGCAGATAACAGCAACAACACCGACGAAGATAAGAAGTCCCTTGATAAATTTTTTCATGTCTGTTTTCTCCTTCTTCTGCTGCAAGATTTCTTTTCTCGATCTGACGAGGCCGAATGGTTTATCAACAATGCTCTTCAGCTTATTGATATTGATAAGATCAGCCAGGTCGTCCTTTGTGAGTTTCTTGGAAAATATTTTCATAACACCTCCTGTATGAAGCATTAATCTAAAAGATTATCAAATTGATTATAGCACACCCGCGCATTAAAGGACAACAACAATTTAACAATTTTGGCTATACAAAAAATCAGTTTTTATTTTATTTTTAGAATTTAAAGTAGTAAAATGTAAAAATATAATAAAACTTTGGATGATGATCCAATAAAAGAGGCGGGGTGTAAATGTATTTTTAGTAAGGAGGTAATGGCAATGGCAGCGGAAATTACTGCAATGCTTATTTTCCTGGTGATGTTTGGACTCATCCTCTGGGACAAGATAGAGCACTACATCGTTACATTAAGCTGTGCGGCACTTACGATAGTGCTGGTTTTTGGCATTGAAATGAGAAACGGGGCGGCACTCCTTCGGACTTTAAACCTGTCGTCTGTATTTACGACAGATTTCTGGCATGTCTCATCGGAGAGCGGCTCGTCTTCAACCGGTGTCAACTGGTCTACGATAATTTTTATCGCAGGTATGATGATAATGGTAGCAGGCATGGCGAGAGTCGGATTTTTCCAGTGGCTTTGCATGAAGCTGGCAAAGCTCGTAAAATACAGGCCGATGCGGATATTCGTCGTGTTCATGCTGATGTCTTTCGGACTTTCGATGTTTATCGATTCGATCACCGTTATCCTTTTCCTCGCGACTGTCACTGTAGAGCTTTCGGAAATGCTGGAGTTTGATCCGGTTCCGATGATCATATCCGAGATCTTCTGTGCGAATCTGGGTGGAAGCGCCACGATGAGCGGCGATCCGCCAAACATTATAATCGGGACCTCACTCGGACTTACATTTTTTAAATTCCTTTCAAACACAGGAGTTATAGCAGTATTAAGCCTTGGAATAACTGTCGTATTCTTTTTCCTCTCGTTTCGAAAAGAGCTCAGGTCAAATAAGAAAAAGATCGACTACTCCAAACTGCCTTCGCCGGAGAGCGCGATAAAGGATAAGGGCGAATTTATAAAAAGTGCGCTGATTTTTGCACTGGCTGTAGTTCTTCTGATAACACACGGAAGTACAGGACTTACTGTGGCTTTCATCGGAGTATTTATCGCGGCGCTTACTCTTCTTTCACAGATAAAGTATGCGAAGGAGATTCTTAAGAACGTAGACTACAAGACACTGCTGTTTTTCGTAGGACTCTTTATCGTAGTCGGAGGACTTGAGGAGACAGGAATCCTAGAGACTGTCGCCGGTTTTATCGCAAAGGTATCAGGTGGCAACCGCTATGCGATGGTGGCGATAATCATCTGGATTTCAGGAGTTGCTAGTGCTTTTATAGACAATATCCCTTTCTCGGCTACAATGGTCCCGGTCATCAAAGCACTCGCGCATTCGCAGGGAATACCTGTAACGACGCTCGCCTGGGCACTTTCGCTTGGAACTGACATTGGCGGCTCGGCTACTCCTATTGGTGCTTCCGCAAATGTAGTCGGAACTTCTGCAGCTGCAAAGGCCGGACACCCGATAGGCTGGGGGCAGTACTGCAGATATGCTGCAGTTGCTACTGTTATAGTGCTTGCATTTTCAACGGTATTTATTTTTGTAAGATACATGTAAAAGGAGGTCAATTATGGGGAACAAACAGCTTCTTGTTACTATCAGCCGTACTTACGGGAGCGGTGGACACAATATCGGAAAAAGGCTCTCCGAGATGCTCGGCATAGATTTTCTGGATCGCGGGATGCTCGACTCGATGTCGAAGGAGCTCGGAATCGATGCCGAAAAATACAGAAAATATGACGAGAAGGTCCCAAACCCACTGAGATCGCGTTCGGTTCAGGCGATGAACTTGAGAATTTCAAATTCTCCTGAGGAGATGATAACCCGTGCACAGTTCCGGTACATAAGAGATAAGGCCATAGAAGGAAAGTCGTTTGTCCTTATCGGAAGAGCCGGAAGCGAGATCCTAAAAGACTATCCGTACCTTGTCCGCTTCTTTATTACGGGAAATATCGAGAACCGCATCAGCCGGATCATGGAAGTCCGTGGCATGGATTACAGCGAGGCGAAGAAAGCAGTCGCCCGCCACGACCGTACGAGGAGAGCTTATCACAACGCCTATTCGACCGGAAAGTGGGAGAGCCCTGACAACTACGAGCTGATCCTGTCTTCATCGGACTTAGGCGTCGAGAGGAGTGCCCGGTTCCTCTACGACTATCTGAAACTCAGAGAACTGATCTGATACATAAAATAAATTTTTAAAGGCTTTTCGTTTTTTGGCGGGAGGCCTTTATTTCATGCGTGAAATGATATACAATATAGAATGTAGCGCAATTTTGCGCAGAAAAGTTTTTTGGGAACCAGGAGGAAAAATGAATGAGTAAACAGGAGGGGTTGGCCAAGAAGACAAAGGGCTACCGGAGTGTCGGAAGATCGATCATGATGATGAACCTTGTGATCGTGATCATTGTATCAGTTGTAGTCAGTGCGATATCTATCATTTCGCTGAATGTTTCGTTTAAGCGTTCGATGGATGTATATCACAAGGCAAAGCTCGACGGCTACAAGCGTGAGATAGTTTCTGAGACTCAGTCGGCGATCTCTATCGTGCAGAAGGATTACGACGATTACAGGCACGGAGATCTGACAGAGGAGCAGGCGAAGAAGGAAGCAGAGGAGGATATCAAGAGATTCAGATATCGTGATGATCAGAGCGGATATTTCTGGATCGACGATCTCGACTACAACCTCGTTATGCACCCGATCCTGACCGAACAGCAGGGAAAGAACCGTAAGAATCTGCAGGATAAGAAGGGAAATATGATCATACAGATGATCAGAAAGTCCTGCACTTCATCCAAGAAGGGTGGATTCAACGAGTTCTACTTCACTAAGGCCGATGGAAAGACAGTCGCTCCGAAGCTGGCATATTCACAGCTGTTCGAACCATGGGGATGGATGCTTTCCACAGGAAACTACACAGACGATATGAACAAAGAGATGGCAGCTACTGAGAAATCCTTAAGCAGCCTGAACAGGATTATGACACTCGTGACCTTTATCGTCATGGCTATTTGTATTGTCGTAAGTGGTTTCTTATCATATGCCCTGGGAAAGAAGACAGTGGCACCTCTTACAAATATCCAGAAATTTGCCCAGAGAATGGCGAAGGGAGATTTGAGGGAGAGCATAGAAGTAAAAACGAAGAACGAATTCGGAGATACCGGACGTGGCCTGAACGAAGCTCAGAAGAACATGGAAAATATGATCTTGAGAGCTTCGAATGCCTGTGAGTCACTGAAGAAATCCATCGAAGAATTTTCAAATAATTTTTCGAGTATGTCGGATGCCATTTCAAATGTCTCGAGTGCTGTAAATGATATCGCAGAGAACAACACTGATCAGGCTAAGGCAGCAGCCGATGCTGTAAGCGAGATCGAGACACTTTCTGGAAACATCGATGATTCGTCAAGCAATGTTGCTGCACTTGACAGCAATGCATCTGATATGATGGAGTGCTCAAAGGAGTCTAAGAATACTCTTCAGGAACTCGTCGAAAAGAACAAGGCCACTATGGACGATATCCAGACGATGTCGGCACAGACACAGCAGACTTCAGATTCGGTCGCAAAGATCGCAGAGGCCGCAAATCTGATATCTGATATCGCATCGCAGACCAATCTGCTTTCACTCAATGCTTCTATCGAAGCGGCAAGAGCAGGAGAGGCAGGAAGAGGATTTGCAGTTGTTGCCGAAGAGATCGGTAATCTTGCAAACCAGTCTGACGAATCCGCAAAGACTATCAACTCGATTGTCGAAGAGCTCGTAAAGAACTCGACGCAGCAGGTTGAGATCATGAAGAGGATGCAGAGCGTTTCCCAGGAACAGGTAGACGCGTTCAACAGAACGAGGGAGACATTTGTCAGATTAGAGACTTCTCTCGACAACTGCTCTACCTCGGCAGACAGCATCTCTGAAAATATCCACACGATGGAAGGCGAGAGAGACCGCATCAAGAATAACATCGAGTCACTCAACGACGATGCCACAGACAATGCCGCATCGACCGAGGAGACATCGAGTATGGCCGCAGAACTTGAGTCGGAAGTCAACAAGTCACGCGAACTTATCAAGGACCTCGAGGATCAGCTTACGGTACTCAACGAAGCAATGTCGATCTTTAAGGTTTGATAATACTTGCATAATGGCTGGATTGTGATATAATTTTAAAGGGTGCGCCCAGACCCCTTTTAGAGGACGCACCGAAATCAAACTATTTTCATATAGGAGGAAATAAAATGGCAAAGAAGTGGGTCTACAAGTTTGAAGAAGGCGGAGCAGACATGCGTAATCTTCTCGGCGGTAAAGGTTGCAACCTTGCTGAGATGACACATTACCTGCATATGCCGATTCCACACGGCTTCACTATTACAACAGAAGCTTGCACAGAGTACTATAACAATGGTAAGGGCCTTACTAAGGAGATCACCGATCAGATCGAGGAGAACCTTAAGTGGCTCGAGGAAGTAAACGGAAAGAAATTCGGCGATCCGGACGATCCGCTTCTTGTATCAGTTCGTTCTGGTGCCCGTGCATCTATGCCTGGTATGATGGACACCATCTTAAACCTTGGACTTAACGATGTAGCAGTTGAGGGCTTCGCTAAGAAGACTGGAAACCCAAGATTTGCTTACGATTCATATCGTCGTTTCATCCAGATGTACTCAGACGTTGTTATGGAAGTTTCCAAGTCTCTCTTCGAGAAGGAGATCGACGACGTTAAGGCTAAGAAGGGCATCAAGTATGATGTCGAGATGGATGTAGATGACTTAAAGGAACTCGTTAAGAGATTCAAGAAGATCTACAAGGATGCTCTTGGAAAAGATTTCCCACAGGATCCACAGGATCAGCTGATGGGCGCTATCCTCGCAGTATTCCGTTCATGGGATAACCCACGTGCTATCGTATATCGTCGTATGAACGATATCCCTGGCGACTGGGGAACAGCTGTAAACGTTCAGACCATGGTATTCGGTAACAAGGGTAACACATCAGGTACTGGTGTTGCATTCACTCGTGACCCGGCTACTGGTGAGAAGGGTATCTTCGGTGAGTACCTCCTCAATGCACAGGGTGAGGACGTTGTTGCAGGTGTTCGTACACCGCAGCCTATCAGCACTCTTGAGCAGGCTATGCCAGATGTATATAAGCAGTTCATGGAGCTCGCTACCGGCCTTGAGAACCACTTCCACGATATGCAGGATATGGAGTTCACTATCGAGGAAGGAAAGCTTTGGTTCCTTCAGACTCGTAACGGTAAGAGAACAGCTCAGGCTGCTATCAAGATCGCATGCGACCTCGTAGATGAGGGACAGATCGATGAGAAGACAGCTGTTACACGTATCGAAGCAAAGAGCCTCGATCAGCTTCTTCACCCGGTATTTGATCCGGCAGCTCTTAAGGCAGCTAAGAAGATCGGTTCAGCTCTTCCAGCATCTCCTGGTGCTGCAGCTGGTAAGGTCGTATTCACAGCTGAGGACGCTAAGGAGCAGGGTATCGGCGGAAAGGGCGACAGAGTCATCCTTGTTCGTCTTGAGACATCTCCAGAGGATATCGAGGGTATGAACGCTGCTCAGGGTATCCTTACAGTACGTGGTGGTATGACATCACACGCAGCCGTTGTTGCCCGTGGTATGGGAACCTGCTGTGTATCAGGATGCTCAGATATCACAAATATCGACGAGGAGAAGAAGGAGTTCACTCTTGCTGGAATTACATTCCACGAGGGAGACTACATTTCACTCGATGGTTCTACAGGAAACATCTATCAGGGCGATGTAGCTACCAAGGAAGCTTCAGTTGCCGGCGATTTCGCTCGTGTTATGGGCTGGGCTGATAAGTACAGAAGACTTAAGGTTCGTACAAACGCTGATACTCCACGTGATGCCAAGAAAGCTCGTGAGCTCGGTGCTCAGGGTATCGGTCTCTGCCGTACAGAGCACATGTTCTTCAACGGCAACAGAATCGATGCATTCCGTGAGATGATCTGCTCAGATACAGTTGAAGAGAGAAAGAAAGCTCTTGCAAAGATTGAGCCGTATCAGGAAGACGACTTCAAGCAGCTCTATGAGGCTATGGAAGGCGACCCTGTTACTATCAGATTCTTAGACCCACCTCTTCATGAGTTCGTTCCACAGACTGAGGAAGACATCGAGAAGCTTGCTAAGACTCAGGGCAAGACAGTTCAGCAGATCAAGGACATCATCGCTGGATTAAAGGAGTTCAACCCTATGATGGGTCACAGAGGATGCCGTCTTGCTGTTACATATCCTGAGATCGCTGAGATGCAGACTACAGCTGTTATCAAGGCTGCTCTCGCTGTACAGAAGGCTCATCCGGATTGGAACATGGTTCCTGAGATTATGATCCCACTCGTTTGCGAGGAGAAAGAGCTCAAGTTCGTCAAGAAGACTGTTACAGATACAGCTGACAAGCTTATCGCTGAGGCTGGTTCAGACATGAAGTATGAAGTTGGTACTATGATCGAGATCCCAAGAGCTGCTCTTACAGCTGATGAGATCGCTAAGGATGCTCAGTTCTTCTGCTTCGGTACTAATGACCTTACTCAGATGACATTCGGTTTCTCACGTGATGACGCTGGTAAGTTCCTCGATTCTTACTATGAGAACAAGATCTTCGAGTCAGATCCATTCGCTCGTCTCGATACAGACGGTGTTGGCAAGCTGATGAAGTTCGCTGTTGACAATGGTAAGAAGGTTCGTTCAGATCTTCACTGCGGTATCTGCGGAGAGCACGGCGGAGATCCTTCATCAATCGAGTTCTGCGATGAGATCGGTCTCGACTACGTTTCATGCTCACCATTCCGTGTACCTATCGCTCGTCTTGCGGCAGCACAGGCAGCAATCAACCACGAGAACTAATATATTCTCTAAATAAAAAACCACGCTCCCCGGCCGCGAAAGCGGTTGGGGAGTTTTTTTGCATACATCTGGTTATATGCTGATAATTTATAACTTGACGTGGTTTCAGTGGGGAATATAATCTTCAAACTGGAGATTGTGATATAACTAAGGTGGACAAGAATTTAGCTGAAAAAATTCCGACACCACTGGAAATGGGAGATGTTTATCAGCGCTTGATTGTAGACACGATGAATTCAAAAGAAGATTATTCAGATGCTATAATTCGCGTGTATAATAATGCAATATGTGATGTAATTGATAATTATAATTGCAGTGCATTTTATGAACCCTCATATGTGATAGCCCGAGCATACCAGTCTGGTGGATTTTAACACAATGTTCATTTACACATCCATCGGGAAGTGTTCACATACTTATGCAATAATACACAGGCCTCTAGTCAGATTTCATTGATAAATGACAATACGGCGCCGGAGCACAAATGTGTGGCGAACGATTCAAGTGAGCCACCATTTTGTGCCCAGCGCCGATAAAGCAATTACAGTCGCCATTTTTCCTGCGCTGTTCGCGCTCCCATTTCCAAAACAACCTTGCAAACAGGATATCTGTGTGTTATAATTTATATTCGATTGCACGGGCGTATTGTCTCTTTCGCCAAAAGCCCGGATATTTAGGAGGAAAAAACACAAATGAGCGTAAAGGTAGAAAACTTAGACACAAAGAATATGTCGAAGATCACTGTAACAGTGCCGGCAGCAGAGCTTGACAAGGCTATAAAGCAGGCATATGACAGACAGAAGTCAAGAATCTCAATCCGTGGATTCCGTAAGGGACACGTACCGATGCAGGTAGTTGAGAAGATTTACGGTGATGATGTATTTTATGAGGACGCAGCAAACATCCTTGTGTCACAGGAATATCCTAAGGCTTATGACGAGTCAAAGCTCGATATCGTATCATCACCGAAGATCGAGATCACTCAGATACAGAAGGGCAAGGACTTCATTTTTACAGCAGAAGTAGCTACAAAGCCAGAAGTTACACTTGGCAAATATGAGGGAGTCACAGTCACAAAGATCGATACCTCAGTTTCAGATGAAGAGGTAGAGAAGGACATCCAGGCTCAGCTGAAGAGAAACGCACGTACAGTCACAAAGGACGGCGCAGCTGAGAACGGAGACAAGGTCGTTATCGATTTTGACGGCTCTGTTGATGGAGAGCATTTTGACGGTGGCAAGGCTGAGAACTACAATCTCGAGCTCGGCTCACACTCATTTATCGATAATTTCGAAGATCAGATCGTTGGACACAAGGCTGGAGACAGCTTCGATGTCAATGTTACATTCCCTGAGAACTATCAGGAGAAGAGCCTTGCCGGAAAGGCAGCAGTTTTCGCTGTCACTCTTCACGAGGTAAAGACTGACGAGATCCCTACTCTTGATGACGAGTATGTATCAGATACTACTGATTTCGATACTGTTGACGAGTACAAGGCAGATGTCAGAAAGCAGCTCGAAGTCAGAAAAGAGAACGAGGCTAAGCGTACTAAAGAGGACGAAGCCTTAACGAAGATCATTGAGAAGTCAGAGATGGATCTGCCTGATGCTATGGTAGATACCCAGGTAAACAACATCATCAATGACTACTCCAGAAATCTTGCACAGAGCGGTCTTTCATTCCAGCAGTTCCTGCAGTACTCAGGCCAGACTATCGAGAAGTTCCGTGAGAACACAAAGCCTGAGGCTATCAAGAGGATCAAGACTTCTCTCTGCCTTGAGAAGATCGCTGAGGAGCAGAATCTTGAAGCTACTGACGAGGATGTCGATAAGAGAATCGAAGACATGGCCAAGCAGTACAACATGAAGGCTGAGGATTTAAAGAAGAACGCACAGCCTGACGAGCTTGATTCACTCAAAGAGCAGATCAGGATGGAGAAGGCCATTGACTTCGTCATGGACAATGTAAAAGAGAGAGCAAAGAGAACTACCAAGAAAGCAGATAAGAAGGACGAGACGAAAGACGAGAAGTCAGCTGATAAGGAGGACTAAAGTATGGCATTAGTACCTTACGTCATTGAGCAGACGTCCAGAGGCGAGAGAAGTTACGATATTTATTCGAGACTTTTAAAAGACAGGATCATTATCCTTGGAGGAGAGGTAAATCAGGATTCAGCATCTGTTATTGTTGCTGAACTCCTTTTCCTTGAGTCACAGGACCCGAACAAGGATATCCATCTCTACATTGATTCTCCTGGTGGTGAAGTTACATCGGGATTCGCCATCTATGACACAATGCAGTATATCAAGTGCGATGTTTCTACGATCTGTGTAGGACTTGCAGCTTCTATGGGCGCATTTCTTCTGGCAGGCGGAGCCAAGGGCAAGAGAATGGCTCTTCCGAATTCAGAGATCATGATCCATCAGCCTTCAGGCGGAGCCAGAGGTCAGGCTACTGAGATCGAGATCGCAGCTGAGAGCATTTTAAAGACTAAGAAGAGATTAAATCAGATCCTCGCTGAGAATACTGGAAAGACGATAGAACAGATCACAGCCGACACAGACCGTGATCATTTCCTGACAGCTGAGGAAGCCCGCGATTATGGTCTTATTGATAAGGTCATCACAAGCCGTGAGGCCTGATGACAGGAGATACAGGAGGTAAACACATGCCCAAGAGATTTGAAGAACCAATTCGCTGCTCATTTTGCGGCCGTAAGGCGTCCGAAGTCAGGAAGATGATCGAAGGACCGAACGGTACTTATATCTGTGATGAGTGTGTGGATATCTGCAATGAGATCATTGACGAGGAGCTCGGTACTGAGAACTCCCCGTTCAAGAGCATAGATGTATCGGACACACTCGAGATAAATCTTCAGAAGCCAAAGGAACTTAAAGCTTTTCTCGACCAGTATGTTATCGGACAGGATGAGGCGAAGAAGGTTCTCTCAGTAGCAGTCTATAACCACTACAAGAGGATCTTAAGCGCAAAGAAGACTGACGTGGAGCTGCAGAAGAGTAATGTACTGATGCTCGGTCCTACCGGCTCAGGAAAGACTCTCCTCGCACAGACACTTGCCAGAGTTCTCGGAGTGCCGTTTGCCATCGCAGATGCTACGACACTTACCGAGGCAGGATATGTAGGTGAGGATGTCGAGAACATCCTTCTGAAGCTTATCCAGGCAGCTGACTATAACATCCCGAGAGCAGAGCTTGGAATCGTATATATCGACGAGATCGATAAGATCACGAAGAAGAGCGAGAACGTATCCATCACCCGAGACGTATCAGGTGAGGGCGTTCAGCAGGCCCTTCTCAAGATCCTCGAGGGAACAGAGGCATCTGTTCCTCCTCAGGGAGGAAGGAAGCATCCTCAGCAGGAGCTTCTTCGTATAAACACTACGAACATCCTCTTTATCTGTGGAGGAGCATTCGAAGGCCTTGACAAGATAATAGAGTCGAGACTCGATACGAGACGCATAGGATTTGCAGCAGGTGAATCAGACGTCAGCAATTCCGAGAAGTCGGAGAGTGAGCTCTTAAAGCTCGCACTTCCGCAGGACTTCATCAAGTTCGGACTGATCCCTGAGTTCATCGGACGAGTTCCTATCGATGTTTCACTGGATCTTCTGACAGAGGACGATCTCGTACGAATTCTTACAGAGCCAAAGAACGCTCTTGTAAAGCAGTACCAGGCACTTTTTGCACTTGACGATGTAAAGCTCACTTTCGACCATGACGCGCTGGTTGAGATCGCCAGAAAGTCACTTGAGAGAAAGACCGGAGCCCGTGGACTCCGTGCCATTATGGAGACAGTCATGATGGATTACATGTATGACATGCCTTCAGAGGATGGCGTACATGAGCTCAACATCACAAAGGACATTGTAGATGAGCATCTTATCCTTCAGGAGCGCAAGTCCGATAAGGTCGTATCTATCGAGGATAAGAAGTCTGAAAAGGAAAGCGCATGAAAATAAAGTCGGTTGAATTAGAGACCGTCTGTGGAATAACGAGTAAATTACCGGCGAACGTTCACCCTGAGGTGGCGTTCGCCGGTCGTTCTAATGCGGGAAAATCTTCGCTTATTAACTGCCTCATGCAGAGAAAGTCACTCGCCCGCACTTCCTCGTCACCGGGAAAGACACAGACAGTCAACTATTACAATATAAACAGTGAACTCTACCTTGTAGACCTCCCGGGATACGGCTACGCGAAGATCTCAAGGGAGACGTCAAAGCAGTGGGGCAGGATGATCGAGATGTACCTGACTGCATCTGAGCAGCTTGAGGCTGTTTTTCTGATCGTAGACATAAGGCACGAGCCGACCGCACAGGACCTTCAGATGATAGACTATCTCGCATATTTAGAGATCGAAACAGTGATCATCGCTACAAAGGCAGATAAGCTGAAGCGCAGTCAGCTTCAAAAAAATATCAGCCAGATAAAAAAGAGCATAAGTGCGAACACCCATGCTCCATCTGGCATAATAATACTTCCATTCTCATCCGTGACAGGACAGGGACGGGACGATGTGATCGATCTGATGGATCAGATCGTAGAGAACTCTCACAAATAAAGGCACTCAGGTGTCTTTATGGCGAGCTCCTCGTACGTGATCTCGTTCTCCGGTTCACGTCCCTCGAAAACCTTATCAGCTAAAATCCTTACAGCATCTATACCCTGTCTCAAAGGATTCTGATAGACTGCACAGTCTATGAGTCCTTTTCTGATGTATTCTCTTGTGGAATCGTAAACACCCAGAGTGATCACGTGGAACTTAAGCCTCGTAGTCATCGTAAATATTCCACGGCATCCTCCATATACGCCATTCGTGGTGGCAAAGAAAAATGCCGAGATGCCCGGGTGGTCTGTCTTCATCTTCTGAACGATCTCGTAAGCCTTGTAATCTTCATCACGGCATTCGCCGATCGAATCCACAGTCAGGTTCTTCGGATTGTCCTTAAGATAATCCATAAAGCCCCTAATACGTTCCTCGTGTACTTTGATGCGGCGGAAACCTGTCACAATGCCGACTTCGGTATCTGCATCGCAGATCTGGCACATCTGGGCGGCTGCGGCTTTTCCGGCCTTGTAGGGGTCAGTGCCTACATAGGCAATACGCCCTGAGTTTTCAATATCAGTGTGAACGGTAACTACAGGAATACCCTTCTCAGACACTTTCCGCAGAGTTTCTGCGACCAGGGGATCGGCAATCGGCGCGACGATAAGACCCTTGATACCGCTCTTCGCCATAGCTTCGATATCCCTGGACTGGTCGGTGGCGTTCATCTGTGAAAAATGTCTGACTACTTCTATGTGCTCGTCAAATCTGGCGGCCTCCATCACTATGCCATTATAAACATCATTGAAAAAAGCATCCCTGGATGGGCCGATGGATGTGGACGGAGTGTAAAAGATCACACCTATCCTTCCGCAGGGCTTGTCATTTACCACAGTACTAATCTGTGTTCTTACTGTCTGTTTCTTCTTCTGTTCCGGCATCGGCCTTACCCCCTTTTCCAATAAAATCTACATCTGGCATCAATTCAGTGTCAATTATATTGAGCATCTCTGTGAACTTGTTGTAGTCCTCTTCAGAAAAACGCTCCCTGACACGGTTTGCTACGACTTTGATATAGGCCTCGTTTACCTGATTATACTTTTCATACTTTGGTGTTGGTTCAAGATAATATGTCCGCAGATCCTTCTTGCTCTGAATCTTCCTCAGGTAGCCCTTTCTGATAAGGCTCGAGACTCTGTAAGCAGCATTTGGCGCAGAAATCTTCATCGCGCTCGCGAACTGCGCTACAGTCGGATGGTCTAAGGTATTTATAGCCTCCATCGAAAATGTCTCGACCGTAGTAAGCGTGGCCTCGCGATCAGCAAACTTAGAATATACCTGCGTATAAAAATGCAGACGAAGCTTATTATATACGTTATGAAGAACTTCCTGCAGCATATTTCCTCCACTAAAAAATAAAAACTTTTGAAACTATTGTACCATTGAGCTGATTAAAATGCAAAGATTTTGTAAACTATTTTTTAGTTAAATTTTCCTTGACTTTTTTTTATACATGACATATACTTCATACTGTTTTAATTAAAACGTTTTTATTTTAAAAAACTTGACTAAATTATCTTAAACTATTTGAAAGGAGATTACCATGGATTTTGAAAAATTACAGGAAATTATTGCTGACAACCTTGATGCCGATAAGGAGGACGTAAAGCCGGAGGCAAAGCTCGTAGACGATCTCGACGCGGATTCACTCGCAGTGGTAGAGCTTCAGATGGCGATCGAAGATGAGTGCGGAGTAAAGATTCCTGATGAGGATATCCCTAAGCTTGTTACTGTTCAGGATATCATGGATGAGATTGAGAAGTGTAAGAACGCATGACAGAAGAATACATTGACACAGACCCTTTTGAGATGTGCAAAGGGTGCCACAGGAGATCGAGAAGGAGCCAGTGGGAGAGCCACTACTATGTGTGCCCGGTCTGCGGAAAGTACAAAAACGTCTCTGCAGGATACCGCTTTTCGCTGATCTTTGACAACAAGAGCTTTAAGGTCATAAACCGTGGCATCACATCTGATGATCCGCTGAATTTTCCGGGATATAAGGAAAAATTAAGGAGTGTAAAGGAGCGGACCCATCTGAATGAGACAGCTGTTGCAGCGGTCGGAAAGATATCAGGTGTAAAGACAGTCGCAGTAGTCCTCGACAGCAGATTTTTCATGGGTTCAATGAGCCAGGCGGCTGGTGAAAGGATAACCAGAGCAATCGAAGCCGCGGACAAGCATAAGCTTCCGCTCGTGATTTTTTCAGCATCGGGCGGAGCCAGGATGCAGGAGGGAATGTTTTCACTCTGGCAGATGGCAAAGACGGCCGACGCGGTGGAGGAGTTTTCGAGGAACGGAGGCCTCTACATAAGCGTTCTGACACACCCTACGACAGGAGGAGTTACCGCATCTTTTGCGACGCTTGGCGACATTACACTGGCGGAGCCTGGAGCGCTTATCGGATTTGCCGGGCCGCGTGTAATCGAGCAGACCATCGGCAAAAAACTCCCGAAGGGATTTCAGAGAGCCGAGTACCTCTATCAGCACGGATTCGTAGATGCGATAGTCGAGAGAAGCGAGCTTAAGAAAACGCTTACGAAGCTTCTGATGCTTCACGGCTGCAAAGTCACGGGAGGCACGCCATGGTAGATAAGATTTTCGAGCAGACCGAAAGAATCGATAAAAAGATACAGGACATTCAATCGGAGCAGAAGGAGCTCAACGTTTCCGGGAAGGAAGATAAATACTTCGAGAACGAAGAGAAGATCGACCATCTGAAAAAACTGAGGAGCGACCTTTTAGATCAGTGCCGTGACCTGACACCTGAGGATCATGTCTACATTGCGAGACTTTCGAACAGACCTCATATCAAGGATTTTATCGGGGCGCTGTTTACGGATTTCTTCGAGCAGAGAGGAGATCACCTCTGCGACGAGGACGAGGCAATCTACGGAGGCATAGCACTTTTTCATAAAATCCCGGTCACAGTCTTAGGACACAGGAAGGGACGCACGGTCGAGGAAAATGTGGCCTGCCGCTTTGGAATGCCGTCTCCCGAGGGCTACCGCAAGGCGATGAGAATGTTTAAAGAGGCTGAGAAGTTCAACCGCCCGATCATCACTTTTATCGATACGCCGGGAGCGTATCCGGGAATGGAGGCCGAGGCGCACGGACAGGGCGAGGCAATCGCGAGGTCACTTGCGATGATGAGCCACCTGAAAGTTCCTGTGATATCAGTTGTGACCGGAGAGGGAAACAGCGGCGGAGCGCTGGCACTTTCAGTCGCAAACAGAATCCTTATGTTAAAATACGCAGTCTATTCGGTGCTCTCACCTGAAGGGTTCTGCAGTATCCTTTTCAAAGACACATCGAAAAAAACAGAAGCCTGCTCGCTGATGCATCTGACGGCTGACGAGCTCTACCAGAATAAAATGGCAGACGAGATAATTGACGAGCCGCTCGGTGGGGCGTCGTTTGACCCTGTGACAGTCTACGATGAACTCGACAGGGCAATTTACAGGAATTTAAAGGAGCTTCAAAAGATGTCGCCGTCGCAGCTTCTTGCAGACAGACACAGAAAGTTCAGACGAATTTAATCATGACAGGAGTAAAAATAATATCCACCGGATCCGCTCTCCCGTCGAGAGTCGTCACAAATGACGATTTGTCAAAGATCGAGGAGACGAGTGACGAGTGGATAAAAAAGAGGACAGGTATTGAAAAAAGGCACTTCACAGCAGAGGGGGAGAGTGCAAATTCTCTGGCCGTTGAGTCAGCAGGCAGGGCACTGGAAAAATCCGGTATTTCAAAGGATGAGATAGGACTCGTGCTTACTGCAACACTTTCAGGAGACTACTCGACACCGTCTGTCGCATCTTTTATGCAGTCAGCACTTGGACTTTCAAAAGACATCCCATATATCGATATCAATGCGGCCTGCAGCGGCGCTGCCTATGCGGTTGAAATCGCAAGGTCGTATCTTGTTGCAAATCAGGACAAAAAGAAGCCGTACGCTCTGGTCACCGGAGTAGAGGAACTTTCAAAGCTGTTAGATCCGGCGGACAGGACTACAAATATCCTGTTTGGAGACGGGGCGGGATCAGTCGTAATGACGACAAAAGAGGGGCCATATGCCTCCACTCTTGGCGCAGAGAGCTCGCTTGCGATAAACTGCCCGGGCGCAAAGAATTTAAGATCATACATCAGAATGGACGGAAAAGAGGTCTTCCGCTTTGCGGTAAAGATCCTGCCTTACTGCATCAAAGAGACTGTCTCAAAGGCAGGACTTAGTACAGATGATATCGACTACTTTGTCTGTCATCAGGCGAACAAGCGGATCATAGACCATGTAGTAAGGGCGATGAAGCTTCCGAAGGAGAAGTTCTACTGCAATGTAGACCACATCGGGAACACCTCCGGTGCATCGATTTTTATCCTGCTCGATGAAATGGAGCAGAAGGGAATGCTTTCTCCCGGAGATACGGCGCTCCTGAGCGGATTCGGCAGCGGGCTCACCTGGGGCAGTGTGCTTGTCACTTACAAGTGAGGGAAGGAAATCAGATGGATTTAAGAGATATTACAGGAACAGAATTCCCGCTGATACAGGGCGGGATGGCAAATATTGCGACAGGAGAGTTTGCGGCGGCCGTCTCAAATGCCGGCGGGCTGGGGCTTATAGCATCAGGCGGCTTTTCATGTGACCGCATAAAGCAGGAGATAGAAAAGGCTTTAAGTCTTACGGAAAAGCCATTCGGAGTAAATCTGATGCTTATGCACCCGGAGATTGAAAAGATCGCGGATCTCGTGGCCAAGATGCATGTACCGTTTGTTACGACTGGAGCCGGGAATCCTGCCCGTTTCATGAAAAAATGGAAGGAAGCCGGGATAAAGGTATTTCCAGTGGTTGCGGCTCCAGTGCTTGCGGTTATGATGGAGCGCGACGGAGCGGATGCGGTCATAGCCGAGGGAAGCGAGAGCGGCGGACACATTGGCGAGATGGCGACAATGACGCTCGTGCCGCAGGTATGCGACGCAGTAAATATCCCTGTGATCGCAGCGGGTGGAATCGCAGACCACAGGCAGTTTCTTGCGGCAAAGGATCTCGGAGCCTGCGGAGTGCAGGTCGGAACAGCACTTCTCGCATCGAACGAGTGCCCGATACACGAAAACTATAAAAATGCGCTGATAAAGGCAAAGGGGACTGATGCTGTGGTTACCGGGCGGATCGGCGGAACACCGGTCAGAGTCTTAAAAAACCACATGACACGCGAGTACATAAAGAGCGAGAAGGCGGGAGCTTCAGTCGAAGAACTCGAAAAATTCACGCTCGGGAGCTTAAGACGTGCGGTCTTCGATGGCGACACAAAGACGGGAAGCCTTATGGCAGGACAGTCTGCAGGACAGATCAGATCGATAAGACCAGTGCGTGAGATCATTGAAGACATCTGCAATGGAGGTAAGGCATGAAGACAGCTTTTTTATATGCGGGACAGGGAGCCCAGGCAACCGGAATGGGAAGAGACCTCTATGAAAAATATCCGGTGTTTAAGGAAGTCTACGACGCGGCAGACCGCATAAAACCTGGCCTTAAGGATGTTATTTTTTTAAATAAAGATGATGCGCTGACTCAGACAGAAAATACCCAGCCGGCTCTCGTGGCTTTTGCGATCGGCGTAACAAAGCTTCTCGAAGCAAAAAACATCTTTCCGGAGACTACTCTTGGTCTCTCACTCGGCGAGTACTCAGCGCTCTATGGAGCCGGCGCGTTTTCAGCCGAGAGCGCGCTTCGAGCGGCAGCGTACAGAGGAGAAGCTATGAAAAAAGCAGGCGAAGGCGGAGACTGGGGAATGTCCGCAGTGCTTGGACTTGATCCTTATAAATTAGAGCGGATCTGCTCAAAGAGCGGCTGCTATCCGACCAACTACAACTGCCCGGGACAGATAGTAATATCGGGGGAGAAGGATAAAGTAGCTGCAGCAGGCGCTGCCGCAAAGGAGGCCGGCGCGAGAAGGGTGATCCCTCTCAAGGTAAGCGGCCCGTTCCACACTCCGTATATGAAAAGCGCCGGGGACGCTCTTTCCGAATACCTGCCGAAGGCGGACATCAGACCATTGAGGTGCCGGGTACTTTTCAACGCGACGGGTGATGACGGTGGAGTAAAGCTTCTTTGCGACGAGCATAAGAAGATCACAGACCTTCTCGTAAGGCAGGTACAGAATCCTGTCCGCTTGGAAGACAGCCTCGATACACTTTTAAAAGAGGGCTGCGACGATTTTATCGAGATCGGACCTGGAAAGACACTTTCCGGCTTTGTAAAAAAATGCGCAAAAGCGCTTGATATCAAGGATATTTCGATAAGAACCATAAATACGGCGTACGATATTGAAAACCTTTGAGAAGAGTGCCGCGCCTTAACACAGAGGAAAATTTAATCTATGAAAAGAGTACTGATAACCGGCGCGAGCGGCGGGATCGGCAGCGCGATCGCCGGAGAATTTGATAGAAGAGGATATGAACTCGTCCTCCACTGCCACAAAAATACAGCTAAGCTTGAAGAGTTAAAAAGTCACCTGACGCAGGATGCAATCCTTGTCTCTGGTGACCTTTCTAAAGAGGAAGACGTCGAGCGGATAGCCGGGGAAGCAGGAGACATCGATATCCTTGTAAATAACGCCGGGATCACAAGAGATGGTCTGCTTCTTACGATGAAGCCGGATGATTTCGACGCAGTCATCGCAGCGAATTTGAGGAGTGTTTACCTGATGAGCCACAAAATGCTGCGCGGCATGATAAAGCGCAAATGGGGACGCATTATTAATATGGCAAGTGTAAGCGGCATCTATGGGAACGCAGGACAGGCGAACTATGCGGCATCTAAGGCAGGGATCATAGGCTTTTCGAAGTCACTTGCAAAAGAGGTCGCATCGCGTGGCATCACAGTAAACTGCATCGCGCCGGGCATGATAGAGACAGAGATGACTGAAGCGATCCCTGAAAAGGCAAAGACAGCCCTGCTTTCACAGATTCCGATGAAGAGAATGGGAAGGCCAAAAGAAGTGGCAGCTGCTGCAGCATTTCTGGCAGGAGAAGATGCATCGTATATTACCGGCAGTGTTTTGACAGTCGATGGAGGAATGTAATGGACAGTGGAAAGATAAGAGACAAGGCGAAGGCCGGCAGAAGAGTTGTAATCACAGGACTTGGAACAGTTAACCCGTGTGGCCTTTCGGTTGAGGAGAGCTTTGAAAATATAAAAAACGGCAGAGTAGGGATCGCGCCGATCACAAGATTTTCGGAGCCGGATTTTTCTGTTAAGCTGGCCGGCGAGGTAAAGGACTTTGATCCGCTTAAATACATGAAGAAAAAAGATGCTCGCCATATGGATATCTTCACACAGTACGCGGTAGCTGCGGCTGATGAGGCAATGAAAAATGCAGGGCTTATCGATGAAGACGGCTCGCTCGCAGATGGAGTTGATCCGAAGAAGTTTGGCACCGATATTTCGAGTGGAATCGGCGGCCTTACGACGATCGAAGAGCAGCATTTAAGAGGTATGGACAAGGGATTCGAGAGGGTATCACCATATTTTATCCCGATGTCTATAGCAAATATGGCAGCAGGCCAGGTGGCTATAAGATACGGCCTTAAAGGCATGGCAACCTGCCCGGTAGCGGCCTGTGCAGGAGGAACCTTAGCTATTGGAGACAGCTTCCATCTGATAAGGGATGGATATGCAGATATGATGATCTGCGGCGGAACTGAAAGCTGCATCACAGCTCTTGCGATGGGCGGCTTTTCAAATATGGGAGCGCTTACGAAGTCGGATGATAAGGACAGGGCGTCGATTCCGTTCGACGCCGAAAGAAGCGGATTTGTAATGGGAGAGGGCTGCGGACTGCTTGTACTTGAGGAGTATCAGCATGCTTATGACCGCCACGCCAATATCATCTGCGAGATCGCAGGCTATGGGGCAAACTGCGACGCCTACCATATCACATCGCCTGACCCGAGCGGAGAGGGAGCTGCAGATGTCTTTAAGCTCTGCCTTGAGGACGCAGGAGTATTGCCGGAAGAGGTCGACTATATAAACGCGCACGGAACTTCGACTAAGTTAAACGATCTGACCGAGACAAAGGCAATCCATGCAGTTTTCGGAGAGCACGCAGAGAAATTAAAGATCTCCTCTACAAAATCTATGACAGGCCATCTTCTTGGCGGAGCCGGCGGTGTAGAAGGTGTCTTTACTGCAAAGACGATAGAAGAGGGCTTCATCCCGCCTACCGCAAACTTAGATAAGGCCGACCCGGACTGCGATCTCGACTATGTGGCTAAGAAGGGTATAAAGCAGGATGTAAATATCGCGATGAGCGACTCGCTCGGATTCGGCGGCCACAACGCCTGCATCCTGATGAGAAAGGTGTGATCCTATGGAAAGACTCCTTGTAAGAGAAAATCCCAATATTCTGACCTGTGATGATATCGAGCGTATCCTGCCGCACAGGCAGCCGATGATAATGGTTGACAGGATACTTGACTACGAACCGAAGCAGTGGGCTGTAGGTGAGAAACTTATGAGCAGGAATGATCCGGTCTTTGCCGGACATTTTCCAGAGTATCCGGTGTTTCCGGGGGTACTGTCTCTTGAGGCTATAGCCCAGTGCGGCGCCTGCGCGATAATGACTTCTGATGAATTCAAGGGCAGAATCCCTATGTTTGGCGGCATAAAAAACGCAAGATTCCGGGCACCGGTAAGGCCTGGGGATATCCTGAGAATCGAGTGCAGACTTATAAATCTTAAAAAAAATGTGGGGATAGCAGAGGGGGCTGCCTATGTGGGAGATAAAATGGCTGTAAAGTGCGAATTTTCGTTTGCTATAGCTAATTAAAGCTTTTAAAAGTCCCCTGTCTGTGGTAAAATCACAATAGGAGTTTTATAACAGGGGATTTTTAATGGAAAAAAGTGCTGTTAAGAAGAATACACGAATTTTTAAATATACAAAAAAAATCATCGCTGTCTTTCTGTTTGCATTTGCAGCATTTCTGGTGATAAATGTCATATGGTTCTTTTTGTCAAAAAGAGGGGGATACTCTGTATTCCCGATTGACAAGGGCTGGCAGATAAAGTTTCAGGGCAGGACTTACAGCAACGTATCTTTAGATGACAAACGCTTTATCAATCTGGATTCTAAGAAGAATGATGTGATCACGATGAAGAAAAAGATTGACATCGTATCGAAGCAGAATTTCCAGAACAGACTGACTCTTAGAGTCTATTCGAGATTGTCATCTCTTCGTGTCAGTGTCATTGAGCCAGGTGGAAAAGAAGAGCTTCTGTACTATTATGGCTACGACAGCGACAACTACAGGACTAAAGACTTTCTGGGCAGCGGATATCACTTTATACAGCTTCCACAGAGAAACTATGGCGTGACGCTGAAGATCATGGAGATGGCTTCAGAGGATGGCGCTATAGTAAGCCTTCCGGAGGTGCAGATTACACCGTCGAACAATACGATGGAGAACTTCGTGCAGGAGAGGTCGGTCGGGACATTTATCTCACTGTTTCTGATCCTGGCGGGTGCTGTATTAACCTGTGCTGCCAGCGGTCTTTGTTTTGTTGATCCCGGCTTTGTGGACCTGGCTCTGATCGGGCTTTTCAGCGGGACGAGCGGTATGTGGTCGTTCTGCAGCATGAAGTCTATCGAGCTGTTTACGCAGGATATCAGAGTCGACAGTCTGGTCGAATTATTATCACTGTACATATTTTCTATTCCACTCCTTGCTCTTGTGCTCAGAACCTTTAAGAAGATTTCTGCATTCTATAAGATATCGTTTTCATTATCTATTCTTCTGGATGCCTCCCTATTTATCGCGGCTATTATCTGCCAGAGACTCTATATTGCAAATGTAAACGTTTTCCTGCTTCCTTTTCATCTGATTATCCTGTTTGATGTTATTGTACTCGAACTTATGTCCATCAAATACTGGAGAAAGTCGTCTCTTTCAGGAAAATTTTTCGAGGGCAGTGTCATTGTAATAATTGCGGCGACTCTTGCATATCTGATTTATTTCTATTTTTCAAAGACGAATGGCATGGGTCCGAATATTTTAGAAAGGATTATAATACCTTTAGAACTCATTACGATGGTGGTCCTTATCCTGATTGGCTATGTCCTGAGATTATACGAGAAGAGATACAACTATGAGGAGAGAGCGAAACTTCGTGCTCTTGCTTATCACGATGACCTGACAGGGCTTTCGAACAGAAACAGCGGTGAAGAGACGCTTTCCGCACTCGACTCGGTAAATGAGGATTACCTGATTATCAACATGGACTTGAACTTCCTGAAAAAAACCAACGATAAGTTCGGACATGCCGGTGGAGATCTGTATCTGAAGACTTTTGGAAAGATCCTTCGGAATGTATTCTCAGATGCGGGCATCATCTGCAGGATGGGCGGAGATGAGTTCATGGTTGTCTACGATAAAAATATCATGGACGAGGGTCTGCTTGAAGAGAGATTTGAGAGAATGAAAAATCTCGAGAGACAGACAAGCGCCAGTCTTCCTATCAATATCACTGTGGATGCAGCCTATGGCTATGCATATTCGGATGAGCTGAAAGATGCCTCAGGTGAGGATATCTACAGGCTCGCCGATCAGAGAATGTATCAGATGAAGTTTGAATCGAGGAAAGGGAGGGGCGAATGTTAGAAGACAGCAGGGAAAAAGTCTCTCCAGTCAGGGGCGTAATGGCTTTTGCGGTCTCTTTAATGATGGTTATGCTTTTTGTCTTCGGACTAGGAAAGATTAGCGCAAGCAGGCCTATCTTATTCAAAGATGGCTGGAGTGTAGACTATAACGACAAAACGTACAGGAATGTCAACTTAAACAGATTCCGCTTCCCAAAACGAATTGAGGCGGGTGATACGATCGAGCTGAATAATACGATTCCGACTACATTTGGAAAGAATTTAATCCTCGTGTTTGAAACGGACTATGCCCATGTCGAAGTGTATATAAACGGCAGATACACATACTCGTATCTGAAGGAACCTGACGGATCGAAAGGAGTACCAGGGAGAGCGACACACATGGTAAGCCTTCCTGAGGATGCGGCAGGAAAACAATGCAGGATTATCATTAGTCCGGGGCTTGACGATGCTTTTGTGAGCCTTCCCCAGTTTCACGTTATCCCGGCAAGTCAGATCTCCTCGAGTTACATAAGCATAGATCTCATTTCAAGTCTCGCAGGATTTTTCCTCTTTATGAATGGGATTATAATGCTTTTCGTGGCTTTTATTCTTTTCGTTTTGAAGAGAAGGTGGGAGAAGCCTCTTGCGGCATCCCTTCTCTCTTTTTCAATCGGAGTATGGACATTCTGCAGAGTCGGCGTCATAGAGCTTTTTTCAACTGCATACCAGGCCAATACAAGGCTTGAACATCTGATACTGTACTTTTCCACATTGCCGTTCATTGAACTCTGCATTTTTATCAGGGGGGTAAATCCCGATAAAAAACGTAATTTCTGTGCGCATTTAAGCTTTGTGATCATGGCGGTATTCTTTGCGACTGCTTTTGTCGTAGAATACACATCGATAGTCAATCCGATTCACTTCTATTTTTTGTTCCAGATGGTGATGCTTGCCGATACCTGCCTGCTGATCTATGGTACAAAGAATCAGGAGAGGACACGGGGGAATCTGCTCGAACGCTGCAGTATTTATATCGTTCTGACTGGAGCTGTCTGTGATGTGATCCGATTCAACATCAAAAAAAGCATGATCTTAGACAACAGGATACTGTTTCATTCGATAATGCCGTATATAGCAGTTGTATTTATAATTCTTATCATGTTTATCTACCTGAATCAGGTGAATACCTACTTCTCAGAGCAGGCACAGGAGGAGGCTCTGAAAAAACTGGCATATACTGATGTGCTGACCGGACTCCACAACAGAGCCTGGATCGATGCGAGGTTTAAGAAGCTGAAGGAATCCGAATCAGAGTATCAGGTCATAAGCCTCGATGTAAACGGGCTTAAGACCGTAAATGACTCGATGGGACACGCGGCTGGAGACAGCCTGCTGCAGGACTGCGCGGATATATTGACAACCTGCTTTGAAGATATCGGAAGCGTTGTAAGGATGGGAGGAGACGAATTCTTAATCCTTATAAATGCGGGAAAAGGCAGATTTGTCAGAAAAGCTCTCCACAAAATGAAAAAAATGGAAGCAGGTATCAGTACTAAAAGAAAATACGATATCAATTTCAGCTACGGAGTTTCATCGTCAGATGAGCTTAGCAACATGACTCCAGATATGGTATATGAGCTCGCTGACAACAGGATGTACCAGATGAAGAAACGCCGCAAGGCGTCCCGCTAGAAACTCATATGCCTGATAAAAAGGTCTTCGAAGTCAGAGTCGTCTCCAAGAACGATTTCGTGTGAGAGATTTTTTATCGCCGCAAGGCGATGCCTGGTTTCATCAGAATCATTTTTTAAAAATTTGATCGCGCCTTTCAGTGAGGTGTTTCCTGCAGCGACTATATGAGAAGAGAGCTCTTCCGGGAAAATTCCGATAGAGACTGCATCTTCTATGGTAAGGGCGCTCCCGAAGCCTCCGGCGAGGAAAATTTTTTCAGGGGTTGTGCCGTATGATCTTATAAGAATCTCTATTCCGCTCCTGACAGCTGATTTTGCGAGAAGAAGCTCGTGGATATCGTCCTGAGTTATCACGACAGGGGATTCACCTCTTGTGGCAGGAGATGGTTTCCAGAGCTTAAAACCGTATTTTCTCCACTCATCACTCGTAAATGCGCCGGTATCATCTATGATGCCGGCTTTTTTCATGCCTGAAACTGCGCTGATAAGGCCACTTCCGCAGATCCCTGCAGGCCGCTTTGCTCTAAGGCGGAGTTCTTCCTGCATCCTGACACCCGGTGGAAGCTTTGAGAGTTCCTTATCCCACGGGATTAACGTAAGATGCGCAGTCTGTCCTTTAAATGTGACTCTTTTTACAGCGCCAGGGATTCCGGGAACTCCGCAGCTTATGTTTGCGGCCTCGAAGGCCGGGCCTGCGGCGGTGGATGTGACCCAGATGCCGTTTCGGTCACCTAAGGCCATCTCACCGTTGGTGCCAAGGTCTATAAGCATCTGAGGTTTATCTGATCTGTCTATATCCAGATCAAAAATGCCGCTTGTGATGTCGCCGCCGACATAGGTGGAGATTCCGGGAAGCAGTATTACAGGCCTTTTATCTGTGAAAAATACCTTCGAGATGTCTTTCAGAGAAATATCACCAGGATCGAAAGGGGCCTGTCCGAGCGGACTTACATCCTGCCCGTCCAGAAGGTGTCCCATCGTAGTGTTTCCGGCTATGGCGATTTTTTCAGGAAGTCCGGCGAGGCTGTATCTGGCGGAGAGCTTTTCGAGAGAGCCTCTTATAGTGCTCTCGGCGAGACGCTGCATATCGGAGGCGGCTATCATGCTCTCGCTCGCTGCCTTTATGCGTGAGATTACGTCGGCACCGTAGCTTACCTGAGGGTTGCGGCACCTTTCGCTTCCTATCACTTCTCCATCTAAGGAGAGGGCAGCTGTCTCTATAGTCGTGCTGCCTAAGTCTACTGCGGCAAGATAAGGTCTGCCATCAGAGGCAGACTGGTGCAGCTTTTGAGATTTTATTACAGAATCTTCCGGAATATCGAATCGGATACAGTCAGATCCAGCGGGTATGCTTTTAAGAAGCTTATCCATAGTATACTGGCAGGCGGGGAAGTCGAAGGTTTTTAGAATTTTTTCTCGATGAAAAAAGAGGACTTTCACAGAGCATTTTCCACAGACACCAGTTCCACCGCATGGCAGAATAAGGCGGATTTCATGCTTTCGCAAAAAATCCGCCACTGTCTTATCGCCGCTGTTAAGTTCATCTAATCTGAATTCTTTAATCATATCACCTGTGCATTGAGAATGAATTCAAGTCATAATTTTCGAGATTTCCGTTCAGAGTCCTGTCGTCGGCCTCGGACAGCAGAGTCTCGCGGTCCTTCGCAAAGAGCATCCTCTCGCGGTATGCCGACGGTCCGCCTACACAGCCGCCCTCGCAGGCCATACCCTCGAGGAAGTCATCGGTAAAGCGGCCAACTTTCAACATAAGAAGCTGCTTTTTGCACTCTGCGGCGCCGTTCGCAACGCAGACCTTTGCGTCAATGTGCATGTCTGATTCCTTCAGTGATTCGAGGACTGCCGCCGTAACTCCGCCGGACTGTGAGAACCTCTTTCCAAAGATAGAGGCTTCCTGATAGGTGTATCCGTCGTCAGGTTCGAGCTTTACGCCCTTCGCCTCCATGATAGCCGAAATCTCGTCGTAAGTCACGACGTAGTCGGCGTTGCCCTCGATGTGATGCTCCATGGCTTCGCTCTTCTTCGCAAAGCAAGGTCCGATGAAGACACAGACCGCATCAGGGTCTTTGGCCTTGATAAGTCTTGAAACCGCACACATCGGTGAGACGGTGGTGGATATCAGATTGTCGGCAAGCTCAGGGTAGTGCTTTCTTATCATATTTACAAAGGCAGGGCAGCAGCTCGTGGACTTCTTCTCTCCTTTGGCGTAGGCCTCGGCCCATTCACAAGCTTCAGCCTTCGCAGTGAGGTCTCCGCCGAGACCTACTTCTACGAAATCCTTGAAGCCGAGTTCTTTCATGGCTTTCTTCCATGAATTCATAGTGATCTTCGGCCCGAACTGTCCCTCAGTAGCAGGGGCTGCCATAGCATAAACAGGCTTGTCAGACTTCAGAGCCTCTATGATAGGAACGATGTAGCTCCTCGAATCGATGGCTCCGAAAGGGCATCTGTGAATGCAGCGACCGCAGCGGATGCACTTGTCGTCATTGATACGGCAGATGCCATACTCGTCGTATTCTATGGCGTCTACCGGGCAGGAAAATTTACACGGGCGCTTTAGCGCGGCGATAGCGTGATATGGACAGGCCTGGGCGCACTTGCCGCACTCCCTGCATTTCTTCGGGTCGATGTGGCTTCTCTGCTCGCCTGGATGGCAGGCATCGAAACGGCAGGCCGAAACGCAGGCTTTTCCAAGGCAGTTCTGACAGTTGTCAGTTACGACATAGGATGAGATCGGGCAGTCCTCGCAGGCAGCATGGAGAACCTGGATCACATTGCCATCGTCGACAGGCCCCGGTGCCTGATCGCAGGCAAGGCGGATGCGCTCCCTTATGATCTCCCTCTCCTTGTAGATACAGCAGCGAAACTGTGCCTGCGGTCCAGGTATCATCTCAAACGGGATAAATTCCTTCTCCGTTTCCAAAGTCCCTTCAAACGCCAGCTTCGCGACAGACGTCATGACGTCGTGCTTTATTTTTATAACACCCTCATCAGCATACATACTTTGTCTCCTTTAAAATCAAATACAAACTTTATATTATTCTATCATATAAAACGGTATTACTGTGTTTTTTTTCAGAAATAAAGCCGTATTTCAGTGTATTTTTTCAGAAAATCGCATTGCTTATTAATTTGACAAGTGCTAGACTAAAAAAGACTGTAGACTGGTTTGTTTAGTTGGAGGAAATTATGACTTACAAAGAGATGAACAAAGAAGAACTCTTAGAAGAGAGACAGAATCTCCAGAAAGAGTACGATGCATGGAAGAGAAAGGGCCTTTCACTTAACATGGCAAGAGGAAAGCCGTCTAAGGCACAGCTCGATCTCTCCAATGAATTGATGGATGTTTTGGATTCCAATAGTTATTTCAACGATCAGACCGGTACAGACTGCAGAAACTATGGTGTTCCAGATGGTATTCCAGAAGCCAAGGCCCTGATGGGTGAGATGAGCGAAGTGAGCCCGGATGATATGATCATCTTCGGCAACTCTTCACTGAACATCATGTTTGACCAGATCTCGAGAAGCTATTCGAAGGGCGTCTGTGGAAACACTCCGTGGTGTAAGCTTGACAACTGGAAATTCCTCTGCCCTGTTCCCGGATATGACAGACATTTCAAGGTCACTGAGTATTTCGGCGCTGAGATGATAAATATTCCGATGTCACCTGATGGCCCGGATATGGATATGGTCGAGGAGTATGTCAACAATGACCCTGAAGTAAAGGGTATCTGGTGCGTTCCAAAGTATTCCAATCCTCAGGGCTACAGCTATTCAGATGAGACTGTAAGGAGATTCGCCGCCCTTACACCGGCAGCTCCTGATTTCCGTATCTATTGGGACAACGCCTATTCCATCCACCATCTCTATGATGAGCCGGAGAATCAGGATGTGATATTAGAGATCCTCGATGAGTGCCGTAAAGCCGGGCATCCTGATATTGTCTATAAATTCATCTCGACATCGAAGGTTACCTTCCCTGGTTCAGGACTTGCTGCAATGGCAGCATCGAAGAAGAACCTCGACGATGTCAGATCCTATATGAGAGTACAGACGATAGGACACGACAAGCTGAATCAGCTGCGCCACGTCCGTTATTTTGGAAATCTTGCAAATATGAAGCAGCATATGAGACGCCACGCCGAGATACTCCGTCCGAAGTTTGAAGCTGTTTGGGATATCTTTGAGAAGAACCTCGGAGGCCTCGATGTCGGCGAGTGGACAAAGCCGAACGGCGGCTACTTTGTCTCATTTGATTCATTGAACGGCTGCGCCAAGAAGATCGTCGCTATGTGCAAAGAGGCAGGAGTTACACTGACTCCGGCTGGCGCTACTTACCCGTATGGCAAGGATCCGGACGACAAAAATATCCGTATCGCTCCATCCTATCCGCCACTTGAGGAGTTAAAGCAGGCAGCACAGATATTTACTGTATGCGTGCGCCTTGTAAGTATTGACAAGATCCTCTCAGAGAAGGAAGACTGATTAAAATAAAAAAGGCTTTCTGCGGTGTCACGCCGCAGAAAGCTTTTTTTCATGTAAAAATATCGTATCAGCCGCAGATCTTAAGTATTGCCTCGGCAAATACTTCGACAGCTGTCGTCAGATTGTCGATGTCGATAAATTCGTCAGCACCGTGCATATGAGTATCAATTCCTGGAAGAACGGCTCCGAATGCGACACCGTTTTTGATGTCGTGGACATAGGTGCCGCCGCCGATTCCCATGGCCTTTCCGTCCTGACCTGTCACATCGTTATATGCACTGAGCAGGTCTTTTACAAAGGCTGAGTCAGATGGGACATAGTGAGGCGGTACGATGCCAGGTGTCTCGAAGGTAAAGCCAGCATCCTCGCACTTCTTCCCTGCGACTGCAAGGCAGTTCTCGTCGCTGGCATTTAATGGAGTCCTCGAATCGAATGAGAATGACATGCCGTCTCTGTCGACAGAGAACAGGTCGAGTGTGGCTGAGAGGGAAAGGTTTTCCTTATCTGTCATAGAGATACCGAGTCCGCTTCCGTCGTAGGCTCCGTAAGGGAAGAGCGTAAGGACTTTCGAGAGAAGGGTATTTCTCCTGTCATTTGAAAGAGGCAGGAACTTAAGCAGGGTGATGCCTGCGAGTCCGGCATTCACGCCGATCTCAGGAGTTGAGGCGTGCGCGCTCTCACCTATTATAGTAAGGTGGGTGTCATCTGAAATCTCTGCATCTACCGGAATCTCTTTCTTTAATTTGTCACAGGCGTCTTCAAGCATCTGTCTGTCTGTTCCGATAAATTCCATACGGCAGCGGTTTGGAACGGCGTTGAGTGCGACGCCGGCATTTAGTGAAATAAGCTGCACTCCAGTGTCTGATACAGGAGCATCTGCTTTAAAAGTGCCGCGGAACTGGCCTTTCTCGATATTTATCAGAGGGAACTCTGCGTCCGGTGAGAAGGTGTAGTCAGCTTCCGGCTCCTTCGCATAGTACTTCGTGATATCGATGGAACCTGTCTCCTCGTCGCTTCCCAAGATCAGGCGGACATTTCTCTTCAGAGGGATGCCGGATTCCTTTATCGCACGCATGGCGTAGAGAGCGCAGAGGACAGGCCCCTTGTCGTCGCTTGTTCCTCTGCCGTAGAGGCGGCCGTCCTTTTCGATGACTGTAAAAGGATCGGTGACAGTCCAGCCTTCGCCGGCCGGAACTACGTCGGTGTGGCCAAGCATATCGAGATGCTTCGGCAGTGACTCGTCAAAGTCTGCTGCGATACAGTAGTTGTCGTAGTTTGTTGTCTTAAATCCATACTTCTCACAGATAGAGCCGGCTGCAAGAAGTGCCTTGCGGCAGTCCTCTCCGAATGGGGCACCTTCCCTTGCATCTGAGAGTACAGACGGGATAGAGCAGAGCTCGGAGATGTCTTTTTTCAGCTCGTCTATATGGTCTTCTGTGAATTTCTTAATGACTTCATTCATTTTAAAAAAACCTCCATAACAATGACATTATAGCGGGTTAAAGAGTGATTGACAAGCCAGATGTAATGAATTAAAATTTTTGATTAGAGGGTTAAAACTTGATTTTTATAAAAGGAAGAAAAAATTATGAAAGTATCAAAATCAAAGAAGCAGAAGAAACTGATAGGGTACATCGCCAGGCTGTTTATCATTGCCCTGGTCATTGATTCAGCGGTCCTCACATTGATGTCTCTCAACAGGATCAACGCCGTCTTTTACACGAATGTCTCCAAGTCGCTTTCGGCTGCGGGCTATCTGATGAATC
Organism: Lachnospiraceae bacterium; assembly: GCA_003862155.1. Lineage (GTDB taxonomy): Bacteria > Bacillota > Clostridia > Lachnospirales > Lachnospiraceae > Weimeria > Weimeria bifida. Next base: position 78,294 of record QOUV01000006.1, read on the forward strand.
AGACCATGATGAGCAGCGCCGACGATACGATGGAGCTCGACAGTGATGGCAAGGTCTATCAGGGGGCAGTCGATGTTACTGACAAGGATATGAAGATCCTTGACAATGCGAAGAAAGCCAGCGCATTTGACTACACTATCATCCTCGATAAGAAGTCTGCCCTCTCTACTATAGAGAACGCGCAGGACAAAAAGAAGAGGAGCACCGCCACTTTTTCTGAAGATATTTTAAAGAAGGCAGCCAGGGGCAACGGTTATTTCGAGTCTTCGATATCTATCGAGGGGAGAAACTACTGCGCGTATTTCAGGACTTTGACAAATGCGAAGGGAAACGCGGTAGGATATATCGTGGTTGCAGAGGATCGGAATGCCGCTGATCACGAGATACTGGGTTCTACTTTGATGATGATCGCCATTGCACTCTGCTTCCTTGTTGTACTGACTGTTATCGCCATTCGTGTAACGAACCGTGAATCTAAGAATATGAACGAGCTCTCCGACCAGATCAGGACACTGGCCGATGGAAATCTTTCTATCAGGTTCGATAAAAAGATGGAGAACAGAAATGATGAGCTTGGCACTATTTCGAGAAACGTTAATACTCTTGACGAGAAACTTATCTCTATCATCGGTGAGACGAAGAGGATGACGGGAGAACTTGATGAGTCGAGCACCAATCTTTCAAACTCTTCAGATCAGGCCAACAGTGCTTCAAATCAGGTATCTTCGGCTGTAGGTGATATTGCAAAGGGAGCCACTAATCAGGCTGACTCAGTACAGACCGCAGCGAACGATACGAGCAGTATGGACGCCGATATCGACCAGATTTCAGAGAATATCACGCAGCTCAAGGACTATGCCAGTGAGATGAAGGACAGCTGCAGCAAGACAGTCGATGCTATAAGGCTTCTTGCAGAGCAGTCGAAGGATGTCACACAGTCGGTCAACGATATTGGCGACACTATCGGTTCGACCAATGATTCAGTTCAGGAGATTTCGAAGTTCTCAGGCGCTATCACAGATATTGCGAAGCAGACGAACCTCCTCTCGCTGAATGCGTCGATCGAGGCCGCGAGGGCTGGAGAAGCCGGCAGAGGATTCGCGGTTGTAGCAGATGAGATCAGAGACCTCGCAGACCAGAGTAAGAAGTCGGCAGATCAGATTTCTGAGATCGTTGAGAGACTTCTCGCAAATTCCAAGACTTCAGTGGCTACGATGGGCAGGTTGAACGACAGTTTCAGCGCCCAGGAAGAGAAGCTCAATACTACAAGAGAAGAGCTTCGTAACATGAGAGACAAGGTAAACGGTGTTGCGGACGCAGTGGATGAGATTGCCGGACGTATAGATGGCCTCAACACTTCAAAGAAGTCCCTCACCGAGATCATTTCGGATCTCTCGGCTATTTCCGAAGAGAACGCCGCATCCACAGAGGAGACGAATGCCTCTATGCAGGAGCTTGTAAGCACCTTTACGATCATAAACGACGCTGCTGCCTCCTTAAAGAACCTTGCCGAAGACTTAAAGCGTTCAGTAGAATATTTTAAAGAATAATAAAAAAACAAGGAAGATCATGAAACCCATTAGAATTTTTACAGTACTGTTGTCGTCCGCTATGCTTCTTACTGCAGTTCCCGCTGTAACGGCGAGAGCAGATGAACCAAGCCAGACTTCAGCGTCAGGTGATGTACCGGTTGAACCGCAGGTGGATTATTCAAAGATTACCCTTGAAAAGACTTCTTTTACATTTTTGGCTTCGAATTCTTACCTGGGATATGACAGTGTAAATGGGAGTACAGTCTTAAAAGGCGTTCCTGACGGAGTAAGCTTAGACGACATTGATCTGGATTATTCAAACACAGGAAAGAAGATCAGTGTCTACGATGTTTATATTGAGAACAATAAGCTGTGTTTTGAGGCTTCTGGTACCGGAACTACGACGGTAAACGTCACGATCGGAACGAAGAAGCTCTCGTTTAAGCTGACAATAATGGGACTGTCATTAAGCAAAAGATCCTACATGCTTGTCAAAGGTAAGTCGACTACTGTAAAGCTTAAGCTTTCGGGCAGCAAGAGTAAAAAAGGCATAAAGATCACATACAAGAGCCTCAGCCCGAAGATCGCCTCGGTTTCAAAGACCGGAAAAGTAAAAGCCAAAAAAACAGGTACCGCAGTTATTAAAGTTACAGCGAAGTACGGGAAGACTACCTGCAGATACGGCACTGCTGTAAATGTCACCACACCGTTAAGATACGCAGTCTACAAGTGGGATAGAAATTACTCCAACAAGAACAGATACAGCCAGAAGAACAGAATGAAGAAGGGCTATTATGACTGCTCTTCACTGGTCTGGAGAGCCTACAGGAGCAGGGGAATCCGGATGCTATACAAGAAATATGCGCCGACGGCCGCTGGCCTCGCCGAATACCTTGTAAAAAAGCACAAGAAAGTCGCAAGCGCTTCGTACAAGAACTTTCAGGCGAGAAAATTTCAGGTAGGAGACCTTCTGTTTGAGACAGGAGCAAATAATCGCAGATATAAAGGCATATACCATGTCGAGATGTTTGCTGGATACACCTTCGACTCCTTCAATTCGAAGGGAAAGCCGGTTTTAGGTTTGAACTTCGCCAATAAGGCGACAGGAGGAGACGACAACGCCTACTATGGAGTAAGCCAGAAAAACTTCCTCTGCCGTCCGTAAATTCAGATCAGATTTCAGTTAATACTGAAAGCACCTGCTTTCCGTGCCGCCTGTCCGGCGCGGGGAGCAGGTGTTTTTCGTACAGTTCTTTTATCTTAAGCTTAAATTCGTCGAGCTCACCTGCGGATTTTCTGTAGCGCAGAAACTGCCTGAGTTGCAGTCTCATGGACTCAGAAGAGCAGAGATCAGAACAGAGTGCATCGAAGAAAGAATCTGAATTCGATGATCTTTCACAGGATTTTTCTGAATCTGACTCCGATATTTTTTTAATGTATGAGGTGACATCAGCTGCTGCTTTGGAAAGCAGCTCCTTAGTCTTTGAAAAATCCGGATTTCCGCTGTCGGTTACTGTCTTTATTATTGTAATCCTGTCAGGAGTCACTGCCTTCTGAAGTGCAGAAAAAATGCCGGAGGCTTCCATGTCAAAAACAGCCCGAGAGTCTCTTACATTTTCAACCGGGGTGTCCGAAGTAATAAGACAGACGTGAGGAAAGACTTTCTCCGCTATATCAGGGAAATATTCTCTGCCGCTTGATAAGTCTCTTATCTGAGCTGCAAAGACACTCCGCCCTGTGAGGACAGATGGGCCGGCGGCAGAACCGTAGTTAATGTAATGTGAATCAGTCCCGAATCTTCCCAGACAGAAACCGGCGGCGGAAGCGGCATTTAGCTTTCCGATGCCTGTTATTATGAGCCTTATCTCAGAGGACTCGTAGATTTTAAAAGGGCTTTCGCAGGAAGCTTTAAGCCCGAGATTTTTTATCAGTGGTGCGGCCTCCTGCTGAAGTGCCAGAAAAATCGTTGTCATAGTTTACTTACTTCGCTCTTTACCTGTTCGTAGATCATATCCATAAGCCTCTGTCTCGACTCGGTGGCGGCCCAGGCGATGTGAGGCGTGATAAGAATTCTGTCCTTGTGCTTCATTTTAAGGAACGGGCTGTCAGGCGACATTGGCTCAATCGAAAGAGTATCGAGAGCAGCGCCGCCGATCTCTCCACTGTCTAAGGCGTCAGCTAAGTCCTGCTCGACTACGATAGGGCCACGTGCCACATTTACAAGCAGGGAATCTTTTTTCATCAGGGCGAAGGCGCTTTTGTCGAAGAGCCCTTCGGTGTGCTTGTTTAATGGAGAGTGAATCGAAATGATATCGGATGTCGCGAGAAATTCATCCCAGTCGAGGCGCGGGTATTTTTCAGGGCGGTCTATGCCGGAGGTAGAATAGTAGACGACTTTGCAGCCGAGTTCAGCGGCAATTCCGGCTGTCCTGCGTCCAATGGCGCCGAGGCCGGCGATGCCCCACTGCCTGCTTTTTAGTTCATGGAATGTCTTTGCGAAATGTGTGAAGAGCACGTCGTCTGCGTATCTGCCGGACTTTGTGTATTCGTCGTAGTAAGGCAGGTGCTCATACATATAGAGGGCGATAGCTATCGTATGCTGGGCGACAGAGTCGGTAGAATAGCCGGCCACATTGTGCCAGTGGATGCCGCGGCTCTCGAGGTAGGGGATGTCGAGATTATTGGTGCCGGTAGCAGTGACGCAGACTACCTTCAGATGTTTTGCAGCTCCGATGGTCTGCTCATTTACGAGAGTCTTGTTTACGATAAGAATATCGGCGTCGGCTGAGCGCTCGGCAGCCTGCTTCGGATCACTTGTATCTGTAAAGTCGTAATATGTAACATTTCCAAGTCCCTCAAACGGGCTGAAGTCCAGATCATCGCCGAGAGATTTTCTGTCTAAAAATACTATATTCATGGATGCTCCTTTCGTCGTGTCCTTCTTTTCTAAATAGTTTATCACAAAAGAGGAGCTTAAAAAAGGTAGTATAAGCGGCTTGACAAAATGGATGAAATGTTTTATATTACATTTTTAAGGAGAAGATAATATGCAGATTTCAACAAAATTTACTATAGCAATCCATATACTGGCAGCTGCCGACTACTTCGGCGCTACGCAGAAAGTCACGAGCGACCTGCTCTCATCGAGCATCGGCAGCAACCCCGTCATCATCAGAAATATTATGTCGGATCTCTCGGCAGCAGGCATTATCGAGACGAAGCGCGGCCCGGGTGGAATCGTGATAAAGAGGCCTCTCGATCAGATCAGCTTCTACGACGTCTACGAGGCGGTCGAGAAGAACAAGGACCATCTCTTCAACTTTCACGAAAATCCGAACCCGGAGTGCCCTGTCGGGAGAAACATCCACACGGCGCTCGACGGAAAGCTCGCGGAAGCACAGCAGGATTTCGAGAACGATCTGAAGAAGTACAGGGTTTCGGATGTAGTAAGTGATATTAAAAGCGAGATAGAGAGGCAGGAGAGCGCTTCGTAATTTTTTATCTGACCATTTTTTCAAGAAAGTACCTGTGGATTGAAGTCTCTCCTGAAATCTCAGGATGAAATGAGATAGCGAGCTCGTTATTGTACTCTGCTCCGACTATTTTTCCATCGACACAGGCTTTTATCTCTACGCCATCGCCGACTGAGGTGATGTACGGCGCGCGGATAAAAGTCATTGGAACCTCTCCTATACCTTTGAATTCAGAAACCGTGTTGAAGCTTCCGAGCTGGCGGCCGTAGGCGTTTCGCTTAACGTCGATTGGAACAGTAGCGAGGTAATCGGACGATTTTCCGTCGATCTTTTCGGCGAGGAGGATCTCGCCGGCACAGGTGCCAAAGACCGGGAGGCCGTTATTTAACATCTCTCTTAAAGGAGACATGATCCCTAAGTCTTTTAAGAGCTTTCCACAGGTCGTGCTCTCGCCGCCTGGGAGAACGAGCGCATCTATTCCGTCTAAATCCCTAAGCTGTCTGATTTCGACCGTATCTGCGCCGAGGGAGGAGAGCATTTTTTCATGTTCTATGAAGGCACCCTGAAGCGCGAGGACTCCGACTCTTTTCATTTGCCTCTCTCCTCCATTATAGTCTTAATCTCTTCGGCGTTTATTCCTACCATGGCTTCACCGAGATTTTCGGAGAGCTTTGCGAGCATCTCCTTATCTTTGTAATTTGTGACAGCTTTTACGATCGCGTCTGCTCTTTTGGCAGGATTTCCGGATTTAAAGATTCCGGAACCTACGAAAACACCCTCGGCTCCGAGTTCCATCATAAGGGCAGCATCCGCGGGCGTAGCAACGCCGCCGGCAGCGAAGTTTACGACCGGAAGCTTTCCATTGTCGTGAACAGACTTCACAAGGTCGTATGGAACCTGAAGCTCTTTGGCGGCTTCGAAGAGCTCGTCGTCGCGGAGGGCTGTAAGCTCGTGAATCTGCCTGTTTATTTTTCTCATGTGGCGGACAGCCTGTACCACATCGCCGGTCCCGGGCTCACCTTTAGTGCGGATCATTGCGGCACCCTCGGCAATACGGCGGAGTGCCTCTCCTAAGTCCCTGGCTCCGCAGACGAACGGAACTTTGAATCTGGTCTTATCGATATGGTAGACGTCGTCGGCAGGGGAGAGAACCTCGGATTCATCGATGTAGTCAATATTTATCGCCTGAAGTATCTCGGCTTCGGCGATATGCCCGATGCGGCACTTTGCCATAACAGGGATCGAAACTGCATTCTGAATGCTCTTTATCATTGCCGGGTCGCTCATCCTCGCAACTCCGCCGGCCGCTCTGATATCCGCCGGGATCCTCTCAAGTGCCATGACAGCGCAGGCGCCAGCGCTCTCGGCAATCTTTGCCTGTTCAGGCGTCGTTACATCCATAATGACGCCGCCCTTTAACATCTGGGCGAGTCCTCTGTTTAACTGTACTCTGTCTTTTGATTCTTCAGCCATCTTTTCTCTTTTCCTCCTGTAAAACTGGTTATTAAAATTTTCTTTTTCCGTTGCAAAGAGTTATATCAGATTGCTGAGGATAAGAAAATATCCAGATTTAGAAAAAATATTATGACCAGTTGAATTTGACGATTGCCCTCACTGGGACTATAATCTAATAAAAAATGGAGGAAATTTATGGAAATAGATAAGTCAGTTTATGTGGCACCTGGAGCATACATCAGTGATGTCGTGACACTTAAGGAAAATGTCTCTGTGTTTCCGAACGCAGTCGTCCGCGGCGACGAGGGCAGTATTTTCGTGGATTCTGATACGAACATTCAGGACTGCGCGGTGCTGCACTGTGGGAACGGTTTTACGGTACATGTCGGAAAGGGTGTGACTATAGGGCACTCTGCTATTGTACACGGCTCTGCAGTGGGAGATAATTCCCTTATAGGGATGGGCGCCATCCTTTTAAACGGCGCAAAAGTCGGAAGCGACTGCATCGTCGGAGCCGGCTCCCTTGTGACTGGAAAAATGGTGATACCAGACGGTTACATGGCTTTCGGCAATCCATGCAGGCTGATCAGAAAAATGACACCTGAAGAGATAGAGAGCAATAGAAAGAATGCTGCCATCTATGTGAAGCTTGCAAAGTCAAAGACTGATAACAGGATCGAAGAATTTATCAGTAGATAGTCTTTTCATTTATATTTTCAAGTTAAACACACAGGCCCCGCTTTGCAGCGGGGCCTGTGTGTTTTTATATGACGTAGAACCAGGCATCGGACTGGGTCAGATCATTTTTTTCAATGATGCTTCCGTCCTTGCCTTTCATAACGAGTTCCTGATTTTTGATCGTGACTCTTGTACCGGCCGGAATCGACTTGGTGATGAAGGCGTTGGAGCCGATTACTGAACCTTCCCCGATAACGGTCTCGCCGCCCAGGATCGAGGCGCCGGAGTAGATCGTGACGTTGTCCTTTATCGTCGGGTGGCGCTTTATGCCGTGCAGAGCCTGGCCAGCGGCGGTAGAGAGGGCGCCTAACGTGACGCCCTGATAAACCTTGACATGGTCTCCAATGATCGTTGTGGAGCCGACCACGACGCCTGTACCATGGTCCATGCAGAAATACCTGCCAATCTGGGCGCCGGGATGAATATCAATACCTGTTACAGAGTGAGCATACTCTGTCATCATTCTTGGAATCAGCGGCACGTTTAAAAGGAAGAGTACATGTGCGAGGCGGTTAATCGTCGTGGCCTTGATGCCGGGATAGGAGAGGATGATGTCGTCGAGACTTGAAGCGGCCGGATCGCCATCGAAGGTGGCCATAAGGTCGGACTCGACATAGTCTCTGATCTCCGGGAGCCTGTTTAAAAATGTAAGCGCCAGGCAGTATGCCTGATCCTTGAACTTCGCGCTCTCTTCAGGAGACAGAGCAGCATCTTTGCCGGAGTCTCCGCGCTTCGTGATCTCTTCATAGCAGAGCACGATCTCAATCTGCTGACTCAGGTTGTAGAGAACATCTTCGATAAGAACCGTAAGGTTTCCACTCAGGTTGTAGCTCTTGTAGAACTTCTCCCTGTAGTATCCCGGGAAAACGAGGCGAAGAAGCTTGTTCGTGATCAGAACGACTTTCTCTCTGTCGGGCTGATTGAAGACTGCCATTTTATCAATGTCGCGGCCCTTGCCGTAATCGGATAACAGCTTCTGTACAAGCTGGTTTACTTCTTCATTTTCTAATGCGCCCATAACGTATACCTTTCTTCCTAAAAGAATGTTTAATGATAATTATATGTCAAGGCGGAAAAATTTACAATGCTTAGGCGGGCTGTCTGAGATTTTTTGAAGCTTTTCTGACAGCGTAGGTCGGAGTGACGTGGACGAGAGCGCCGGAAACAGCTGATACTATAACAGCGGCAAGCACTGCTTCGATGACTCCGTTGAAACCGATGATTCCGATGATGACTCCGAGAAGGGCGTTCTGTGCCACATTTGTAGCCTTTGCATAAGCTTCTGCGTAGAGAATATAGATCGAAGGCATTACAAGGAGAGTGTTTGTGAGCGCACCGGTAAGTCCGGCGTAAGCGTATCCGATGACTCCGGAGTCATTTCTGACAGAGATGATCATAAGTGCTGCAAAGATAGCTGCGGAGATAACGACAGCGAGTACGACTGAACCGCTCTTCATCTGCCTTCCAAGGAGCTGTGAAAGACCTGCGAATGCGATCAGGCTGATAATGGCGTCGAGTACGGCTATCTTTACCTTCGAGCCGTTTCCGGAAGAGAGCTTCTTGATAAGTACGAAAATGTAGTAAGGGAAAACGCCTACGAGAATTCTTGGAACAAAGCAGATAAATGCGCTCTTGAAGACTCCGCTGATTCCGAACTGTGAAGCTGCAAGGACAGGTGAAAATACGAAGGCGCTGACTGTAGACGGTGTCACGGTGCTTTTGATAAAGCTCGTAAGACCGAATACAAATCCAAGGAAGGCGCCTGTTCCAGGTCCAAGGAAAATAGCTCCAATGATTACCGGGATGTGAATTATCGTCGCGTTGATGACTCCAAGCGGGATGTATCCCAGTGGACTGAATGCCATCAGGACGATAATGGCTGTGAAAAGTGCTGTAAGCACAAGGTTTAAAGTTTTCTTTTTCGTGTTCATTTGAGTGATCTCCATTTCTTTGAAAGATTAAAGTGTCTGATGGAGAAACTCCTGCATCTTCCGCGCCCGGAACCGAAAAAAATGATACCGCCATTCTGGGCAGTATCCTTGTATAGTCATAAAAATCTGCGTATTGCACGATCATTGCCTTCATCCCATCACCTCCGATATATGCTGGCTGCTCTTATGAGTCAGCCGCAAAAAAGTGATTCCGAATGCGGGATCAATGCGGGTACAGTTTCTTTCGAATACCATCCGCAAATTACGTTACTCTTCTTTGAAGTCTTTGTAAAGTTTTTTTTCGGGAGCGGAGGCAATAATTTAGTTGCAATTGCAGCCTAAAACAACTAAAATTACATCTAAATAAGCAGATTTTTTAATCCATACAGCCCCTTTCACGAGAGGAGGAATATATGCAGCAGATTATTGAAAAAAATGATACCTGCAGTTATCAGCTGCTCGACCATCGCATCGTAACTGATGAGACAGGCGACTACTATTGCAGGGCGGCCGATACGGTGCTCTGGGATGGGATATCGTTCTGCAAGGACTGCCCTCTGTGCAAAGGGGAGATTCCGTTTAATCAGTGTCGGTATTTTGGCCTTGCGATCCCGAAGGACAGATGGGACGATATTATCCTGACTCCGGAGACCGAGAAGACCAGGGTCGATTCTCTGAAAGGAGCCGGGCTTGCGGCCGAGTTTCCTGAGTTTGTGGAGCCGGATGATACTGAAGACAGGCTCCGGATCGAGAAGGCGATAAGGTTCGCTGCAGAGTGGCACAAGGGAGCTGTCAGGAAGGGAAATAATATCCCGTATATCGTGCATCCGATGGAGACTATGGGCATTGTCTCAAAAATGACAGACGACGCCGACACCATCTGTGCGGCAGCACTCCACGATGTCATAGAGGATACGGAATGTACACCTGAGATCTTAAGAGAGAACTTTGGCGAGCATATAACTGAGCTGGTCTGCACGGAATCCGAGAACAAGAGAAAAGGACAGCCGAAGGATCAGACCTGGCACATCAGAAAAGTGGAGAATTTAAAACGGATAGAGGGCGCTCCTGTGGAGTCGAAGATGATAATGCTTGCCGACAAGGTCAGCAACATGCGCTCATCTGTCCGTGACTTCCGCGAGGGCGGAGGAGATATCTGGGCGAAGTTTAACATGAAAGACGTTAAGCAGCAGGCATGGTACTACAAGAGCGTCGCCTATGTTTTAAAGGACCTTTCGTATCTCAGGGCTTATCAGGAGTATATAGGTATGCTCGAGGAGGTTTTCCGCGGAGTCGACACTCCGCCTCTTGTAGAATAAAAATTGCTTGAAAAAATGCGGCAGATATCTTATACTTGTGGCGTTAGAGAGTATTTTTTGAGGACAGGAATATATGGGATTATCGATTGGCAGAGTTGGTCGTATCAGTGGTTCCCGAAATTATGCCTTTAAGGTAGGGAGCACTTCGGAAGTTTCGAAGGCATACACAGAGCGTATATCAGGCATAGACGCTGCGACAGATGTTGCTCCGGCAGATCCGGTCAAGTACGCTACAGCTGCCAGAGGCCAGGTACAGGCTGATAAGGAAGCCGAGGCAGGATATAATGACCTGGCAGAGACTTTTAAGACTGGCGGTTACGACAGCGCGGGGAGCGCATATAGTTACTCAGTAGTTGGCAGGAACTACGACGAATTTGTATAAGGAGAAGCAATGGCTGCGGGTTATTCTCGCAGCTTTTTTTGACAGATGAATTTTGAACTGATGGCACCGTGCCACTTCGGTATCGAGACGGTGCTCAAACGGGAAATATATGACCTCGGCTACGAGATCAAAAAGGTCGAGGATGGCCATGTCTTCTATGAGGCTGACGAGGACGGCATAGTGGTCTCTAACTTATGCCTTAGAACTGCGGAGAGGGTCCTTATCGTGACGGGACGCTTTTGCGCTAAGACTTACGAGGAGTTCTTTCAGGGGATGAAAAATATCCCCTGGGAGAAGTACCTTCCTTCCGACGCAGCTTTCTGGGTCACGAAGGCCACTTCGGTAAAGAGCAGGCTTTACTCGACGACTGACCTGCAGCGTGTTGGAAAACGCGCCATGGTCGCGAGGATGCAGGGCATCTACCACATGGACCGTTTCCCTGAGACAGGAAGCGACTACCCTGTCAGGATCTTTATTTACAAGGATCAGGTAACGGTAACGATCGACACCTCGGGCGATGCCCTTCACAAGAGAGGCTACCGCAAAGAGACCGGAAAGGCCCCGATTTCAGAGACGATCGCAGCGGCACTTATTATGCTGACGCCCTGGAAGGCGGATCGGATCTTAGCTGATCCGTTCTGCGGCAGCGGAACTATCCCCATTGAGGCAGCTCTTATCGCCGCAAATATAGCGCCGGGACTTTACAGGCACTTTGCAGCCGAGGGCTGGACGAATCTGATCGATAAGAAGCTTTGGACCGACGAGAGAAAATGGCTCAGAGAGGCAGTCGATACTGATGTAGATACCAGAATCTACGGCTCCGATATCGACCCTGATATGATAAGAATCGCAAATGAGAATGCCCGGAGAGCCGGCGTAAAGAAGCTTATTTCTTTTAAGAGACTCGAAGCCGGAGATTTTCGGATGAAGGATCCCTACGGATTTATCATAACGAACCCGCCTTACGGCGAGAGGCTCTCCGAAAAGGACGAACTCCCGGAGCTCTATTCGAAGCTCTTTGAAGCGTACAGAAGACTTGACAAGTGGTCGCTTTTCGTTATCACGGCATGGGAAGATGCCACCCGCTGTCTCGGCGGTAAGCCGTCAAAGAACCGCAAGATTTACAATGGAATGCTTAAGACATATTTTTATCAGTACATGGGCCCGAAGCCTCCTAAGGTGACCTCCGATGGGAAGAATTGAAAAAGGAGCAGTAAGGCTCATCTCGGTACTGCTTATCATCATTTCCGTGACCGGGATTTCGTTTATCTGGACGAGGCAGGGCACGGATCTGATGGCGAGGTACCGTCTGAAGTCGAAAAACGGCTCACTGATGAAATACATCGGAAGGGAAAACAAGCATGAAAACGCCATTACTTCCCTTCATTCACTCTGTATAAGACTTCCAAAGAGCCTGTCACAATCCGCTGTTTCAATAAAGTCGGATTCGCGTTTTAAAGAGTATCATATCACGATACCATCTGTCTCGTCTTCGTATTTTGCGGACTATCCGGTCTCTGGAAACGGCAGGAGCATTAAAAGCTTGAAGTACCAGATGTCAGGAAGAGGGGCGGTCCTTACTCTTACGACGACTAAACCTCTTTTCATAAAAAAATCATCCGACTCATCTTATCTTTTCTTTGATTTTAAAGAACCGCGCAAGTGCTTTGACAAGGTGGTTTTAGTAGATGCAGGTCATGGCGGAAGCGACAGGGGTACGGTGGCCGGAGGAGTAAGTGAGAAGGATATCTCACTTTCGATAGTAAAATATTTTAAGCATTTTACAGACAAAAAAGCCGTTACAGAAGTTAAAGAATATGGAACTAATCTTACTTCGATGAAGATAAAAGGCGTCGGAAAGGTCGGATTCTTTTACACGAGATTATCCGATAAGACCATTTCAGATAAGGACAGAATAGAAGAAGCGAAAAAGATTGGAGCGGACCTTTTCTTATCGGTAGAGACAGGTTCTACGGCCTCGGGACGCGAGTCGGAGATAAACGGAGCACAGGTCCTCTACAGAGGCTCTGATAAGACCAGCAGGTCCAGAAAATTCGCAGACACCGTTTTAAAGAAGCTTTTGTCAGGCCTCAAATGCGAAGACCGTGGCTCGATAGCAGGAGACGAGCACTACATCGTAAGCGCTTCAAAGATACCGGTCGCCATTGCTGAGGTCGGCTTCATAACGAACAAGGCCGAGAGAAAAAAGCTTGTAACAGCAGATTACCAGAAGAAAGCTGCCAAAGCGCTTGTTGAAGCAGTTTCAGAATATCTAAGTGACAGCGGTCACAAAAGCAGTAGAAAATCTTAGGAGAAGATCATGAGGATTATTTTTGCGACAGGAAACCAGAACAAAGTCAGGGAGTGCCATGAAATCCTGGACAGCGTGGCTGACGAGATCATTTCTATGAAAGATGCCGGACTCGATCCGGATATCGCGGAGGATGGCGACACATTTGAGAAAAATGCGATGATAAAGGCAGAGGCAGTTCACAAGCTCGCTCCGGATGACCTCGTTATCGCTGACGATTCGGGTCTCTGCATCGATGCCTTAAACGGAGAGCCGGGAGTCTATTCAGCCAGGTATATGGGAAAAGATACTTCCTACGATATTAAGAATGCGAATATCCTCGAGAGGCTTGAGGGAGTCCCAAAGGAAAAGCGCACCGCGAGGTTCGTCTGCGCGATGGCAGCGATACTTCCGGATGGAAGCTCCTTTACAAAGACAGGAGTCATGGAGGGCTACATCGGAGACCACGCGGAGGGGCAGAATGGATTCGGATACGATCCTATATTTTTCGTAGAACCGCAGAACCACTCGACGGCATCACTTTCACCCGATGAGAAAAATGCGATCTCGCACCGCGGAAAGGCAATGCGCGCGATGGCAGAGGAACTTAAAAAGAGGCTTGACAAATGAGAGTACTGGTAGTAAGTGATTCACACGGCAGAAATGAAAATTTAAATCGGGTAGTACTTCAGGTCAGACCTGATCTGATCTATCACCTTGGCGATGCCCAGCAGTCTGAGGACGTCCTGCGCACAGGTCTTGGAGTGCCGCTTTTTTACGTCAGAGGCAACTGCGACTGGGGGAACGAGCCACTGTACAGGGTTACTACGCTTGGAAACCACAGGATATTTCTTACGCACGGACACAGATACGGTGTCGACTACTCGAATGCAGACCTTATAAAAGCGGCGGAGGAGCGCGACTGCGATGTTGCGATCTACGGACACACTCATGTTCCGGAGCTTACGCAGTATAACGGTATGACTGTATTGAATCCCGGTTCAATCTCACTGCCGCGTCAGCCGGGCAGGATTCCGACATATGCTGTGATCGATGTCGACAGGGAAGGGGAGCTGCATTTTACGATAAATGAGCTTTTGCCTTGACAATCGAAAGTATAGCACATAAAATAAATATTCAAGGCATTTGCCTAATTGGAATAAGAAAGGATTGATTCCCCAAATGAAAACAATCTATGACAGCGTAAACACTGACATGGACTTTGTCGGCCGTGAGCATCAGGTCGAAGAGTTCTGGAGAAATGAAGGAATTTTCGAGAAGTCAGAAGTAGAGAATAAAGGAAAAGGTGACACCTATACCTTTTACGATGGCCCGCCGACAGCTAACGGCAAGCCGCATATCGGACACGTTTTGACCCGTGTCATCAAGGATATGATCCCAAGGTACCAGACTATGAAGGGCAAGTATGTTCCTCGTAAGGCAGGCTGGGATACACATGGACTTCCTGTAGAGATCGAGGTCGAGAAAGAGCTCGGACTCAACGGAAAGGAACAGATCGAGAAATACGGCATGGAGCCATTTATCAAGAAGTGCCGTGAGAGCGTCTGGAAATACAAGGGTATGTGGGAGAAATTCTCTGACCAGGTTGGCTTCTGGGCAGACATGAAGCACCCTTACATCACCTACGATAATAATTTCATCGAGTCCGAGTGGTGGGCCTTAAAGGAGATCTGGAACAAGGGCCTTCTCTACAAGGGCTTTAAAGTCGTACCATACTGCCCGCGCTGCGGCACCCCGCTTTCAGCACAGGAGGTCGCACAGGGCTATAAGACAGTTAAGGAGCGCTCAGCTATCGTCCGCTTCAAGGCAAAGGATGAGGATGCATATTTCCTCGCATGGACGACTACACCATGGACACTCCCAAGTAACGTTGCACTCTGTGTAAATCCGGAAGAAACCTATCTCAAAGTAAAGGCCTGCGACGGATACACATATTACATCGCACAGGCTCTTGCAGACAAAGTCTTAGGCCAGCTCCTTACAAAGGATGAGTTCAAGGAAGCCATGGGCGGAAAGGCCTATGAAGTTCTTGAGACTTATAAAGGCAGTGATCTTGAGTACAGAGAGTACGAGCCACTTTACGAGTGCGCAGGTCAGGTTGCAGCAAGGCAGCACAAGAAGGCACATTTCGTTACCTGTGATGACTATGTTACTATGACAGACGGTACCGGAATCGTTCATATCGCCCCAGCTTTCGGTGAAGACGACAGCCGTATCGGCAGAAACTACGACCTTCCGTTCGTCCAGTTCGTAGACGACAAGGGCAATATGACCAAAGAGACACCGTTCGCCGGCCTCTTTGTAAAGAAGGCAGATCCGGAAGTCTTAAAGGATTTAAGTGCCAAGCATCTTCTGTTTGATGCACCGAAGTTCGTTCATGACTATCCTCACTGCTGGAGATGTGATACACCGCTTATCTACTATGCCCGCGAGTCATGGTACATAAAGATGACCGCTGTAAAGGATGAGCTTGTCGCAAACAACAAGACTGTAAACTGGATCCCTCCAACTATTGGAACCGGACGTTTCGGCAACTGGCTTGAGGACGTAAAGGACTGGAGCGTTTCCAGAAACAGATACTGGGGCACCCCGATGAACATCTGGCAGTGCGACGACTGCGGCTATCAGGAAGCCATCGGAAGCAGGGAAGAGCTTGCTGAGAAAAGCGGAAATCCTGAAGATGCGAAGATCGAGCTGCACCGTCCGTATATCGATAAAGTTACGATGAAGTGCCCTAAGTGCGGAAAGACCATGCACCGTATCCCTGAGGTACTTGACTGCTGGTTCGATTCAGGAGCTATGCCATACGCACAGCACCACTATCCATTTGAAAATCAGGACAGGTTCAAGGAGCAGTTCCCTGCTGAGTTTATCTCAGAGGCTGTTGACCAGACACGTGGATGGTTCTACTCTCTGATGGCAGAGTCCACGATCCTGTTCCATAAGGCACCTTATAAGAACGTCATCGTCTTAGGACACGTTCAGGATAAAAATGGACAGAAGATGTCGAAGAGCAAGGGCAACGCGGTTGATCCGTTCGATGCGCTTGACAAATTCGGAGCAGACGCTATCAGGTGGTATTTCTATACGAACTCAGCACCGTGGCTTCCGAACAAGTTCCACGAGGACGCTGTAAAGGAAGGCCAGAAGAAGTTCTTATCGACTCTCTGGAATACCTACGCTTTCTACGTACTCTATGCGAATATTGACAGCTTCGACCCGACTAAGTACTCACTCGACTACGACAAGCTTCCTGTAATGGACAGATGGATCCTTTCAAGACTCAACACTGCGATAAAGACAGTTGACGAAGACTTAGGTTCCTACAAGATCCCGGAGGCCGGCAGAGCACTCGACTCATTTGTAGATGAGCTATCAAACTGGTACGTTCGCCGTGACCGTCAGAGATTCTGGGCCAGGGGAATGGAGCAGGACAAGATAAACGCTTATATGACTCTCTACACCTGCCTTGTAAATATTTCAAAGGCTGCAGCTCCGATGATCCCATTCATGACAGAAGAGATCTATCAGAATATCGTAAGAAAAGTCGACGAGAGTGCACCAGAGTCGATCCACCTCTGCAGATTCCCTGAGGTAAATGAGGCTCACATCGACGCCGACCTCGAGTCAAAGATGGGCGAGCTCCTTAAAGTAGTAGTAGCCGGACGTGCATGCAGAAACGCAGGCAACATCAAGAACAGACAGCCTCTGGCGCAGATGTTTATAAAGGCTGACCAGAAGCTCGACAAGTTCTATACAGATATCATCGCTGATGAGCTCAATGTAAAGAAGGCGGAATTTGCTGACGATGTTTCGAAGCTTACGACTTACACATTTAAGCCACAGCTTAAGACTGTAGGTCCTAAGTATGGAAAACTCCTTGGAAAGATTCAGGGAGCACTTAAGAATCTCGATGGCAACAAGGCTATGGCAGAGCTTAACGAGACAGGAGTACTTAAGTTCCCTGAGATCGGAGATGGCGTTGAGCTTACAAAGGACGACCTTCTTATTTCAGAGCAGGCTGAGCCTGGCTATGTGACAAATACCAATGGCAGTGTCACAGTCGTACTCGACACGAACCTGACACCAGAGCTTGTCGAAGAGGGCTTTGTCAGAGAGCTTATTTCAAAGATTCAGACCATGAGAAAAGAGGCCGGTTTTGAGGTCATGGACCGCATCAAAGTCGGATACTCGTCTAATGATAAGATAAAGGAGATTTTTACAAAGAACAGCGATACGATCAGCCACGAGGTACTGGCCGACAGCATTGAGGAAGGAGATCTTTCTTCTGCATATACGAAGGAATGGAACATTAACGGAGAGAATGTCACGCTTTCAGTCAGAAAGAACTAAAGGAAGAAAGAAGACAAGAAGAAGCCTGTTTCAAAGGCGGGAGGCAGCAATGGGCAATCTGAAGGATCTGGACAAGGACAAAATCAAAGAAGAGATAAAATCAAACGTCAAGAGACTCTATCGTAAAGAGTTCAAAGAGGCCACAGAGAAGGAGATATTCCAGGCAGTATCACTTGTCGTAAAAGATGAGATCATCGATGACTGGCTTGCCACGCAGAATGCGATGGACGAGCAGGATCCAAAGACTGTCTACTACATGTCGATGGAGTTTCTGATGGGCCGTGCTCTCGGCAACAACATGCTTAATCTCTGTGTCTACGACGAATTCAAGCAGGCACTCGATGAGCTCGGACTCGATATCACTTCGATCGAGGATCAGGAGCCGGATCCGGCCCTCGGAAATGGAGGCCTTGGAAGGCTCGCCGCCTGCTTTCTCGATTCACTCTCGACGCTCGGCTATCCGGCTTACGGCTGCGGCATCCGCTACAGATACGGAATGTTCAAGCAGAAGATCGAGGATGGTTTCCAGAAGGAAGTCCCTGACGACTGGCTCAAGGAAAACTATCCTTTCGAGCTCAAGAGAAGCGAATATACCTACGAGGTAAAATTCGGAGGCTATGTCCGCACCGAGGTCGGCAAAGACGGAAGGCTCAATTTCATCCAGGAGGGCTACAGATCAGTTCTCGCAGTTCCTTACGATATGCCGATCGTCGGCTACAACAACAACGTCGTGAACTCGCTTATGATCTGGGACGCCCAGCCGAAACAGGTATTTTCACTCGAGTCATTTGACAAGGGCGATTATGTAAAGGCAGTTGAGGACGAGAACCTCGCCAGATCTCTGGTAGAAGTCCTCTACCCGAACGACAGCCATATTTCAGGTAAAGAGCTCAGATTAAAGCAGCAGTACTTCTTCGTTTCCGCATCGCTCCAGAGAGCTATCCAGAGATTCAAGAAGCACCACGACGATATCCACGATCTGCCGAAGAAGGTTGTCTTCCAGATGAACGACACCCATCCGACACTGACGGTACCGGAGCTTATGAGGCTTCTGATGGATGTCGAAGGCTTAGGCTGGGATGAGGCATGGGACATTACCACCCACTGCGTCGCCTATACGAACCACACCATAATGACTGAGGCTCTTGAGAAATGGCCTATCGAGATATTCTCAAGACTTCTCCCTCGTATCTACAATATTGTCGAGGAGATAAACCGCCGCTTCTGTCTGGAGATCGAGAAGAAATATCCGGGAGATCAGGGCAAGGTCGACCGCATGGCCATTATTTACGATGGTCAGGTCCGCATGGCTTACCTCGCTATTGCGGCAGCGTTCTCAGTAAACGGCGTTGCGAAACTTCACACCGAGATCCTGAAGAAAGAGACCCTGAAGGACTTCTACGATATGTATCCGGAGAAGTTTAACAACAAGACGAACGGTATCACACAGAGAAGGTTCCTCCTCCATGGAAATCCGCTCCTCGCATCCTGGGTTACCGACAAGATCGGCGACGGCTGGATTACGGATCTCTCCCAGATGAGCAGACTCAAAGTCTTCGTAGACGATGAAAAGGCCCAGCAGGAGTTCAGGAGCATCAAGTACAAGAATAAGCTGCGCCTGGCCCGCTACATAAAGGAACACAACGGCATCGAGATCGATCCGAACTCGATTTTCGATGTACAGGTCAAGAGACTGCACGAGTACAAGAGACAGCTTTTAAATATTATCCATGTCATGTACGAGTACAACAGGATCAAAGAGCATCCGGAGCTGGATGTGATCCCGAAGACCTATATTTTCGGAGCAAAGGCAGCTGCGGGCTACAAGATCGCAAAGCTAACTATCAAGCTTATAAATAATGTGGCAGCAGTTATAAATAACGACCGTTCCATCAACAACAAGTTAAAAGTTGTATTCATCGAGGACTACAAAGTATCTAATGCCGAGATGATCTTTGCTGCAGCAGATGTCTCAGAGCAGATCTCTACTGCATCGAAGGAAGCTTCCGGCACTTCGAACATGAAGTTCATGATGAATGGAGCCGTAACTATTGGTACGATGGACGGCGCCACAGTCGAGATGGTTGAGGAGATGGGCAGAGAGAATGCATTTATCTTCGGTATGAGTGCCGACGAAGTTATCGAGCACGAGCAGAAGAGAGACTACAACCCGATGGACATCTTCAACCAGGATCAGGATATCAGAAAAGTCCTGATGCAGATGGTAAATGGTTTCTACAGCCCTGACAATTCAGAGCTCTTCAGACCAATCTACAATTCTCTCCTGAATACCAACGAGACACAGTATCCGGATACCTATTTCAACCTGAAAGATTTCCGCTCCTACGCCGAGACTCAGGACAAGCTGATGGAAACCTATCGGGATGAGAAAAAATGGACCAGAATGGCTATGATGAACACGGCCTGCTGTGGAAAGTTCTCATCAGACAGAACTATCCAGCAGTATGTCGACGATATCTGGCATCTGGACCATATACACGTAAACCCGCTTGAAGACGACGAGAATTAATGAATAACGACGATTTTAAAGAAGTTACAGACACGCCACAGGATACGAGTGTGAGTGGCAGTGACACTAATACCAGCGATTCAGACAAGGACAGCGACTACGAGGATATCTGCTATATCTGCCGCCGTCCTGAGAGTGTCGCCGGCAAAATGATACATATCCCGGGAAAGCTGTCGATCTGCCACGACTGTCTCCAGAAGACATTCAATGCGATGACAAATATGTCCGGATTTTCAGATGTGAATTCCTGGTTTGGCCAGTTAACCCCAGGTCCGAAGAACAGTGCGTCTGATGACGACAACACAAGCGACAAACCGTCTGAGAATAACAACGACGACAAGGGCTCGAATAATTTTACGAATCTTACGACCCTAGATCTCGAGGATATTTCTAATCTTTTCCGTGGCGCGCCTCCGATCCCGGAGAATCAGAAGCTTAAGAAGCGCCGTGAGAAGAAAAAAAAGAAAAAGGGTCTTCTGACAGACGGACCGGTTTTTGACATCAAAAACATCCCGCCTCCTCACAAGATAAAGGCTGCTTTGGACCAGTATGTCATCGGCCAGGAAAAGGCGAAGAAGATCCTGTCTGTAGCTGTCTACAACCACTACAAGAGAGTCATTGACTCAGAGAATCTGCTCGAGCGTGACGATCCAAACGATGACGATATCGAGATTGAGAAGTCAAATATCCTGATGATCGGACCTACCGGTTCCGGTAAGACTTACATGGTAAAGACTCTCGCAAAGCTGCTCGACGTACCTCTCGCTATTACCGATGCGACGACTCTTACAGAGGCCGGTTACATCGGCGACGATATCGAGTCTGTTGTAAGCAAGCTCCTCGCAGCTGCCGACAACAACGTAGAGGAAGCAGAGCACGGTATTATTTTCATCGATGAGATCGATAAGCTCGCGAAGAAGACTTCTTCGACGAACCGTGATATAAACGGTGAGTCGGTCCAGCAGGGTATGCTGAAGCTCCTCGAGGGCGCAGAGATAGAGGTTCCGGTCGGAGCGTCCTCGAAGAACGCCATGGTCCCGATGACTCTTGTAGACACGACAAATATCCTGTTTATCTGCGGTGGTGCGTTCCCGAGACTTACCGATGTGATAAAGGAGAGGCTTAAGAGATCAAGCTCGATCGGTTTCGTATCAGACCTCGGTGACGAGTACGACGATGAAGATGACCTGCTCTCTAAGGTGACGCCTGAGGATCTCAGAAAATTCGGATTCATCCCTGAGTTTATCGGCCGTCTCCCGATCATTGCGACTCTTCAGGAGCTCTCGAAGGAGATGCTTATCAACATCCTGACAAAGCCGAAGAACGCTATCATCAAGCAGTACAAAAAACTTCTTTCCTTAGACGAGGTAGACCTTGAGTTTGACCGCGATGCACTTGAGTGGATCGCCGGGAAAGCCCAGGAGAAGAAGCTTGGAGCCCGTGCCCTCCGTTCGATCATTGAAGAGTATATGATGGACATCATGTACGAGATCCCTAAGGACCCGGACATTGGCAAAGTCACGATCACCCGCGACTACTTAGAGCACAAGGGTGGCCCGAAGATTGAGATGCGCGGAGATATAAATACTTTGTTATCAATATAGACTGCCGCGGACTTTAATTGTCCCAAAAGAGCTTAGTTGTTGACACATTATAAAAATATTGATTTATCAACATAGAATTATATTAAACTGACTCGCTCCAAGGCGTTGGAGCTAATTAAAGATAGTTCGACGTATGTTGAGAAGAAAAAAATCAGATTTGTAACAAATCTAACAGCTTCTCATGTATATTGAGAACCCTGAAATTTGTTTGGAGCAAATGACTTCATCACAGATCTATAGTGAAGTTTTTTCAAAGGCCTGAGTCCCGGATCATTAGAAAATCATTCTATGTTGAAAACTACTTACTTATAATAAGAAATTGTCTAAGGTTGCTGGAGTGATTCAGTAGAATTTTTGCCTATATTGAAAATTGGCCAGAATGCGGAGCTGGAAGTATTGCCTGATACTGTATTGTAATTGAGCATTTTAGATCAATACATAGTTATTTAGTTTTGACTCGAAATTTTATCAATAGAAGGGGACGATATGAAGAGTATCCAGATTAAAAATATCAAAAAATTTATGTCAGACGCTCTAATTCATGAGACGTTTGATAAGTTTACTATTAGTGAGGCCACGGTGAAAACCGCGGTCTCATTTGTGATTGACGGGAAAATAAACAGGGATTTCTTTGGCGGAGATCCTGATTTGCCGGAGGATGGAAGTGATTCAGAGGAATCTGTTTCTGCAGCAAAAGATTCTTCTGCCAAGGGCAATGCTTCGGGTGAATTTTATAGAGAACCATTTATAAAATATGGAAAAATCAGGCACATTCTTTTTGAAATCATTAAGGGAAAAAGAACACCTGTATTTTTCAGGCTGGTATTTCATGCGCCACGGCAATTGACAGAGCAGATTCTCGCAGAAGCTGACACAGGATTTACAATGCGTGACGTCAATTCACTGACTTTTACAGCGACATTTAAAGATGGAGGGCTTACGGTAACAACGGGCACGAACCTGGCTGCGTTCTCACTGGACAAGAGTGTGGACGAAGCCTGGGATAAGTACATGGAAAAGTATATGGAACAATTTGATTAAATATACTGAACAGATAGAATAAGTATATAGTACAGTTAGAGCCAATTAATAGAATGGCTCAAACAGGATAGCAGTCACATTCGTGGTTACTTTTTTGTACATTTTAATAATTGTAAAATATTTACCGGGAATTCTGTGAAAGCAGCGTACAGGAGAGGAGCCTAAAGACTATTGACCTATTATTGCAGTAATGATGTTTAAAAATTAGTTGAAACGTAAATCAAATTAACTGCAAAAATCCTTTATCCACATCTGCACAGATTCACAGCAGGTAATTTATCCACAGATATCCACTGAATTTTGTGGACTAAAATCCCGTAAAATACGGTTTTGAGCGGTTTATCAACGAAGTTGTGAACTTTATCGACAATTTGTACCCACAGCTGTGTAGTTGAAAGAAATATCAAAAACTTAAATGCAGAAGCTTATGTCAAGAAAACAGGTATTGTTGATAGAAATGTGGATAACTGGTGCATAACCTGCCGACAGTTGTTTGTACCTTTTCTTTCAGTGGAAACTTCAAGCTATTTTATCTGTATTTACATGTACTAAATCAGGCTTTAAACTACTGCTTATTTATCACTTGCAGACTTCTTTTCAGACATTTATAATGGCTCATATGGAAAAATATATTGCAAAGCTGGGCGACAGCATAGATCTTAAGAAAACAGCAGACAGCGGGCAGTGCTTCCGCTGGAAGGAAACTGAAGAGGGAACCTTCAGAGTCACTGCATTTGACAGAGTCAGATATTTTACACAGATTGATTCGCATACGATCTCTATCGATTGTGGAAAAGACGAGTACAATACAGTCTGGAAATCGTATCTGGATGCCGATACGAATTATGACGGTATAATTGCAAAAATTGATCCGCATGATTCTTTTCTTACAAAGGCCGGAGAATTCGGCAGGGGAATAAGAATCCTGCGCCAGGACCCGCTTGAGACTCTTATCACTTTTATTATTTCACAGAGAAAGAATATTCCGGCGATAAAATCATGTGTTGAGAAGCTGTGCCAGGCTGCAGGGTCTTTTATTGGTGAGTTTGATGGGGAGCAGGTCTTTGCTTTCCCGTCTCTTGTGGAGCTCAGCGGTCTTTCATGCCAAAAATGCGGTGGTGAGTTCTGTTCCTATAAGAAGGCTGGTCTGGACAGCTGCTCTTTAGGCTATCGTATGCCATACATCCAGGAAACTGTGAGCAGGCTTCTTATGAATCCTGATCTGATTGAGTATCTGTGTCAGCTGGATGATGAGGCTTTATACGAAGAGCTTCTTGGCTTCAAGGGTGTCGGAAAGAAAGTTGCCAACTGCACCGCTCTTTTCGGTTTCCACCGCCTCGATTTCTTCCCGATTGATGTCTGGATCAAGCGTGTGATTGATGAAGTCTACGGCGGAACTTTTGACGACAGGCAGTACAGCCCGTATGCAGGTGTGATCCAGCAGTACATGTTCTACTATGGTCGCTCGAAAGGAATCTGATTTACGTACTGGAGAGAAAAAACTGATCTGAGTCGGTAAAGAGAGCTGAGTATTTACGGACTGTAATAGAAAATTTAGTGTGAGTCCGTAAAGAGAGCTGAGTATTTACGTACTGGAACAGAAAATTCAGTCTGAGTCCGTAAAGAGAGCTTGGGAATTACGTACTGAAGAGAAAAAACTGATCTGAGTCCGTAAAGAGAGCTTGGGATTTACGTACTGGAGAGAAAAAACTGATCTGAGTCCGTAAAGAGAGCTGAGTATTTACGTACTGGAACAGAAAATCCAGTGTGAGTCCGTAAAGAGAGCTTGGGATTTACGGACTGTAATAGAAAATTCAGTGTGAGTCCGTAAAGAGAGCTTGGGAATTACGTACTGGAGAGAAAAAACTGATCTGAGTCCGTAAAGAGAGCTAAATATTTACGTACTGGAACAGAAAATTCAGTGTGAGTCCGTAAGGAGAGCTTGGAAATTACGTACTGGAGAGAAAAAACTGATCTGAGTCCGTAAAGAGAGCTGAGTACTTACGTACTGGAACAGAAAATCCAGTGTGAGTCCGTAAAGAGGGCTGAGTATTTACGTACTGGAACAGAAAATTCAGTCTGAGTCCGTAAAGAGGGCTGAGTATTTACGTACTGGAACAGAAAATTCAGTCTGAGTCCGTAAGGAGAGCTGAGTATTTACGTACTGGAAAGAAAAAGCTGACCTGAGTCCGTAAAATAGCAAGTAGATTTACGTACTGGAACAGAAAATTCAGTGTGAGTCCGTAAGGAGAGCTGAGTATTTACGTACTGGAAAGAAAAAGCTGACCTGAGTCCGTAAAATAGCAAGGAGATTTACGGACTCGAATAGAAAATTCTAGCAAAGTCCGTAAATGAAGTCTTGTATCGGAAAAAATCTTTCGTGGTCTTCAACATACAGCGGAAAAACTGCAAAAAGATACATACGTTGTATTCCAGTTGCAACATATAACGAGGTGAAGATAAGAAAATACAAACGTTATCTAGAATTTTCACTATATGACGGAAAAATTCTGATAAGATACAAACGCTTTCTTCCAGTTGCAACATATGATGGGGTGAAATTTATAAAATACAAATACTTGTATTTTATAGAAAAGAAAGCCAGCTATGTTGCAACTAGAAATCTTTATTTGTATTTTCCCAGCTTAAAAGCACGCTGTGTTGAAACTCGCGGAGCGCGCTTGTGTTTTAATTACTAGGAACAACGTTATATTGAAACAGGCGTGAAGAGCCCAAAGAATTCAGGCTCCGCGTTGTATATTAATTACAGGAGACAACGCTATGTTGAAACAGGCGTGAAGAGCTCAAAGAATTCAGGCTTCGCGTTGTATATTAATTACAGGAGACAACGCTATATTGAAACAGGAGAGAGGGAGCCCAAAGAATTCAGGCTCCGCGTTGTATTTTAATTACTAGGAACAACGCCATATTGAAACAGACGTGGGAAACACAGAGGAATCTGAGGTGGTATTATGATTTTGAATTGCTTGATTGTTGCGTTGGGCGGCGCGTGTGGCGCGGTAGGCAGATACCTGATAGGGCTGCTGCCGCTTGCACCTGATAACGGCTTCCCGGTAAAAACTTTCATTATTAATGTCAGTGGCGCCTTCCTGATAGGAATTATTGCGGCTCTTGCGGGAAGCCATCAGGTAAATCCGAGACTTGTCACATTCATAAAGGTCGGTATCTGCGGCGGCTTCACTACTTTTTCAAGCTTTGCGCTGGAGACAGACCAGCTGATTGCGAGTGGTAAAAACGCTGTGGCATTTTTCTATGTAATTGCAAGCATCATCTGCGGCGTATGCGCAGTATTTGCAGCTCAGAAGATCATTGGATGAGAAAAAATATGGTTCTAAAGGCAATCGTATTTTTCGCAGCTCAGAAGATCATTGGATGAGAAAAAAGATGTAGTTCTAAAAGCAATCGTATTTTTTGGCAGAACAGGAGATCATAGGGTAAGAAAAAATTGTTATAAAAGAAAGAATATTTGTTCGCAAGCCAGAAGATTATCGGGTGAAAATAAAAATGTTGTTCTAGAAGAAATTGTATTTATTGCGGCAAAAAAGATCATCAGATGAGAATTTGAAAAAAGCGGTTCCGAAAGGAGCCGCTTTTTGAAAGAAATTTATGTGTCGCTGACATTTGTTTGACGAAACGACAATACTTTATACTTTACTTAGTTAATCTGGTTGATCTGCTGCTTTGTCACAAGCGTGTATGAAACCAGGTCCCTGCCATCTAAGTCCTCGTGGTGCATGTCGACGGCGGAAATCTGGCTGTTGTCATAGGTGCGGTAGTAGTAGATGCCGCGGTCCATATTGCAGCAGGAGGAATAGATCGTGATCTCGTACTTGCCGTCACCTAAGTCGCAGCAACCACGCTGCTGTTCGACGGAGCCGAGAATATGGAAGAACTGGCTCACAGAGGAATCCTCATCGTCATTTGAGATTGAATTCATCTTCGTGAAAGCAACCTTTACGAAGCGTGAGCCAGAGGAGAGGTCACCAGGAAGACCGATACCACCCATGCCTCTGCTGTAAGGATCGAGGTCGAGCCCCTTTGCAAAGGTATTTTCAGAAGGCCCTGCGGATACGCCGCGGTAATCGTTGAGCCTGAACAGCTGCTTGTCAAAGGTCGGGTTGTTTGTCATGACGCCGACCGGGTTGTCATAGATGTGGAGCCCGTCGCGCACCGACTCGACAACTATGGAGCCGGACTGGTCGCCGATCATCCAGTGGAGCGGCGTGATCGGAAGCTCCTTACTGAAAGGAATGTCGACAAGACGGATTTTGTCCAGAAGAGCCCTTGCCTCATTCAGATTTTTGCACTGCCCAAGAATCCATGGTATGAATTCAAACGGCGAAATATTGTCTTTGCCATCTGATTCTGGCTTGAAAAAATAACCGTTTCCCGGGAAATTGAGTCCTGCCATCGAGAGACCGAACTCGTTGGTCGCATCGTAGTAAAGCGGAAATCCGCCGCAGACAAATGCCATGCCGATCAGAGCATAGTGGTTATTCATCGAACCTTCTTGACGGAACGGGATAGGAAAATTCCGTGGCGTTATCGTCACAGACTCCTGATAAGAAAATTCAAGATCTAAGTTCCTGCCAAAATAATGGTCCTTTGTATGATACATAGCACATGTACACATCCTAATCACCTCGTAATTACTGATATTTCAAAAAGTGAAAACGTTTCTAATCATTAGTAGAATACCACAAACTGATTTCAAATTCCATTTGCTTTACGCTTTTTTAGGAGCTGATTTTACGAAATAGCAGGATTTATCGCATCAGATATTGATAAAAACTCAAAAACTGATGCGATAACGTATATTTTTTAAAGAATATGTGTTAAAATATACGTGTAAGTCGTTGGAATATGCAGGAAGAGCAGCGCTGTCATGGATATTTTTAAAAGGGAAAAATACCTGAAGAGGATCAGAGGTTTCTACGATAGTAATGACCTGATAAAAGTTATCACGGGTGTGCGAAGGTGCGGCAAATCGACTCTTATGCAGATGATCGTGCAGGAGCTGAAGGAGCAGGGTGTGCCGGAGGAGAGGATTGTCTATCTCAACCTGGATAAGCGGGAGTACAGGAATATCAAAACAGCTGATCAGATGGAGAAACTGATTGATTCCGGGATAAAGGCTGACGGGCAGAATTATCTGTTCATCGATGAGATTCAAAATGTTGACGGTTTTGAAGAGGTATTAAATGGCTTCCGTGAAGACGGGAACTGTTCTATTTTTATCACGGGTTCGAATTCATATCTGCTGAGCGGCGAGCTGGCCACGAAACTGACTGGCAGGTATATAGAATTCGAGATGTACACCTTGACCTTTGATGAGTATGAGCAGATGAAAGAATTCTATCATGTGCCGGTAAATTCGAATTCCCTGATTGAGCTTCAGAGTTTTATCCTTGAGGGCGGGTTCCCAAGGACGGTTCTGATTGAGAACCTGCAGGATAAGCGGAGCTATACGGAGAGTGTTGTACAGGAGATTTTTGAAAAAGATATACGCCACCGGGTGAAGATTAAAAATAAAGAGAGTTTTGAGAGTATTCGCCAGTATATTATCAATAATTTCGGTGCCACGACAAGCATTTCGAATCTCAAGCGTGATTTGGAGAAGAACGGTCAGAAAATAACCAGGCTTACTCTGTCAAAATACATTCAGGCGCTGGTGGATGCTAAGGTTATTTATGAATGCGACCGTTTTGATATGAAGTCACGAAAGTCTTTGGCAGGCGAGAAAAAATATTACCTGAGTGACCTGAGCTTTTATTTTGCCTTAAATACTGATAACAGGATAAATTTCGGTCCGGTACTTGAGAACATAGTTTATTTTTATGCGAAAAGTATGGGACTCAAGGTCAGTGTGGGGAGAATTGGAAAGCTGGAATGTGATTTTATCATGCGTAATGCGTCGATGGATTATGCATATGTTCAGGTCGCTTATACAATTGCGCTCAGCAGGGAAACTGAAGACAGAGAATACAGGCCGCTCGAAATGATTCGGGATAATTATCCGAAGTACGTCGTTACAACCGACTACCTGCTCCAAAAGAGAAACGGCATCCTGCATGTGAATCTGATGGATTTTATGAAGGACGGGAAGATCTTTTGATATCTGCACGTGATCCCAGAACAGGAATTACGTGCAGATTTTTTCGATATGTATGTAATTGTTGACTTAGTGCAGAACTGTTGGATCGAAGGACTTCATGTCGTGGACGCCGGTGTACATGCAGAGTTCAGCAAGCTGGGCGTTCATCGAGTTTACTTTTTTCACAACGCCATCACGTCCTTCCTTGAGAAGTGGTCCGAGGATCCCGCGGCCGACTGAGACTGCGTCGGCGCCGAGGGCAAGGGCTTTGTAGGCGTCGTATCCGGTTTCGATAGAGCAGTCGCAGAAGATGGCGACTCCGCTTCCGGCAAGGGACTCTTTTATCTGAGGAAGAATGTAAACTGGTGGGATGCCAAATGGTACTCTGCCGTGGTGATGAGAGACGACGATGGCAGCGGCACCTGCGTCACGGGCTTTTAAGGCATCTGATACTGAGAGAACTCCCTTTACTACAAAAGGCAGGTCAGCGCCCTCAAGGCAGATCTGCTCAAAGGTCTCATCGCTTTCCATTCCAACCCAGTTAAGTGTGCCGATTTCCTTTGCGGCAGCAGCGTATTCGGACATCGGAAGCTTGACACGGGTTTTCAAATCCGTTATCATATATGAGTTGCAGTAATTACTGAACGCTCCGAGGCATTTTTGAAAGGAGTCGCTTATGGCAGATGAGAAGAAAGAGACGAAGCAGGACTCTGGTGTTACAGAGGCCGAGATTATGAAGTTCCGCGAGCACCTTGGAATAAAGGATCACGAAGAAGAGGAACCGCTCTTCGGAAAGATGGAGCAGATGCTGGATGCTTTTTCAAAGGTGGACAGCCAGGACATCTTAAATGCCTTGAACTCGATTTCTGAGGATGACGACGAAGACAATTAAAGGCAGCAGGCGGATATGGCGGAATTGGCAGACGCGTCAGATTTAGGTTCTGGTGGGAGACCGTGCAGGTTCAAGTCCTGTTATCCGCATTTATTTTTGAAACCTTGAAAACCGCTTGATGACTGGTTTTCAAGGTTTTTTGTATGGAGGAAAAATACATGGAAAAAATAACAAGCTTTACGATCAATCACCTGAAGCTTCTGCCGGGGGTTTATGTGTCGAGAAAGGACAAATACAAAGATGCAGTCATTACGACATTTGATCTCAGGATGACTGCACCGAACAGGGAGCCGGTCATGAATACAGCCGAGGTCCACACGATAGAGCACCTCGGAGCGACATTTCTCAGGAATCATGAAAAATGGGCGGACAAGACCGTTTACTTCGGACCGATGGGATGCCGCACCGGATTCTATATGCTCCTCGCTGGCGACTACGATTCAAAGGACGTACTTCCGCTCGTCATTGAGATGTTTGAATTTATCCGCGATTTCGAGGGAGATGTACCGGGCGCAGCAGCCAGGGACTGCGGCAACTATCTCGATCAGAATCTGAACATGGCGCACTACCAGGCCAGAAAATATCTCGAGGTCTTAAACAACGCCACTGAGGAGAATCTGGTGTATCCGGAGTGAGGCAGAGATGTATCTATATAGCTCCAACACAGCATTGAAGCAAGCCGAAGAAAGTCCACACGAAATGAAAGGAAATACAACATGAAAGTAGGAATAATCGGAGCCATGGAGATCGAGGTAGATCACCTGAAGGCTGAGATGACCACAGAGCGCACGGTTGAGAAGGCCGGCATGAAATTTTACGAGGGAAAGATCGGAAGCACCGACGTCGTAGTAGTACAGTGCGGCGTAGGAAAAGTAAATGCCGCTGCCTGCGTGCAGATCCTCTGTGATTTGTTTGATGTGACACACGTTATAAACACTGGTGTTGCAGGTTCTATGGATGCGAAGATCGACATCGGGGACATCGTGGTATCTGAGGATGCCATATATCACGATTTCGATGTTACACCGCTCGGATATAAGCCGGGAGAGGTTCCGGGAGTAGGAACGATAAGCTTCCCGGCAGACAGGATGCTTCACGACTGCGCAGTAAAGGCAGTTAAGGAGGCAGCAACTGATATTCATGTATTTTCGGGCAGAGTCGTATCGGGCGACCAGTTCGTTGCAGGAAATGATAAGAAGGAAGCCATTCATAATCTCGTTGGCGGAATGTGCACCGAGATGGAGGGCACAGCGATCGCCCAGGTAGCTTATCTGAACAAGGTTCCGTTCGTCATTATCCGCGCTATTTCAGACAAGGCCGACAACTCAGGATCTGAGGACTACCCGACATTTGAAAAGAAGGCAGCCCGCCACTGCGCAGCCGTAGTCGAGTACATGCTGAAAAACATCTGAAAAAGCCAGAAAAACACAAAATTCCGTTGACAGTTTCCAAAAGATTGTGTACAATGTAATTGTATTTTAGCTTTTGGAGATTTTTAGCAATGGAAGATAATAAATACTCATGTCTTGAACTGAAAAATCAGCTTTGTTTTCCGCTCTACGCCTGCGCCAAAGAGGTCGTAAGGGCATATAAGCCGTATCTTTCGGCTCTCGATCTGACATATACCCAGTACATCACGATGATGGTGCTCTGGGAGAAGAAGCAGATGAATGTGAAGGAGATAGGCCGCTGTCTGTATCTCGATTCAGGAACGCTTACGCCTCTCCTTAAAAAACTGGAGTCAAAGGGCTATATTTCCCGTCACCGCAGCAAGGCCGACGAGAGGAACCTCCTTATTTCTATCACGGATGAGGGCATGAAGCTAAGGGACAAGGCTGTTGCGGTGCCGCGCGAGATGTCGAAGTGCGTCAAGCTCGATAAGGACGAGGCGAAAGAGCTGTACAGGCTGCTGTACAAATTTCTGGACAATAATTGTAATTGTGAATAATTTTTAAGGAGCTGTGAGGCTGACTAAGGCGGACTGGAAACAGTTCTTCAGCTGTACACAGCTCCTTTTTAATACATTGATATGGCAAAATGGGAATGTTACTGTAAAAAGGCGGATTTCAAGGGACTCGCGGCGCGATACGGCGTTGACCAGGTGACTGCGAGAGTTATGGTAAACAGGGATATACCGGAGAAAGCGATGGGAAAATTTCTCTCGCCGACTCCCCGTGACCTGCACAGTCCGCTTTTGATGAAAGACCTCGAAAGGGCCGCGGAGACTATATTTGAATTAATACATCAGAATAAAAAAATCCGCATTTTCGGGGATTACGATGGAGACGGCATCTGCTCGTCCTATATTTTATATGATGGGATGAGGGCGCTTGGAGCAGATGTGGACTATCAGCTGCCGGACAGGATAAAAGACGGCTATGGGCTCAATGATTCGATGGTCGAGCGGGCAGCAGGCGACGGAGTCGATGTGATCGTAACCTGCGACAATGGGATCGCGGCCTCGGATGCCGTGCAGCTCGCAGGGGACAAGGGTATGACAGTTATTGTCACGGATCACCACGCGATACCGTTTTCTACGCCGGAAGATGACGGGGAGACTTTAAAGTACCCGCCTGAAGCCGATACAGAGCAGGGCGTCTGGGATTTCTGCCGGGATGGAAAAATTTACCATCTGCCCCATGCTTCCTGCGTCGTAGATCCGCACAGGGCAGATGATTCGTACCCGTTTCCTGAGATCTGCGGAGCTGTGGTCGCCTTTAAGCTTATAACGCAGCTTTTTTGTATCGAGGGAAAAGGGCGGGATGCGATGAAGTACCTGCCTGAGGCGGCTTTTGCGACCGTGACAGATATCATGGAGCTTAAAGATGAGAACCGCGCGATCGTAAAGCTTGGCCTCAAGCGTATGGCAGAGGGAGAAAATATCGGCCTTACGGCCCTGATCAAGGCGGCAGGTCTGGACAAAAATAACATCAAGTCCTGGCATATAGGGTTTGTCCTGGGGCCGTGCTTTAACGCCAGCGGAAGGATAGACAGCGCGGAGAAGGCACTCTCCCTTCTTATAGAAACGGATAAGGAGAAGGCAGAGGAAAAGGCAGAGGAGCTCGTCGAACTTAACGAGAAGCGGAAGAGCATGACGCAGAAGGGCGTCGAATACGCTTTTGACAAGCTCTCGGGAGAGGATCGGATCCCTGATGTTATAGTATTGTATCTGCCAGAACTTCACGAGAGCCTCTGCGGACTGGTCGCTGGAAAGCTTAAAGAGCATTTTTACAGGCCGACATTTGTACTGTGCAGGACCGAAGGCGGCGATGTCAAGGGAAGCGGCAGAAGCATCGAGGGCTATTCGATGTATGAAAAAATGGTCGAGGCCAACGAGGCGTATGGCGGAGACGGAGTCTTTACGAAGTTCGGAGGGCACCCGATGGCAGCGGGTCTTTCAATGCGGGAAGATGATATCGGATGGCTGCGGGATTTTTTAAATCAGCACAGCGGCTTAAGCGGCGACGATCTCGAGCAGAAGCTTATGATAGACGTTCCGATGCCGCTATACTACGTGAGTATCCCGCTGATAGGCGATCTCGCGAAGCTCGAGCCGTACGGAAACGGCAATGAAAAGCCGGTTTTTGCGGAGAATGGCCTTTCAGTCATCTCCTATAGAAAAATTGGCAGAGAGCAGCAGTACAGAAAGCTGACCCTTCTCTCGCGGGATGTCGCGGTGGATGCGCTCTATTTCGGGAACGGAGAGCAGATGGATTCGGATATTGAAGAGGCCTTTGGTGCGTCGGAGCTCGACAGGGCGCTCGCCGGGCAGAAAAACCGTATAAAGCTTGACATTTCGTACGATCCGGATATAAATGAATACAACGGGGTAAAGAGCATTCAGGCTAAGATAAAAAATTACAGGGTAAGGTTATAAAAGGAGGATTTTCAAAATGTTAAAGGAAAATTTTTCAATCCAATCGAAGGACGACTGCGCAACAAAGCTCCACTGCGTTGAGTGGAGGCCGGACGAGGGAGAACCACATGCAGTCATGCAGCTCGTTCACGGTATGATCGAATATATCGAGAGGTACGAGGAGTTCGCGAAGTATCTTACGGACCGCGGTTTTGTGGTGATCGGACACGACCATATCGGCCACGGCCATTCGCTTCCGAAGAAAAGCAGAAGCGAGCTCGGTGTAATGCACACGAGTGCGCCTGAGAAGACGATGTGTGAGGATATGTTTTCGGTCTACAAATACGGACGAAAAAAATATCCGGATATTCCTTATTTTATCCTTGGACATTCGATGGGAAGCTACATGCTCCGCAGATTTTTGTCAGTCTATTCGGGAGCGGTTGACGGCCTGAAGGGAGCAGTGATCGTTGGGACCGGAACAGTTCCGGATCGGCTTATACATACAGCAAGGCTTGTGATAAAGACCACGGCGCTTTTTCACGGCTGGGACTACAAGAGCCAGACAGTCACGAATATCCTGTTTTCAGGCGACTACCACAAATTCAACATGGATGGAAGCGAGCCCGAGAAGAGCTGGCTTTCAAAAAATGTCGAGAGCGTAAAGAAGTATTACAAGGACCCGTACGACACCTATCTTTTCTCAGTGAACGGATACCGCGGAATGACGTCTGCGATGCTCTTCGACAATTCACAGGAAAACGTAAACCGGATCAGAAAGGACCTACCGATACTTTTCGCATCGGGAGCAGATGATCCGGTGGGCTCGATGGGAAAAGGCGTAATGGCTGCGTATGCCAGGTTTAAAAAGGCGGGAATCAAAGACCTGTCAATAAAACTCTTTGAAAATGACAGACACGAGATCCTTCAGGAGACCGACCGCGCGGATGTCTACGATTTTATTTATAAATGGATACAGGACAGAATGTGATGTGTGACGCATATACATCTTTCGCTGAGGTTTATGACCTGTTTATGGACAATGTTCCATACGACAGCTGGGCCGATTCAATCGACAGATTACTGAAGAAATACCTGCCAGACGGCACTGAAAAACCGATGGTCTTAGACCTTGGCTGTGGCACCGGACAGATCACGAGAAGGTTAAGGGACAGGGGGTACGACATGACCGGAATCGACGGCTCTGACGAGATGCTTGAGATCGCGAGATCGAAGGAGAGCGACGATTCGATCCTCTACCTCTGCCAGGACATGCGTGAATTCGACGTTTTCGGGACCTATCAGGGAATAGTAAGCATCTGTGACTGCATGAACTACCTGACTGAAAAGGAAGATTTTAAGGAAGTTCTCCGGCGGGTAAATAATTTCCTGCATCCGGGAGGCGTATTTATTTTCGATGTAAATACGGAGTATAAGTTTCAGAGGATTTTATCCGATAATACATTTGCGGAGAACCGCAGCGAGGGAAGCTTTATCTGGGAAAATGAGTACGACAAAGAAAAAAAACTGAACCTCTATGATCTTACTCTTTTTATCAGGGGAGACGACGGCCGCTTCGATAAATTTTTCGAGCAGCATGTCGAGAAGGCCTACAGCAGAAAAGAGATAGAGGATATGATAGAGGGCGCGGGGCTTGAGCTTATAGAAGTTCTAGATACCGCTTCACTCGGAGAGCCGAAGCCGGATTCCCAGAAGATCACCTTTGTTGCAAAAGAGCACTTGAAAGATCCTGACAGACCTGGTTTTTACAAGGATGGCACAAAGCAGCCGCAGATTTAATGATGGAAAGGAATGACATGAGAGACTACATGGTTCGCGCGATTGCAGCGCACGATCAGATAAGAGCTTTTGCGATTTCAGACAGAGAGGCAGTTGAGATCGCAAGGCGTGACCACGACACCTGGCCGGTTTGTACGGCGGCGCTCGGACGCGCGCTTTCAGCGGGATTTATGATGGGCTTCATGATGGACGGGGACAAAGACGAGATCACGCTCCAGCTGATAGGAGACGGTCCGGCCGGCGGAGTCACAGTCACGGCAGACCCATTCGGCCACGCGAAGGGTTTTGTAAATAACCCGCATGTCGATCTCCCTGAAAAAAGTCCGGGACACCTCGATGTAGGCGGCGCCATAGGACACGGCTACCTTCGTGTCATAAAGGACATGGGCTTAAAGGAGCCGTACAGCGGCTCTATAGATCTGATTTCCGGGGAAGTCGCAGAGGATCTGACATATTACTTTGCAGAGAGTGAGCAGGTACCGTCATCTGTCGGCCTCGGAGTCCTTGTAAATACAGACCTTACTGTAAAACAGTCCGGCGGCTTTATAGTACAGCTTATGCCGGACACAGAAGATTCAGTTATAGACAAGCTCTCTGATAATATTTCTCATATAGATTCTGTGACGCAGATGCTTGAAAAGGGCTTAACACCTGAGCAGATGCTTGAAAGCGTCCTCGACGGATTCGATGTCGAGTTTACAGATAAACAGGAAGTAGAGTTTAAGTGTGGATGCAGCAGAAAAAATTTCCTTCAGAAGATAAGGGCTCTGTCAAAAGAGGACAAGAGAGATATAGCAGCAGAGGACGGTCCGATCGAGGTCGTCTGCAGATTCTGCGGTAAAAAATACACCTATAAACCAGAGGAGATCATCTGATGTCAAACGGATACATAAGAGTTGCAGCCATAACCCCTGAGACAGTGGTGGCTGATACGAAGGCAAATGCTTCAAGCATCATAAAATGGAGCAGAAAGGCAGCAGACGAGGGCGCCCAGATCATAGTATTTCCGGAGCTTAGTATCACAGGCTACACCTGCGGCGAGCTTTTTTTCCAGGATACGCTGATAAGCGGAGCGCTTGATGCATTAAGGACGATAGCAGATCAGACCAAAAATATCGATGCGCTGATCTTTGTCGGGATACCTCTCTTTTACAATGGATACTTAAGAAATGCAGCCTGCGCCTTAAACAGGGGTGAAGTCTTAGGCTTCGTGCCGAAGATGAACCTGCCGAATTACAGCGAATTCTATGAGGCGAGATACTTTGGCGAGGGGCCGGAGGAAGCGGAGACTATAAGCCTTCCAGGCATAGGCGATGAAATTCCTATAGGCTCGAAGCTTATTTTTTCATGTAAAGATATTCCGGGACTCGATGTGGCAGCGGAGATCTGTGAGGACTTATGGGTACCTGATTCGCCGTCGACAGAAGCCGCGATGTCGAACGCGACAGTCATTGTAAATCTGTCGGCCTCAGATGAACTTACCGGAAAGGCAGCCTACAGAAGGCAGCTTGTGGCAATGCAGTCTGCAAAGGACTATGTTTCCTATATTTAT
Organism: Lachnospiraceae bacterium; assembly: GCA_003862155.1. GTDB lineage: Bacteria > Bacillota > Clostridia > Lachnospirales > Lachnospiraceae > Weimeria > Weimeria bifida. Next base: position 115,178 of record QOUV01000006.1, read on the forward strand.
TCGAACGCCGGGATCGGCGAGTCGACTCAGGATGTAGTCTACGGCGGCGGTGGGATCATCGCAGAAAACGGCAGGATCATAGCAGAGACGAAGCCTTTTACAGGCCAGGAGACAATGGCTGAGATCGACATTTCAGAGTCCGTAAAGCGCCGCAGCCAGATGACTACTTTTAACACCGAATACGATGTCTACACTAAGGTCACATTTGACTTAGATCCCAAAGAAATTACTCTAAGCCGCAGGGTAGATCCGCATCCGTTCGTGCCATCTGACAGGGAACACCTTCGTGAGCGCTGCGAGGAGATTTTAAATATCCAGGCCTATGGCTTAAGAAAGCGCCTTGATCACACGCATTCAAAGTGCGCGGTAATAGGCATTTCGGGCGGACTCGATTCGACACTTGCGCTGCTTGTGACCTGCAGGGCGTTCGATGTCTTAGGGCTCGACAGAAAGGGTATTATAGGCGTTACAATGCCGGGATTCGGAACGACCGACAGGACCTATGACAACGCAGTTACACTTATAAGGACGCTCGGGGTCACTTTCCGCGATATAAATATTTCAAAGGCAGTAAGAATCCACTTCGAAGATATAGGACAGGACGAGAGCAGGCACGATGTGACCTATGAGAATTCGCAGGCCAGGGAGAGGACGCAGATCCTTATGGACATCGCTAATAAAGAGGGCGGTCTCGTGATCGGAACCGGCGACCTCTCGGAGCTTGCACTCGGCTGGGCCACCTACAACGGAGATCACATGTCGATGTACGCGGTAAACTGCTCTGTCCCAAAGACACTTGTCCGCCACCTCGTCAGATTCTATGCTGATTTCTATGGAAAGGACGACACAGAGCTCAGGAGAGTCCTGCTCGATGTGCTCGATACTCCTGTCTCGCCTGAGCTGCTTCCGCCTGAGAAAAACGGCACGATAGCCCAGAAGACAGAGGACCTCGTCGGCCCATACGAGCTTCACGATTTTGTCCTGTACTATGTACTAAGATACGGCTTTACGCCGAAGAAGATCTTTGAACTCGAAAAGAACGCGTTTAAGAGCGGGAGTGAAGAGGAAGTCTACGACTGTGATACGATAAAAAAGTGGCTCAAGACTTTTTACAGAAGATTTTTCTCACAGCAGTTCAAGAGAAGCGCGATCCCGGATGGCCCTAAGGTTGGAACTGTAGCGCTCTCACCAAGAGGCGACCTTAGAATGCCGTCCGACGCTTCGGCAAGGATCTGGCTTGACGAGGCAGAGAGCCTCTGACATAAAAAATCCGGCTGGGTAAAACCAGCCGGAGATCATCAGTCTTTAAGAAAATCCGGAATCTTAAATTTTTTAAAGAATAGAAAATAGAATACCAGGTACATGACGCCGGCGCCAATCAGGTCTTTTATCGTATGCTGCTTTATAAAGACAGTGGCGAGAGTTATCATAACGCAGGCGAAGATCGAAAGCACTGCCTCAAGAGGTTTGTGGCGGACTTTGGCGCGGCGGCAGATCGCCGTGTTTGCGACGAGTGCGTTGTAGACGTGAATCGACGGCATTATGTTTGTCGGCGTGTCGGCGGCGTAGATAGAACCCACGAGCATTGAAAAAATATCATTTCCGAGGTGTGCGGGGCGAAGCGCCTGCTGATTCGGAAACAGGATCGAGACTATGATAAATACTGTCATTCCGGAGTAGAGCGCAAGTGAAGCCCGGTAATATTCCTCAGGATCTTCGTCGATAAATGGCGGAAGAAGCGCCCAGACATGGTAGACAAACCAGAAATCGTACGCCAGAACGAACGCCGGAATGAATGGAATCGCGTGGTCAATCGGAGAGTCGAGAGTCACGTAGTGCCTCGCGACCCAGACATTTTCTATCAGATAGAAAAATATCAGGTAGACGAACCAGTACATCAGAAGAAGGATTCTCTTTTTTCTTTTTTTGATAAAGTCTTTAGCTGAATTACTCATGGGGACTATTGTACTACAAAAAATCCGCAAATAGAAGGTCTAAAAGATGTAATTTGAAATGTATCATTGAAAAAGCGGTTTTTTTGTAGTACTATAGGCAAAGATTGAAATTTTTACTGAAGGGACAGACAAATGAAACATAAGCGATTACTTATCACAGTTATTATCATTACTGCACTCGCAGCCGCCTATGCCGGAACGGCATATTACTTTAAGAGTCATGTGATGCCGAACACCCTTATCGCCAGTCAGAAGGCTGAGGGCAAAGATGCAGACGGCATTGTAGATATTTTAAATGATGCGTCAGAATCGTACTATCTTAAGATAAAGGGCGATTCGACTGAAGATACTATATACGGCAAAGACGTTTCTCTTTCACTTGATGAATCATCTGCGAAGCAGGCTGCACAGAAAATTTTAGATCAGCAGAAGCCGGGAGAATGGATTCAGGCACTTTTTAAAAAGTCAAAGAATGTCGAGATCCCGGATATGACAGCTCATTTCGACGAGAAAGCACTTGATGACGCAGTTGACTCTCTTACGGCTGTCACTTCAACCCCGGTCAAGCGCAGGAATGCCTACTACAAGCTCTCAGGTGACAAATTCGTGATCGTAAAGGAAGTTTATGGTACCGAGATAAATAAGAAGGCACTTGTAAAAACCATCGAGAATTCCCTGAAGTCTCTCGACGAGTCGATAAACCTTCGCAAGAGCGGAGACTATATCGATCCGAAGATCAAGAGCACTAACGCTGTTCTTAAAAAGACTGTCGATAATTTAAATAAATATATGAAGGTCAATATCACCTATGACATGGGCTCTAAAGGCAAGGTCAGGGCTGACAGCAAAGACAAGGCAAAGTGGTTTGCTGTTTCAAAGAATGGTGACGTCACCTTTGACGACAATGCGATCTATTCATATGTCAAGATGAAGCTGGGCTACAAGTACAACACGATGGGCCTGCCACGTACGTTAAAGACTCAGTACGGAAAGACCGTCACAGTTTCCGGCGGAAACTACGGCTGGTGGATTAATTACGATGCCGAGAAAGACCAGATAAAGAAGGACCTTCAGGCTGGAAAAGATGTGACCCGTGAGCCAGTCTACCGCAACAGGGCAGCAAATCACGGCGATTACGCCCACGACTATGGCAACAGCTATGCAGAGGTCAATATTGCGACTCAGCATATGTTCCTTGTAATAAACGGCAAGAGAGTCATGGAGTCAGACGTAGTTACCGGAAAGGACGTCGACGGAAGACGTACACCGACCGGAACCTACAGGATCACCTACAAGACAAAAGATGCCACGCTAAAGGGCCAGGGCTATGCTTCACCTGTTTCATGGTGGATGCCTTTTAACGGAAATATCGGTTTCCACGACGCTCCATGGCGTCACGGAAAATTTGGCGGACAGATCTACAAGACTGCAGGTTCTCACGGCTGTGTAAATATGCCGCCTGAGAATGCCGCGAAACTCTACAGCTACAGCGAAGTCAAGAAGGGTTTCCCTGTTATCGTCTACAACCAATAATTTTTCAATAAGAATTCGAGGCCAGAAATGAGCAGTACCTGGGAAGAAAAAGTACACAAAGTCACTCCGTACACACCTGGCGAGCAGCCTAAGGCACTTGATGTCATAAAACTCAATACGAACGAGAACCCGTATCCGCCGGCGCCGGCAGTAAAGAGGGCCATAGCTGATTTTGACTATGAGCTTTTAAGAAAGTATCCGGACCCGACTGCGTCAGGCCTTATTGGAGTTCTCTCGGATACATACTCTGTTCCGGCTGATCAGATCTTTGTCGGAGTAGGCTCAGACGATGTCCTCGCAATGAGCTTTCTTACATTTTTTACATCGGGAGAGGGTATTCTGTTTCCTGATGTGACTTATTCGTTTTACGATGTCTGGGCAGGAGAGTTCAGAATCCCATACGAGACAGTACCGCTTAAAGAGGATATGTCACTTGACATAGACGCATTCTGCAGGGGAACTGCCGGAGGCATTGTTATCCCAAATCCCAATGCGCCGACAGGACTCGACGCAGGAACCGGGGCTCTCGAGAAGATAATAAAGTCCAATCCGCAGTGCGTCGTGATCATCGACGAAGCCTACGTCGATTTCGGGGCTGAGTCGGTCCTTCCTCTTATTGATAAGTACGACAATCTTCTCGTGACGCAGACTTTTTCGAAGTCCCGCGCAATGGCCGGCAGCAGGCTTGGATTCGCATTCGGTTCGAAGAAGCTGATAAAATATTTAAACGATGTGAAGTATTCTTTCAATTCCTATACGATAGACGCTCTGACACAGAAAGTCGGGATCGCGTCCCTGTCGGATCCTGACTATTTTAAAATGAGATGCCTTGCGATAATAAATGAGCGCGAGCGCTCGAAGAAGAGGTTTAGAGAGCTCGGATTCGACTTCCCGGATTCGAGGAGCAACTTTATTTTCGTGCATCACAATAAAGTGTCCGGTGAGGAGCTCTTTAAGGCCTTAAGGGATAACAACATCTTCGTCCGCCACTTCGAGGGCGAGAGGGTGCAAGACTTTAACCGGGTAACGATCGGCACTCCGGAAGAGATGGACGGCCTATTCGATTTTTTAAAGAAATATCTGGAGAATAAATAATGAACGCATTTGTAAATTGGTTTGCGGGCTCACTGGGACACATAATGTCAAAGGAAGTTGCGGTATTTATCGTATCACTTTTTCCTATACTCGAGTGCCGCGGCGGCCTTATAGCTTCGGCGCTTCTTAAAGTGCCTGTCACCACTGCAGTTCCGCTCTGTGTCATTGGAAATATCCTGCCGATACCTTTTATCCTTCTTTTCATCAAGAAAATCCTGCACTGGATGAAGGGCACGAGGATGCATGGCCTGGCAGACTGGGTCGAGCGCCACGCCGCAAAAAGAAGTGACTCGCTGAAAAATGGCGAGTTTGTCGCTCTGATGCTCTTTGTTGGAATCCCGCTTCCCGGCACGGGAGCCTGGACCGGAAGCCTTATCGCATCCCTTCTGGATATGGATTTAAAGAAGGCAAGCATTGCTATCCTTATAGGAATCGCCATGGCTACGGTGATTGTGGCATCCTTAAGCTATGGTCTTCTCGGAGCTGTCGGAGCATAAGGAGGTAATTTTTATGGATTGGGTAGGAGTTATCACAAGTTTTATCTGCCTGATCGGTGGAGTCCTGATATATCTTGCGATCATGCATACGAAGTGGGGTAAAAGCCACACGAAGTATCAGGTTTTTATCATGATCCTTGCAATTGTAATTGCCTGCGTCGCTGGCGGGCTGATCAGATTTTTTATTTTTAAATGATATGAACGGAAATCAATGTGACACCTGCAACAACCTGGTCTGGGACGACGACGAGGAAGCTTACGTCTGTGATGTGGATATGGATGAGGACGATATGGCCCGACTCTACGGAGGCCACTATTCTTCCTGCCCATACTACCAGTCGGACAATGAGTACGAAGTCGTAAAGCACCAGGCATTTTAAAATGAAAGAACTTATTGAAAAGCTTAAAATAAATAGAGATTTAAGTGACGAAGAGATGATTCGTCTCTTAACGATGCCTACAGGCACAGATGAAAGCCTTTTCCCGAACACACCGGAGGCCGGCGCGCATCCGGTGAAAAGGCTTCCTTTGAATCTGCAGTTTACAGATGACGAGGAGCTGCTTTTTGGGACTGCCGACGAGGTCAGAAGAGCCGAATACGGCACTGCTGTATATGTCAGGGGCCTTATCGAATTCACGAATTTTTGCAAAAATAACTGCTATTACTGCGGTATCAGAAGAGACGACGCCGGGCTTACGAGATACCGCCTTTCAAAGGAAGATATTTTAAAATGCGCTGAAGAGGGCTATGGCTTAGGCTACAGGACCTTTGTGCTTCAGGGCGGCGAAGATTTGTACTACACGGACCAGCGGATCTGTGACATTGTCTTATCCCTTCATCAGAAATATCCCGACTGCGCGATCACACTCTCCATCGGAGAAAAGTCCCGCGAATCCTATGAAAAATATTTCAAGGCCGGAGCCGAACGCTACCTTCTGCGCCACGAGACCGCATCGGAAGAGCATTACAGAATACTTCACCCGGCTGAGCTTTCACTTTCCCATAGAAAGCAGTGCCTTTTTGACTTAAAAGATATCGGCTACCAGGTCGGCTCCGGATTTATGGTCGGCACTTTAAAACAGACGCCGGAGTGCATTCTTTCTGACCTGCGTTTTTTGCAGGAGCTCGCTCCCGATATGATAGGCATCGGTCCGTATCTGACTCACCACGCCACCCCGTTCAAAAACTGCTGCAACGGCTCTCTTGCCATGACTCTGCGGCTTATCTCAATCCTTCGGCTGATGTTTCCGTATGCCCTTATCCCCGCAACAACAGCGCTCGGCACGATCCATCCAAAAGGCAGGGAGTACGGCCTCTCCGCCGGGGCCAACGTCGTAATGCCAAACCTCTCCCCAACGAAATTCAGAAAACTATATTCCCTCTATGAAAATAAAATCTGCACCGGCGAGCTCTCTAAGGCCTGCGCCGACTGCATCGCAGCCAGGGCAGCCTCGGGAGGCTACCACATCGTAACCGACAGAGGAGACGTAATGGGACACTAGGGACGGTTCTTTTTGTCCCACTTTTTGAATTATCTGACACATTATGTATTTTTAGTCCGAAGCAGCGCCGCGGATGGACGGTCTCGCTCCGTAGGATTTTTCTGTTCGCGTGCGCTCGTCTATGTGCCGCCCTCTGACCAATGTATGGCCTTATAATGGTTATGATTTTGGCGGGTGGTCACCCGGGCGGCAACATCGCGCACGCTCACGACAAAAAATCCTAAGGTCGCGAGACCGTCTCTATCTGCGACGCTGCCTTTTTTTGCCTGCACGTAAATCTGTTTGTCCACGTTTTCAGTATAATTTCTTCCGGTGCGAAATTTATACAACGGCTTTCTTCCAGTATCAAGATAGATCGGGGAGGAAGTCAAATTCTTAAAGAACTTTCAAGTATTCTCAAGACGTGTGGGGTAATGCTCAAAAATCTTAAAGAGTACATTTCAAGTTTTTATATACAGCCATTGCTTCTGAATATTCTACAATGCATTTAAGATTTCCAGCTCCGCGGATGTCAATATTGAAATCAATTCTTATATACTGCACAGCGGGCAGGCACATTTGATGATTTTTAACTACATGTAAGCCTATATTGAAAGTACCACTACCGCGGAGCCGGAAGATAATTCTTTACAGTGTGCTTACCCCATATCCCTCCCATGCGGAGCTTCTTTGTCCCATTGCACCTCCTTAAAAATAAACCATTGCAGATACAAATGACTTCACCTCAGAAGCAGCGCCGCGGATGGTCAGGCTCGCGACCTTAGGATTTTTCGTTGTAAGCGTGTGCGCTAGCTGCGGCCTGGGTGGCCACCCGCTTAAACCATAAACGCATGAAAACCATACATTGGCCAGAAGGCCGCAATTAGGCGCGCACACGCGAACAGAAAAATCCTACTGAGCGAGACCTGGCCATCTGCGACGCTGCTTTGGGCTAAAAAAAGCATAATTGTCTGAATAATCTAAAAATGGGACAAAAAGAACCGTCCCTACTGTCCCATAATTTTTTTGAGAAAAATCAAAAACCCTATTGACAAATAGGTTTAATATGAATATAATACAAACATAGTCAAGAAAACCTATTAAGTCTATAGGAATTGTGGCCAAGAAAAAAGGAGGCTATGATGGAAGAGATTATTAAGAACATTCGATGTTGGAGCATGAGAGATACAGTTTGTATGAGGCTTTCTGCATAAGACATTTTATTGATAAGAGATTTTGAAATTGCGGATCAGGGTTCCGCGATGATATTGGATGAAAGGATTTTTATTATGAGTAAGTATATTAACAGCACACTGGAACTGATTGGAAATACACCACTTCTGAAGGCAGATCGTTACGCTAAGGCAGCAGGAGCAGCTGATGCGAACATTTTCGCCAAGCTCGAGGCATTTAACCCGGCAGGATCAGTTAAGGATCGTATCGGACTTGGAATGATTGAGGATGCAGAGAAGAGCGGACGGATCAAGCCAGGCCAGACTCTTATCGAGCCTACCTCAGGAAATACTGGAATCGGAATCGCAGCAGTAGCAGCAGTCAAGGGATACAAGGTCATCATCACACTTCCGGAGACGATGTCAGTTGAGAGGAGAAACCTTCTTAAGGCATACGGAGCAGAGCTGGTTCTTACAGACGGAACCAAGGGAATGAAGGGAGCCATCGAGAAGGCCAATGAACTTCAGAAGACAATTCCGGGATCAGTTATCCTGGCACAGTTCGATAACCCAGCCAACTCAGCTACACACGAGAAGACCACAGGACCGGAGATCTGGGATCAGACAGACGGCAAGGTAGACTTCTTCGTAGCAGGCGTTGGTACAGGCGGAACACTTACGGGAGTTGGCCATTACCTTAAGCAGAAGAACCCTGATGTAAAGATCGTAGCAGTAGAGCCAGCCGGAAGCCCGGTACTTTCCAAGGGCCAGGCAGGACCTCATAAGATTCAGGGAATCGGCGCAGGATTCGTACCGAAGGTCCTTGACACCAAGGTTTACGACGAGATCATCACCATTGAGAACGATGACGCATTCGAAGAGGGCCGCCGCTTTGCAGTTACAGAGGGCACACTCGTAGGAATTTCATCAGGAGCAGCTTTAAAGGCAGCAGATATATTAGCAGGCAGACCTGAGAACAAGGGAAAGAACATCGTAGCACTTCTTCCAGACTCAGGAGACAGGTACTTATCGACAGCGCTCTTTCAGTAATCTTTAAAGAGTAAGGGACCAGATCAGACTATTAAGAAATATACCCGAGAGGAGTAAATACCATGGCTAAACCATATGCAGAGAGAAATCTTCATTTTGAGACACTTGCACTTCACGTAGGACAGGAGAAGGCAGACCCGGTTACTGATTCAAGAGCAGTACCTATTTATCAGACATCATCATATGTATTCCATAATTCAGACCACGCTGAGGCCAGATTCGGACTCAAGGACGCCGGAAATATCTACGGCAGACTTACAAACCCTACAGAGGACGTTTTCGAGAGAAGAATCGCAGCCTTAGAGGGAGGCGTTGCAGCACTAGCTGTTTCATCAGGTGCAGCAGCTGTTACCTACGCTTTCAAGGCGGTAGCAAAGGCAGGAGACCACATCGTTTCAGCAAAGAACATCTACGGCGGTACATATAATTACCTCGCTCATACCTTTGTAGACTACGGCGTAAACACTACATTCGTAGACCCGTTCAACTACGACGAGATCGAAGGCGCTATCAAGGATAACACCAAGGCCCTTTATGTAGAGACACTTGGAAACCCGAACAGCGAGGTGGTAGACATCGAGAAGTGGGCCGAGATCGCTCATAAGCACGGCCTTCCGCTCATCGTAGATAACACCTTCGCTACTCCATATTATATCAGACCGATAGAGTACGGCGCTGATATCGTAGTTCACTCAGCTACAAAGTTTATCGGCGGCCACGGAACCACGATCGGCGGTGTCATCGTAGACGGCGGAAAGTTCGACTGGGCATCATCAGACAAGTACCCATGGCTTACAGAACCAAACCCATCCTACCATGGACTTTCATTCGCAAAGGACACAGCACCGGCTGTTATCGCTACTTATCTTCGTGCCATCATCCTTCGCGATGAGGGCGCTACCTTAAGCCCAATCCACGCATGGATCTTCCTTCAGGGACTTGAGACACTTTCACTCCGTGTCGAGAGACAGGTTCAGAACGCACTGAAGGTAGTTGAATACTTACAGACCAGACCTGAGGTAGAGTACATCTCTCACCCGGCAGCATCAAAGGACCATCTGCAGCAGCAGCTCTATAAGAAGTACCTCCCGAACGGCGGTGCATCGATCTTCACCTTCGACATCAAGGGCGATGAGAACACAGCCAAGAAGTTCATCGATCATCTTGAGCTTTTCTCACTCCTTGCAAATGTCGCAGATGTCAAGTCACTCGTTATCCACCCGGCTTCAACTACACACTCAGAGGACAGCCCGGAGGAGCTCTTAGAGCAGGGCATCAAGCCGAACACGATCCGTCTTTCAATCGGAACCGAGCACATTGACGACATCATCGAGGACCTCGAGCAGGGCTTCGAGTCACTTAAGAAATAATTTTTCACATACATCCTTCCATACTACATACTAAAAATTAAGAGGTCGTGGCAACGGCCTCTTTTGTATTATAAAAAATATTTGAGACAGAGCCGCCAGTGATACCCCAGGGGAGTTTGCTAAAAAACGCTTTACATTGTACACAATGTATTATATAATTAGCAAAGCTGATTTTTCAGGAGTAAAATTGAATGAAAGTGCGTAAAAATCTACTGGCTGCAATGCGCCAGGGAGAGACGCTTTCGAGGCGGGAGGAAGTTATGCTTATAGCAGAGCTTGCTTTCCCCGCGATAATCGCCCAGCTCTCTTCGATATTGATGCAGTATATCGACGCATCGATGGTCGGACTTTTGGGAGCCACGGATTCGGCGGCGATAGGACTTGTTTCGTCTACGACCTGGCTTATAGGAGGTATCTGTACTTCGGCATGTATCGGCTTCGGGGTCCTTGTCGCGCACAGGATCGGGGCCGGAGAGGAGAAGGAAGCCAGAAATATTGTAAAAATCGGACTGCTTACGGCGCTTGTTATAAGCATAGTACTGTCGGCGGTCTGTGTTATTTTTTCAGGAAAGATACCGGTACTTCTCGGAGGAGACAAAAACGTAGCCCCGAGAGCATCGCAGTATTTTGTGATCTATGCGGCGGCACTCCCGACGATGCAGATGATGTATTCGACAGCGGGAATTGTCGAGGCTGCCGGAAATATGAAGCTTCCCAGCTTTCTGGGAGTGCTCGAGTGCATTCTCGATGTGATATTTAACCTGATATTTATTTTTCCGACGAGAACGGTAAACGGGATAAGGATATTTGGTTTCGGGATGACTATTCAGGGAGCCGCACTTGGAACAGCGCTTGCCGAGGCTGTCGCTGCGGCGACCGGACTCATCTATGTTTTAAAAATATCGAAGCTCCTCCGTCCCAGAGCCGGAGAAAAAATGCACGATATAAGGCGGACGATCAAGAGGGCTTTTCGAATTTCGATTCCGTCTGCGATTGAGTCGCTTATAATGGGCGGAGCTCAGGTCGTATCCACAACGATAGTCGCACCGCTCGGAGCCGTGGCGATTGCCGCGAATTCTTTTGCGGTAACCGCAGAGAGCCTCTGCTACATGCCGGGGTATGGTATCCAGTCGGCCGCAGTAACCCTTATCGGGCAGTGCTACGGAGCAGGCCGGCATGAGCTTACGAGAAAACTCGGATGGCTTACAACGATAAGCGGAATGGTGGTCATGTCCGGTGCAGGAGTCCTGATGTATATTTTTGCACCGCAGATGATAGGAATCTTAAGTCCGAACAGACATATCAGGGAGCTTGGCACAGCGGTGCTTCGTATTGAGGCATTTGCAGAGCCGATGTTTGGCGCATCGATCGTAGCAGGCGGAGTGTTCCGCGGGACCGGCGATACGCTTGCATCAATGAACAGAAATGTAATAAGCATGTGGGGAATCAGGATTCCGATGGCCGCAGTTCTCTCGTCGAGAATGGGGCTTCGCGGAGTCTGGACCGCCATGTGCATTGAACTAATAGTAAGAGGAATACTGTTCCTGACTCATCTCGCGGGGCACCGCTGGGAGGGAGTGAGTAAAAAGGAGTAAAAAATGCAGAACGTATGGAAGGTCATAGCCGATTCGTTCCCAGTCCTTATGTACCGCGGACTTACGATGACTATACCGCTGACTCTGATCTCATTTGCGATAGCGCTCGTTATCGCTATCATCGTGGCGCTCGTACAATTTTCAAAGATTCCGGTGCTGCGGGAGATCTGCAGATTTTATATCTGGGTGATAAGAGGAACGCCACTTTTAGTACAGCTCTATGTTATATTTTTCGGTCTTCCGTCAGTAGGAGTAAATGTCGAGGCATTTCCAGCGGCAGTTCTGGTTTTTTCTATTAACGAAGGAGCATATGCTGCCGAAACAATAAGGGGAGCCCTTGAAAGTGTTCCTGCCGGACAGATGGAGGCAGGAAGGTGTGTGGGAATGAACTACGGGCAGATCATGTGGCATGTCATCATGCCGCAGACTTTTCGGACGGCGTTTCCTGCACTCGGCAATGAGCTGATATCTATGGTAAAGGACACATCGCTTGCCGCAAATATCACGGTGACAGAGATGTTTTTCCAGGCGCAGCGAATCGCAGGGAGGACCTACCAGACTATGGCGCTGTACCTTGAAGTCGCAGTCATTTACCTGCTGTTCTCTACACTGATCTCGCTTCTGCAGAGGTTTGGTGAGAAAAAGCTCGGAGCATACGGGAGGCAGTGATGTCATTACTTTCTATAAAAAATATACAGAAGTCCTTTGACGGGGTTGAAGTCTTAAAAGGCATAAGCTTCGATGTAAATAAAGGCGATGTGGTATCTATTCTCGGTCCTTCGGGCTCCGGAAAGACCACACTGCTTCGATGTATCAATTTTCTGGAGAATGCCGATTCCGGGCAGATGGTGTTTGACAAAGCAGAGTACGATCTGAAGGAAATTTCAAAGAAACAGATCCTCTCGATCCAGAAAAAGACCGGATTCGTCTTCCAGAATTACAATCTTTTCAGAAATAAAAACGTCCTCGACAATGTGACCTTAGGCCTCACATCTGCGAGAAAAGTACCACGCGACGCGGCTGACAGAAAAGCCATGGATATGCTCGACCGTGTCGGAATGGCCGACTATGCAAAGCAGTATCCTTCGCAGCTTTCGGGTGGTCAGCAGCAGAGAGTCGCGATAGCGAGGGCACTTGCGACGGATCCGGAGATCATCTATTTCGATGAGCCGACATCGGCACTCGATCCGCAGCTTACGGGAGAGGTGCTTACTGTTATGAGGCAGCTCGCTTCTGACGGTATGACTATGCTTGTGGTAACTCATGAGATGTCCTTTGCGAGGGATGTATCGAACAGGGTCATTTTTATGGATAAGGGAGTGGTCGCAGAGAGCGGCACTCCGGAGGAATTTTTCAATAACCCGAAAGAGGAGAGAACCCGGGAATTTTTGAGAATGGAGGAAAATGCAAGATGAAGAAAAAATTATTGGCATTTGTACTGTGTGCAGCGACAACACTGCTTTGCGCCTGCGGAAGCGGAACCGGAGCAGACCATTTAGCCAAGATTAAGAGCGCTGGAAAGATCTCGGTAGGTCTCGAGGGCGACTGGCAGCCGTTCTCATACCATGACAAGAACGACAAGCTTGTCGGCTACGATGTTGAGGTCGCGCAGAACATCGCAAAGAGGCTCGGAGTTAAGGCTGAGATTCACGAGGCAGCGTGGGACGGCCTTTTTGCAGGAATGGATTCCGGCAGATACGATATGGTCGTAAACGGCGTCGATATCACAAAGGAGCGCCAGCAAAAATACGATTTCACAGATCCGTATGCCTACGACCACACAGTTCTTATCGTAAAAAAAGGAAACACCGATATCAAGAGCTTTAAAGACCTGAAGGGAAAGACCACAGCAAACTCAATCGGCTCCACCTATCAGGAGATCGGTGAGAAATACGGCGCCACGGTAAAGGGCGTTGAGACTTTAGCCGATACTCTTCGTATGGTGGCAAACAAACAGGTTGACGCTTCAATAAATGCTTCGACCGCATTCGGAGATTACATGAAGACGAATCCGAGCGCACCACTTGAAGTCGCAGCCACAGCCAAAGAGGCGACAGAGTACGGAATCCCGCTTGAGAAGGGACAGAACAACGACACGCTTCGCTCCGCGATAAACAAGGCATTAAAGGAAATGCGCTCGGATGGAACCTTAAAGAAGCTCTCAATCAAGTATTTTGGTTCGGATTTTACACACGAGTAATGAAAATTTAATAAATCAGTTTCCGGAAAAGCAGCAGGAACCGCCAGAAATCTATCAATTCTGGCGGCTTTTTTTATGTAAATAGGTTGACAATATCACTTTAAAAAAATAAAATAGTGTTGTGTGAGTCTGCAATGGGAAGACATTAGTTAAGGAGGGCAGTAAGAGTGAAAAGTCAGTTAGCTGTCAGCTATAGCGGATCGGCAGATGCAGCTGTAGCAGAAGTCACAGAAAAGCTCGCAGGAAGTCCGAAAGGGATTATTTTTTACTGTAACTACGCGTGGCTCGAAGAAGTTTCGGCCGGACTCAGGAAGGCATATCCCAATGCGCAGATCATAGGTACTTCGGGTATCTGGTATCACGGAGACAAGGTTGATCAGAACAATGGCCTTACAGTCACAGCTCTTATGAGCGGATGTGAAGTCAAGGCAGATGTCATAAAGCACCTGGCTACGGCGCCTCTTGCGGATGTCATTCATATGAGCGAAGCTCTCGACCAGATCCGTCCGTCGAAGGACAACGGAGTCATATTTGAATTCTGCACGAACGACGAGGAAGTACTCGTCTCCACTGTACATATGGAGCTTGCCAGTGATGACATTCCTCTTATTGGGGGAACTGTTTACGGGACCCCTGAGGGTCAGCCATCGAAGGTCTGTGTGAACGGAGAGACTTTTGAGAACGCCTGCGCGTTTATCGCGATAAAGAATACTGAGGGCCGCGTATATACGGCTATGGAGAATATCTACGGCTTGCAGGATTCTCCGATTGAGCACACCGCTACCAAGGTGGACCTGATGAGAAAGGCTGTAGTAGAACTCGATTACAGGCCGGCCACAGATGTCTACTCAGAGGAGACAGGAGTTGCTAAAGGCGATATAGAGGGAAATGTCCTGAATTCTCCACTTGGAAGAGAAGTTGGCGACGATCTTTTTATTGCATCGATGAGAGAGGTCAAGAACGACGGCTCTATTGAGTGTTACAAGAGAGTGAACTTAAACGACAGGATCAGTTTCTGCAGGAGGCTTGATTACAAGCAGATCAACGCAGATACGCTTGCGAAGAGAAGAGAGGAGATTCCTACTCCGTCGCTGATTCTCTCGGTAAACTGCATATTCAGATATACGCTCTTTACACAGGAGAACTACATGAACGAATACCTCCGCGATTTCAGCGAAGGCACAGCAGTTTCGACAGGTTATGTCGGAGGCGGCGAGCAGTTCGGAAGACAGCATATCAATCAGACCATGGTTATGGCAGTATTTGAATAAAATGGAGGGAAACACTTATGTTCGGCAAGAAAAAGAAGCAGACTGAACAGGAACCTGTTGAGGTTAAAGAGAAGTTAGACATCACCAAGGAGATGCAGCCTGTCATTGACAGTGGAAAGTACATTCTCGAGCAGAAGGATAAGCTTCAGCAGGAGGAGCTTGATACAACGAATTCACTGAACGATATTAAGAATTCATTCGAAGAGGTTGAGAAGCGTTCCGAGGAAGTTACAGATACCATGGAGCAGTTCAATGAGCGCTTCAAGGAAGTTACCTCAGTTACTGAGAACTTTGAGCAGATCATTAAGAAGATGCTCACTACAGCAGATGACACACACAAGAACATGAACAATGTCCGCACATCTTCATCTTCTGTAAATGACACTATCTCCACTGTAGAGGAAGTATTCAAGGAGTTCCAGTCCAGTTTCGATGAGATCCTCGACAAGGTAAATGCGATCAACGGTATCGCAAACCAGACCAACCTCCTCGCTTTAAACGCATCTATCGAGGCAGCCAGAGCAGGAGAGAGCGGCCGTGGCTTCGCAGTTGTTGCAGATCAGGTAAATGAGCTCTCGAGTAACATCAAGACACTCGTAGCTTCTATCGGCGAGTCTATGGACAAGCTGAACCAGAACAACAACCGTCTGATGAACTCTATCAACGATACGAGATCAGCTATCCAGGATTCTATGACTCATATCAATGAGACAGAGGAAGTCGTAGATTCTATCAAGTCAGTAGCCGGCGAGATCGAAGACGGCAACACGAACATGGTCGGCGTTATCGACAAGTGCTCAGAGGATATGACTACACTGCAGTCTACGATGGAAGAGTCGAAGCCATATTATCAGACAGTGGCTGACCATATCGATACCCTCTCTACAAATATCACGAAGAAGAGCCTTATCTTCGAGGATATGACGAATATCCTCCAGCAGTTCCCAGAACTCGTGAAGAGAGTAGAGGACAGGGTTGAGAGAGGCTGAACCAAATAAATTTATAGGAGATACTTACAAATGAACAAAGTAGAAGATTATGTACGTACGATCCCGGATTTCCCTAAGAAGGGCATTATGTTCCGTGACATCACGACAGTGCTCAAGGATCCGGATGGATTCAAGCTCGCTATAGACCAGCTCCAGAGCTTCCTCGACGGCGTGGATTTCGATGTGATAGCTGGAACCGAGTCGAGAGGATTTATTTTCGGAACTCCTCTTGCGTATAATCTTCATAAGCCATTCGTGCTTATCAGAAAAGCAGGAAAGCTTCCTGCAGAGACAGTATCACAGACATACGATCTCGAGTATGGCACAGCTACTATCGAGATGCACAAGGATGCCGTAAAGCCAGGCCAGAAGGTCGTTTTAGTAGATGACCTGATCGCCACAGGCGGCACGATCGAGGCAGCAGCCAGGCTCGTAGAGAAGCTCGGTGGCAAAGTCGTAAAGATGATCTTCCTTATGGAGCTCGCAGGACTTAAAGGCCGCGAGAGACTCAAGGACTACGACATCGACTCAGTCATCACATATCCAGGAAACTAATTATAATTTAAGCATTTAATCAGACAGCGAATGTGAAAGACATTCGCTGCTGTTTTTCAGGAAATAAATATGAAAGATATATCATTAGTAATTATGGCAGCCGGTATCGGCTCACGTTTTGGTGAAGGCATAAAGCAGTTGTCTCCAGTTGGCGAAGACGGAAGTATCATCATGGACTACTCAGTTCATGACGCTATCGAGGCAGGATTTAACGAGATCGTATTTATCATCAGAGATGAGATAGAGAAGGATTTCATGGATATTATCGGAAAGCGCGTCGAGAAGATGGCCGCTAAGAAGAATGTCCGTGTCTACTATGTAAAGCAGTCCCTTACTCTTCTTCCTGACGGATTCTCACTTCCAAAGGGCCGCACGAAGCCCTGGGGAACAGGAAAGGCTGTCCTTTCAGCTTCCACTCTTCTTGACAAACCATTTGCTGTAATAAATGCCGACGACTACTATGGCAAGGAAGCATTCCGCGTAGTCGCAGACTACTTGAAGAACGTACCTGACGGCTCAGAGGGCCACTACTGCATGGCTGGCTTCCTCCTAAAGAATACTTTAAGCGATTTCGGAACCGTTACCCGTGGCGTATGCGCTGCATCAGATGACGGCTATCTGACAGGCATTGACGAGACACACGACATCGAGAAGCTTCCTGATGGCGGAGCCAAAGGTGAGCATGGCGTACTCGACGTGAACTCACTCGTTTCCATGAACATGTGGGGATTTACTCCTGACTTTATGCCTAAGCTCGAGAAGGGCTTCGAGGATTTCCTCGACAACCTCCTTAACAAAGGCAATGGCGATCCGATGAAGGACGAGTTCCTGATCCCTGAATTCGTTGGCGAGCTCCTCGAGAAGAAGGAGATCGACGTCAAAGTTCTGAAATCACACGACACCTGGTACGGCCTCACCTACAAGGAAGACGTCCCGGCAGTACAGGCTTCCTTCAAAAAAATGGTCGAGGAAGGCATCTACCCTTCCCCTCTCTATTAGGGACAGCAGGGACGGTTGGAGCGGTTGTTATGCTGTCGCGAGTCCGTAGGACGAAGCGAGAGCATTATAAACCGCCCATGCGATAGCCGTCCGCGATTGACGAGTCCGAAGGACGAAGTCAGAGCGGAAACGGCGAACCGCTCTTTTTGTCCCATTTTTAGAATTATCAGATAATTATGTCTTTTAGTCCGAAGCAGCGCCGCAGATGGCCGGCCTCGCTCCGTAGGATTTTTCTGTTCGCGTGTGCGCGCCTAATTGCGGCCTTCTGGCCAATGTATGGTTTTCATGCGTTTATGGTTCAGGCGGGTGGCCACCCAGGCCGCAGCTAGCGCACACGCTCACAACGAAAAATCCTAAGGTCGCGAGCCCGTCCCTATCTGCGGCGCTGCTTCCTGGGAAAAAAGGCCCCCGTATCTGCGGAGCTGCTTCCTGGGAAAAAAGGCACCCGTATCTGCAGCGCTGCTTCTTGATACAAAGCCACATGTGTCTGCACTGGCTTTTGTCTGCCCGTATATCTGGTGGCCACGTTTTCAGTATAGCCATTTCCGGGGTGAAATTAATACAATGGCTTTCTTCCAGTATCAATATAGAGCTGGGAGGAAGTTAATTTCTTAAAGAGCTTTTAGTTATTTTCAAGATGAATGTGATAATGATAAAAAATCTTAAAGAGTTCATTTCAAGCTTTTAATATACAGCCATTGCTTGTGAATATTCTACAATGCATTTAAGATTTCCGGCTCCGCAAAAGCCTATATTAAAACCTGCTATCAAGCGTTTAATATTCTTGAAGTGTAGCGGATCTATATTGAGACTGGATTTTTATTCTTTAAGATTTTAATCCTCATGTATATCCATACTGAAACTGCGAGAACGAAGCTTGTATATTTCCAGCTCCGCGAATCTACATATTGAAATCATCACCCCGAAATTATCGGAATGATATCCGCGAGGCTCTTTGCGACTGCAAAGAGCCTCTTTTTTAGTGCGGCATCGGGTTCTGTCAGGTCGGGAACCATGATCGTGTCCATGCCGGCGTTGATCGCGGACATGCAGCCGTTCGGCGAGTCCTCGACAGCAAGACACAGGGAAGGCATGAGCGAAAGCCGCTCGGCGGCCATCAGATAGGGGTCAGGGTAGGGCTTCCCGCGCTTCGCTTCGTGGGCACTGATAACATCGTCGAAATGTTCAAAAAGCCCGGCGCTTTTGAGCCGTTCGGTGGCGGCCGCGAGATTCGTAGCCGTGACAACGACAGGGTGAATCCCGACGCGGTGGCATTCATTTAAAATGTCCATGATCCCGGGCTTTAAAGGCACAGGATTTTCCTGCAGATATTTCCTGACGCAATTTCCGACAGTCTTGTGGAGCTTGTCATAATCCACAGTCTGCCCGTGGCGCTCTTCGAGGAGCTTTTTCGAGTCATCGTGATTTAAGGAGCGAAGGTCGAGAGAATCCTGATAGGTGAAATCATACATCCCAAGCGCCTTCGCGCAATTGTTCCAGAAATAGTTGTAAATTTTCTCGGTGTCGGTAATAGTCCCGTCCATGTCAAAGAGGACGGCTTTCCATTTGCAAGCCAAAGTAAGATCTCCTATGTCCATTTTTTACGTTTCGTGTCAATATTATAACAGATTTTGCGAAGCGGCACACTTTTTAAGAGAAATATTATAAAATAAGACAGGCAAAGGAGGATTGCTTTGAAGAAGAGAATTTTAAGCGCGGTCCTGACAGCGGCGCTTGCGCTGTCGACACTACTGACAGGCTGCGGCAGCAGGACCACAGGAAAAAAGGCAGAAGCCGTTTCCTATATGGAAAGCATCAACGGCAAAAATAAGGAAAATGTCCCGGATGACAAGTACCGCACGACATACGAGATATTTGTCGGATCATTTTACGACTCGAACGGCGACGGGGTCGGCGACCTGAAAGGAGTCGAGGAGAAGCTAGACTATATCAAGGGCCTTGGCTTCAACCAGATCTGGCTGATGCCGATCTGCCCTTCACCTACCTATCACAAATACGACGTCTCCGATTATATGGCAGTCGACAAGGAATATGGCACGATGGAGGATTTTAAAAACCTCGTCGCGGCCTGCCACAAGAAAGGCATAAAGCTTATCACCGACCTCGTATTAAACCACACGTCGGTCGAGCATCCCTGGTTTAAAAAGGCAGCAGAGTATTTGAAGAGCTTAAAGGACGGACAGAAACCGGACCCTGAGAAATGTAAATATATAAAATATTACAATTTTTCCAGGGAGGAAGACAGCGGCTATAAGCAGCTCTACGGCAGCAGGTGGTACTACGAGGCACAGTTCTGGGAAGGCATGCCGGACCTGAACCTAGACAATAAAGAAGTAAGAAACGAGATAAAAAAGATAACCGATTTCTGGCTGGACAAAGGAGTAGACGGATTCAGGCTCGACGCCACTACATATTATTACACAGGAAATGAAAAGAAAAATATCGCATTCCTGAAGTGGTTAAACGACGAAGTCAAAGCAAAAAATCCAGACGCCTATATAGTCGGAGAGTGCTGGGCTGACCTGACACAGTATGCCAGATACTATCAGAGCGGCGTCGACAGCTTCTTTGACTTCGACTTCGCGAACGACGAGGGCACGATTGCAAAGACAGTAAGCGGCCAGACCTCGGCAAAGAGCTTCGGAGAAGAGATGGTCAGGGCCCAGGACGAAATAGCGAAGAATTCATCAGGCAGAGGAATAGAGGCACCATTCTACACGAACCACGATATGGCGCGCTCAGCCGGCTACTATCCGGGCGACGACGGCTCTAAGACAAAATTCGCAGAGGGCCTTAATCTGATGATGAGCGGCAGCGCCTTCGTCTACTACGGCGAAGAGATCGGAATGAAGGGCAGCGGCAAAGACGAAAACAAGCGCGCTCCGATGTACTGGACGGCTGACAGCGGCGCAAAAGGCATGACCGAGGGTCCGAAGGACATGGAACTCTTCAAAATGAAGTACGCTCCCGAGGACAAGCAGGCCAAATCCCAAACCTCAATCTTAAACTATGTAAAGCAGGCCATAAAGCTTAGAAATTCGTTCCCGGCTATCGCGAGAGGAAAAGTCAGAGTGGAAAGCGCATCAAATGACAGCATTCTCATTGTCACAAAGACATCAGACGATTCAAAGATAAAACCACTCGCTATCGTCTACAACACCAGCGATAAACCCAAAACACTAAAGACTTCTGATCTTCCAGACGGATATAATAAATTGAAGGGAGTTCTTACAGTAGGAAAGCAGCAGATCACAGAGAAGGATGGGACGATCACGATGCCAAAGGAGAGCATCGCGGTTTACCAGAAATAGACCCCTAAACTTACGATAAACGGACGCAGCATTTACCATTAATAAATCCGTAAAAATTTTTAAAAAAAAATTTCAAAAAGGGGTTATATATTTTTGAGAGCCCCCGATAATAAAAGTGTAAAGAAAATCGGATGAGTTTTATCGAAGCGTTAAAGCTTTATGTGCACTAGGGCGGCGGCGCAGAGGTCTTATGAATCCGAAGACATTGTTACAAGACAGGGAATGGATTTCCTGCCGATTCCAGAAATTTCTGGAGTTATTACATGGAGGTAAATTATTATGGTAGTACAGCACAACATGCAGGCAGCTAATGCCAACAGAATGTTAGGCATCACAACAAATGCCAGAGCTAAGAGCACAGAGAAGCTTTCATCAGGATACAAGATCAACCGTGCAGCAGATGATGCAGCAGGCCTCGCTATTTCAGAGAAGATGAGATCACAGGTTCGTGGCCTTGATAGAGCTTCAACTAACGCTCAGGATGGTGTATCAGTAGTTCAGACAGCTGAGGGTGCTTTAAACGAAGTTCACTCAATGCTTCAGCGTATGAACGAACTTGCTACACAGGCTGCCAACGATACTAATACTACGAAGGATCGTTCAGAAATTCAGCTCGAGATGAGCCAGCTCTCATCAGAGATCGATCGAGTTCAGTCTACTACACAGTTCAACACTATGAATCTTCTCGATGGTCATTTCACTGGAAAGAGCCTTCAGGTTGGTGCTCTTTCAGGTCAGTCTATTGTTCTCAGCATTGGTAATATGAGTACAAGTGGCCTTGGAATTGATGGTACCAAGCTTTCTGTTAACTCTTATGAGAATGCTGGTAATGCAATGAGCGCTATTCAGAAAGCTATTGATATCGTTTCTTCACAGCGTGCTTCACTTGGTGCCGTTCAGAACAGACTTGAGCACACGATCGCTAACCTGGACAACATCTCAGAGAATACTCAGTCAGCTGAGTCACGTATTCGTGATACAGATATGGCTAAAGAGATGGTTACCTGGAGCAAGAACAATATCCTTCAGCAGGCTGGCCAGTCAATGCTCGCACAGGCTAATCAGTCTAACCAGGGTGTTCTTTCACTTCTGCAGTAATAGTCAGATCAAAGGTATCGTATCTACATTATTATTTCAAAAAATTAGTGCACAGACCGCACACGCGGCAGACGGGAGTCCGTATATTGCGGACTCCCGTCTTTGTTTTTTCAGAGGTGTTTTATGAAAAAAGAAAATACACAGCCATTGCTTTCAATCTCTCTTCTCTGTTCGGGAAGGAATAAGGACGAGATGGTGAAGTGTCTCGACTCACTGATGACTATTAGGAATCGAATGTCGAGCGAAATTGTCATAGTAGACACAGGCTGTGGTCCAGATACTAAGCCACTGCTTTCAAAGTATGCTGACAAAGTAGTTGAATTCAAGTGGTGCAATGACTTTGCAAAGGCCAGAAATGCTGGAGTTAAAGAGTGCACAGGCCAGTGGTTTATGTTTGTCGATGACGATGAGTGGTTTGAGAACACTGATGATATAGTCGATTTCTTTAATTCAGGTGAATATAAGAGTTATGGAATCGCCAAATATATTATAAGAAACTATAAAGATTATGAAGGGAAAAAATACACTGATGCTTGGAATCCAAGAATAGTAAAAAAAGTCAGTGGCTTGGAATTCCATGGAAAAATTCATGAGTATCCGCAGCCTGTTAGTGGAAAAGTAAAAGGTCTCAATTGCTTTGTGCACCATTATGGCTATGTTTTTACAGATCAAAAAATACTATTTGAAAAGTCCAATAGGAATATTCCGCTTTTAAAAGAAATGATGCAGAAGGAACCATATAATCCGTATTGGAGGATTCAACTGGTTCAGGAATATAATAGTACACATGATTACAATGCTTTGGAAGAGCTCTGTCTTAATTCAAATCAAATGATAGTGAATCGAGATGATGAACTTACAAATAAATTCAGATGTATTTTTTATGAGGGGATTCTGATTTCGGAGATTCAAACATACCAGTATGATAAATTGTTTTCAAATCTGAAGGAATTTCTTTCTGATATGAGAAATACCGAAAAAGCAGAAACTGGATTATGTTTTTACGCTGTAATAGGTTATTGGGAAAAAAAGAATTACAGAAAAGTATATTACTATGCCAGAAAATATCTTGAAAATTACGATAAGATCAGTCTCACAGAAGATACTAGTATAGATGATATGACGTTCATGTGTGGAAACATCTTTGACCAGAACAGGATTCTTTACTGTATCAGCAGGGCTATAGCGGCCGGAGTCAGATGTGGAGATATATCTGTACTCTACGATTATTTTGACAGATTTGATCTGACATATCAGTATGAACCGGTAGTTACATTTTGTGAAGGACTAACTTATGCATTTTCACATTTTGATTTTAATCAAAAATTTGTAGAATATGCATCAAAAGCATGTAAAAATCCTTTTCCATGTAAACTTTTAATGGATGATGCAAGAAAAGCTGAAAAAGATGATAAAAAGGCTTTTGATAAACTCGTAGAAGTATATGGAAAGACAGACAGTACGGATGATATATACCTTCTGTATATGCGGCTTCTCTATGCTTATAGATTTGACAGATCTAAGCTTTCGGATATGTATCAGCTGATATTCGACTGTGTTATAGATTTTTTTGATATGGATCCATGTATCTGGGATATAGCAGCAGAAGATCACATCGATCTGTTACAGCTTTTTAAAGATGTTCCATTTATCAGATGGAAGAAAGCCACTGATCTTCTGATGGTTGAGCACTTTGAAGAAAGGACAAGGACAGTTAAGGCGATATCTGATATCATAGAAGACGATAACGATATCAGATTCGAGTACTTCAGACTGAAGCTTGAGGAACATGATTTGAGAAAAATAGATGATGTCGGTAAAGTTGCTGCATTGCTTACAAAATACTGCAGTGACTGCGTGACATTTTATCTGAATATATATAAGCCAGAGCTATTTGTAGGAGATCTTACGATTCTTCCGCAGGAGTGCCAGTTTGCGATGAGGTTTATAGAGACTGCAAGCTCGGAACAGAAGCATACTCCTGTAGAGCACATGAAGGCACTTGAAGAATGTGCCGCTCTATATGATCCCTTCACTGAGACGATGAAGACATATATCAGTGCATATGGGGAGAAGAAAAAGAGGGAACTCGCAGGACAGTTATAAATATAGAATTGGAGAAAACTAATGGACGAAGCAAAGAAAAAAATGGCAGCCCAGTTTGGAACGATAGTTCAAAGGGGACTTTACAAGGAAGCTGATGAGATGTTGACGGAGCTCAGAGAGGAAGTGAATCCGGAGAAATATCTCTCTGAGGACCTCTGCATAACTGCCGCGTTTTTGTATAACAAACTTGGAAATAGAGAAAATGAACTCTACTATCTGAATAAAGGATTTTTGATCAACCCAAGGAGTTCTTCACTCTTTGTCTCTCTGGGTGATTATTATTCAAAGGTCAATACAGCACAGGAGCTTATCTGTCTGTATCAGGCGGAGTATTACGCTAAAAAGAATGGAGAGATGGATCAGGCATCTTTTATCAAAAAGATTATAGATTCTCTCGAGAATGGAGGCATCACCGTACCAAAGACATCTATAGTTATCCTTTCATTTAACACGAAGGACTATCTCAGGCAGTGTCTTGACAGCATCAAAGAGACTATACCGCTTGACAGATGCCAGGTTATAGTTGTGGATAATGCATCTACAGATGGAAGTCTCGATTATCTCAAGTCATTAGACTGGATTACACTTATAGAAAATCACGAGAATCGTGGTTTCCCAGGAGGCTGCAATGATGGAATAAACGCAGCAGAGAAGGATAACGATATCTATCTCCTGAATTCAGATACTATTCTTCCTGCCAATGCACTCTTCTGGCTTAAGATGGGATTGTATGAGAGTGATAAGGTTGGCAGTACCGGGAGTATCACTAATTATGCAGCAAATGGACAGGCAGTAGATGTAAAGGCAAACAGTGTCGAGGAATTTATTCAGTTTGGAGAACAGGTTAATATACCGGGAGCCTTTCCCTATGCATTTAAACCATTCCTTATTGGCTTTTCTCTGCTTTTGAAGAGAACAACACTGGATATTGTCGGACTTTTGGATGAGAGATTCAATCCAGGTAACAGCGAGGATTTAGACCTGGGCCTCAGAATACTTAAAGAGGAAAAACTGAATCTGCTCTGCACGAATAGTTTTGTATTTCATTATGGCAACAGATCATTTGCAGAACTTCTGAAATCTGGACAGGATTATGATGACCTCCTGAAGAAGAATTGCCAGAAACTTATTGATAAGATAGGATTCGATATTACCAGATATTTCAAAGACAGCTTAAAAATTGTAGATGAAATTAGAGCAAAGAGGGGTACGAGCCTTTATATTTTAGAGGTTGGCTCAGGTATAGGTACACAGGCTGCAGTAATCAGAACAAAATATCCAAATGCAGAATACAAGGGAGTAGAACCGAATCAAACGTTAGCATCATATGCTAAAGCCTTTGGAGAGATCCTGACAGGAGATTTAGAGACTACAGAGTTTGGGGAAAAATACGAGGGTTACTTCGATTATATCATTTTGAGTGATGTATTACAGTTTATACATAATCCGGGCAAATATCTGAGGAGTATATCTAAATATTTGAAGAAGAATGGACGTCTTATTATCAGCATTCCGAATATCAGATATTACGAAATAATCATCTCACTGCTTGCAGATGACAGGTTTACTTACAGTGACGATGGAATAATAAAGAATGGTACCGTCAGATTCTATACTGAGAATGAAGCTGCCAGACTGATTTCTGGAAGTGGGTATTCTATTAAGAATATTAAATCAGTAATTGGTAAAAAACCGTCAGTGGAAGAAGAAAAATATATTAACAATCTGTCAGAACTTTTTGATCAGCCAGATACAGATGATTTACTTGCGTTAGAATACATATTTACAGCAGAGACAATATTATGAAAAATGATATTAATGCCGGGACTGCCTCCCGGCTTTTGCAATTTGCAGATGCAATGGACGCTATGAAACTAGCTGGAGGACAAATATATTACTTTGTACTAGATTATGATTCAGATTCTTCTGTATGGGATAAAGTGCTCTATGCGTTTGAGCAAATGTTTTCATATTTGGATACTCAGCTGCTGATCATAGATATTCCGGAAAAGTACACCCGCAGGAAAGATTTTGAGCAAGTAAATGCAGTAATTGACAGGTTTTGCATTAAATGTCAAGGTATTATTAAATATGTAAATGAAAATGGAGCTGAATCTACTCTATTTAAACACATTGGAGTCTACATTTCAGGGAATGATGTGAAGCTGGCTCCATACATAAAAAAAGCAAAAGAATCAGGGATTATTATAAAGAAAGCATCAGACTGGGTCAAAGATTTTTCTGACAGTCCATTTTTGACAAAATCTGGCAGTAGGAAACCGTTGATCAGTATTTGTATTCCAACATTTAATAGAGCAGGATGTCTTATACTTACAATTGAGTCTATTATTAAGCAGAATGAATTTAAAAGGGGTCTGGTTGAGATTGTAATCTCAGATAATAATTCTGATGATGAGACTGAAAAAATCGGTAGATTTTATGCTGACCAGTTCAGTATGATTAGATATTTCCGAAATGATAAAAATATCTTAGATGGTAATTTTAGACTTGTTCTAAAAAGAGGCAGCAGATGTCAGAGCTGAATCCGAATAATATGAAAATAGATAAGGATTTTGATAAAGTTTTGGAATCTCATTATGGGGATAAACCATACTGGAATGATTTTTGCGATTCATATAAGAAATGGCATGAAAGAATTTTCAATAAAAATAAGCAGAGAAAAAGTGAATTTGCTTTTATCATATGTGAGAATAATGATCAGTATTTTGATGAATGTGTTTATTACATCAATCGTCTGAATGTCCCGGAAGGATATGATATAGATGTTATTTCGATAAAGGAAGCTGACTCGATGTGCTCAGCCTACAATGCTGCAATGAATAGCAGTAATGCAAGGTATAAGATATATCTCCATCAGGATGTATTTATCAGAAACCAGAATTTCTTATATGATATTCTGGCTGTTTTTCAAAGTGACCCTCAAATTGGTATCATAGGCATGGTTGGTGGAAAAAATATGTCAATATTAACTGATTGGCATTTTGGATTATTGGATGTCAGAGAGCCAGGAATTTCATTTTATCTGGTGCACAGGGAAAGCAACAAAAAAAATGTGGAAGTTGATGCCGTGGATGGGCTATTGATTGCAACACAGTATGATATACCATGGAGGGAGGATCTGTTTACACATTTTGACATGTATGATATCTCTCAATCGTTTGAGATGAGAAGAGCTGGATATAAAGTTGTTGTTCCTGCCCAGAAAGAACCGTGGGTGATCCATAACAGCGGATATGCAAAATACAAGTATTACGCCGCTGAGCGTGAGAAGTGCATCAATGAGTATCCTGAATTTTTTGCCTCAGATAAAGGATGGTTTGAAAAATACGATGAAGAACAAAACAATCTGAATAATATTCTGCATGATCAGGCAAAATTGTCATTTACTTTGAGGCAATGGGATAAAGTTAGAGATATAATTA
>QOUV01000007.1 GCA_003862155.1 Lachnospiraceae bacterium
GTCTGGAAGGGATAAACGCTGAAGGCATCTAAGCGTGAAGCCCACCCTAAGATGAGATATCCCGTCTTTAAAAGACATAAGATCCCTTGAAGAGTACAAGGTAGATAGGGCAGGGGTGTAAGAGCTGCAAGGCTCTCAGCTGACTGTCACTAATAGATCGAAGGCTTGATCAAGAGTTCGGGTTAGATAAGAGATAATGTATGAAGTTTTGAAGGTATTTTCATTACTTTGAAAAAATGGCCTGGTGGCTCAGTTGGTTAGAGCGCCGCCCTGTCACGGCGGAGGTCGAGGGTTCGAACCCCTCCCAGGTCGTATGGGATCTTAGCTCAGCTGGGAGAGCATCTGCCTTACAAGCAGGAGGTCATAGGTTCGAGCCCTATAGGTCCCATTTTTTAATAATTATATACGCCGATGTGGCTCAATTGGCAGAGCAGCTGATTTGTAATCAGCAGGTTAACGGTTCGAGTCCGTTCATCGGCTTTTTGTCTTATTCAAGGCAAATGGGTGGTTTCCCGAGTGGCCAAAGGGGACAGACTGTAAATCTG
Source organism: Lachnospiraceae bacterium (assembly GCA_003862155.1). Classification (GTDB taxonomy): domain Bacteria; phylum Bacillota; class Clostridia; order Lachnospirales; family Lachnospiraceae; genus Weimeria; species Weimeria bifida. The sequence continues at coordinate 546 of QOUV01000007.1, forward strand.
CTGCAACTTGCTTCGATGGTTCGAATCCATCACCACCCATTGGCGAAAGCCCTAACATCGCGGGGTGGAGCAGTCTGGAAGCTCGCCGGGCTCATAACCCGGAGGTCACAGGTTCAAATCCTGTCCCCGCAATTTTAGCTTCTGGTCAAAGGCTACAAGGCCGGATGACTTGGAAGTTATTTTTTTATATATGCCCAGTTAGCTCAGTTGGTAGAGCAGGGGACTGAAAATCCCCGTGTCTCTGGTTCGATTCCGGAACTGGGCATATTAAAAAAGGATCTATCATTTAGATAGGTCCTTTTTTGTATAGGATATAATGATTTGGCGGTCAAAAGGTTGACCACCAAAACTATTTAAGGGGAAGCCCGCTGTCATATGAAAGATTCCCAAGACTAGATTTTAACAGGCGAATATATTCAAAGTAATCTCGAGAACCGAATTCAGCTTTAGTGAGCTTATTTAGAAGTGAAAGACGGTGAATATAGTTGTGCATAGCCTTGAAAAACAAGTCGTATAACGACTCGGTAGAAAAGATATCAGTCTTCCATGGGTTGCGCCAGAGATGGTGTCTGAGGTTGCAGGGATCGCTGTATGTGATATGGTCATCTGCTGCGATCATGGCTGATACTTGTGGATGAGAAGAAAATATGCCTTCAAGTGAGCGGACAAATTTCTTTTTCCAGCTGAGAGGGTCCTCCATTAAATCGTAAGCTAGACGAGTGGTATGAAACGCCTGGTTGATCTCATAGGAAAGTACAAGAGAAGAAGGGTAGGTCTTATCGATAGCTCTTACAATAAATGAAGAAAGAAAAAATGAATCTTCACTCGAAAGCCTTATAGTATAGGAAGGGTGAAATTCAGAGGGACGGAGTTTTAAAAAGTGAGCTATTAAAGCACAGTCGATGTCAGTTTCAAGAAGAACGTGATTGTGAAAACCCTTATTTGACTTATCATTTATATCTTTACATGATCTGAAATGTATATACGGGTGGCATACAGTGTCAAGTGAGTAATGGCCTATAAAACCTGCTGTATAAGCATATGCCAGGGATTTGAGCCGATGATTCTTTATCGAACCAGCAGTGTCGATAAGCTGCATTATATATTCAAGCGTTCGTTCATGGTGCATCCGTATGCCAATATTCTGGTGATGCAGATAAGATGTCGGATTAAAGAAAAAAATATCCGGACCCTGTTCGCCTAAAGCATAAACGGCTGGATAAGCTCTAATCATATCCCAAACAGCAAGACTGCTGTCAGTATTTGTCTTTTTCAATTCATTTCTAGTCTCGATACCAAAAATATAATGAGAACGAAAACCTGGCATGAAAACTCTCCTTTAAGAAAATAGTTAAAAATTTTACCCTCATCCGTGACATTATAACAGAAAAAAAATATAAGTAAAGGAAATTTGACTTGAAAGAGTAGTTGAAACGTATTACAATAGATTACGCAAATATATAAAAGGAGACAGCTATGGTCGGAAGAGAGAGAGAATTACAGATCCTGCGTGAATTTTACGATAATTCTGATACAAATGTGATTTCAGTAACCGGAAGAACAGGCATCGGAAAAACTACACTGATAAAGGAATTTGTAAAAGATAAACAGTGCATATTTTTTACCGCTTATTCGACAACGGAGATGCATCAACGAGCATTATTTGGTAAGGCTGTTGGCATTGATGACGATCAATCTACCCTGGATCAGATTTACAGTAAAGTTACAGCTATGTCAGACGAGGGGACAGCAGTCCTTGTGATTGACCACTATGCAGATTTTGCGAAGACTGACAAGAAGTTTCCTGAAAGCCTTTATAAGTATATGACGACAGTGTGGAAACAAGGCACTGTAAAGCTTATTTTATGCGATTCTTCAAGCATCCAGATGGAAAAATCAGTCTATGGGCCCAGGGCCGTATGGAACAGTCTGCATCCTGTAATTCTTACAGTTGATACGCTCTACTTCGACGAGGCTGTAAAGATGTTACCGGATACAGACAGGCTGACTGAAAGTGAGATATACGGTATCACAGGCGGAATCCCGGTATTGCTGGAGATTGCAGCTGAAGGACTTAAAAATAATCCAGAAGATGCCGTATGGAGAACAATAGAGCGGATTTTTTTGTCAAAATTTTTTGATTTCAAAGGATCGCCAGAAAATATCCTCGGCAGAGAGCTCAGGGAGAAAGCATATTACGACAGGCTGATGTATTCACTTGCCCATGGCTATCTAAGAGTAAATCAGCTCTCGGAGCAGCTTGGCAAACCCAAAGATGTCGTCGTGCCATACCTTTCAACTCTTATGAAGCTGGGGCTGGTGACGAAGGAAAATCCGGTCACAGAGCCTACAAACCGCAGAAAGACAAGGTATTCTCTTATATCAGACTATGACAGATTCTGGTACCAGATCATCATGTCGAGGTACGAAGACTTCGTAAATGACAACAGAGAAAATATAAAGGCTTATTGGAATGACCATATTTCTGAATATATGAAACCTGTTTTTATCAGAATGTGTCATGAATATCTGCTCCGGCAATGCAGGGCAGATAAAATGCCGTTTTCGATCAAAAATATCGGAAGCTGGTGGGAAAACAATGAATCCACTGGAGAAAGTGATGGTTTTGACCTAATGGCAACTGGAGAAGCGGAAGGTAAAAACGCATATATTTTTGCCAGATGTTTTTTCAAGGAGCAACAGGTAGATATGATGGATGTGAAAGAGCTTATTGATCTTACAAAAAAAATCCACAACAAAATTTCGACATTTTACCTGTTCTTCTCAGTGAATGGCTTTGCAGAGAATGTACAGACTGTATCTCAAACTATACGAAATATCATGTTAATTGACTTGAAAGATATGGTATAATCAAAGAAGATGTCAAAAATTGACTTTTTAAAGAAAGGGAAACAGATGACAAATCAAGAATTAGCAATCAAAGCGAACGAAGTGAGAAAGGGCATTATCGAAGGGGTTTATAATGCTCACAGTGGACATCCGGGCGGATCGCTTTCTTCAGCAGATGTACTTACATATCTGTATTTTGAAGAAATGAACATCGACCCGAAGAACCCAGACAAGGCAGACAGAGACAGATTCGTACTTTCGAAAGGACATTGCGCACCTGCTTACTATTCTGCACTGGCCAACAGAGGATATTTTCCGGTAGAGGATCTTAAGACATTAAGACATGTTGGCTCTTACCTTCAGGGACACCCTTGCAAGAATGACACACCTGGAGTTGATGCTTCAAGCGGATCACTCGGTCAGGGTATTTCTGTAGCAGTCGGTATGGCTCTTGCTGGAAAGATTGACGATGCATCATACAGAGTATATACACTTTTAGGCGATGGAGAGATCGAAGAAGGACAGGTTTGGGAAGCTGCTCTTTTCGCAGGTGCAAGACATCTTGACAATCTCGTTGTAATAGTGGATAATAACGGCCTTCAGATAGACGGACCAGTAGATCAGGTCGATTCTCCATATCCTATCGCAGACAAATTCCGCGCATTCAATTTCCATGTAGTAGAAGTTGCAGACGGCAGTGACTTTGATCTTTTAAGAGGCGCATTTAAAGAGGCCAGAGATACAAAGGGTGCTCCGACAGCTATCATCATGAAGACACTCAAGGGTAAAGGAGTATCATACATGGAAGGTCAGGTCGGCTGGCACGGTAAAGCTCCGAACGAAGAACAGTACAAGCAGGCTATGGATGAATTAACAAAGGCAGGAGAAGCATTATGTCAGAAGTAAAGAAGATCGCTACAAGACAGAGTTACGGTGAAGAACTGGTTGAATTAGGAAAAGAGTACGATAATCTTTATGTACTTGATGCCGACCTTGCTTCGGCTACAAAGACAGGTATTTTTAAAGAAGCATTCCCAGACAGACATATTGACTGTGGCATTCAGGAGTCAGATATGATGGGAATCGCCGCAGGTCTCGCATCATGCGGAAAGATACCATTCTGCTCTACTTTTGCAATGTTTGCAGCTGGCAGAGCTTATGAACAGGTTAGAAATTCCATCGGCTATCCGCATCTGAATGTAAAGATCGGCGCTACACACGCAGGAATTTCTGTAGGTGAGGATGGAGCTACACATCAATGCCTTGAGGATCTGGCCCTGATGAGAGTTATTCCGGGTATGACTGTCATAAATCCGGCAGACGATGTAGAAGCTAAAGCAGCAGTTAAGGCAGCATATGAGTTTGAAGGACCTGTTTACCTGCGCTTTGGCAGACTTGCAGTTCCGGTTATTAACGACAGATCTGATTACAAGTTCGAGATCGGTAAGGGTTATGTAGTAAAGGAAGGCACAGATGTTACTATCATTGCTACCGGACTTGAGGTGTCAGCAGCCATCGACGCAGCAGATCTTTTAGCAAAGGACGGCATCAGCGCTGAGATCGTAAACATTCACACGATCAAGCCGATCGATAAAGATCTTATCATCAAAGAGGCCGAGAAGACAGGAAAGGTAGTAACTGTTGAAGAGCACTCAGTAATTGGAGGACTTGGCAGTGCCGTATGTGAGGTACTCGCAGAGAATCATCCGCTTCCTGTAAAGAGAATCGGTGTATATGACAGGTACGGTGAATCAGGACCGGCAGTAGAGCTTTTACATAAGTATAAGCTCGATGGAGAGGGGATAGCAGAACAGGTTAAGGAGTACCTGAAGGGTTAACCCTTTATATAAAAGCCTATGAGTAGTACAAAGAAGAAAAAGCATAGTGGTGCGAAGAAGTTTCTGATCGTTCAGCTTGTGATTCTTGGAATTATCTTAGCATTTGTTGGTTATTACTATGGCAGCGGATTAGCTGGCAAAATAAGCAAATTGAAAGCAGATGCTGACAAGGCTGTAGCTGAATCAAACAGAGACACGTTCAAGAGAGAGGAAACGGGAGTCGCATATGATTCAGATGGCAAAACCATTGCAGTCCTTAAAAAGGACAAAGATGTCTACTATCTGACGTATGATGAGATACCTGTCGAAGTCCGCCAGGCCATTGTTTCTATCGAAGATAAAAAATTCGAAGAACACCATGGCGTCGACTTCATGGCCATTGTGAGAGCCGCATTTGCTGTTATCAGACATAACGGTGAGAAGACTCAGGGTGGTTCCACGATTACTCAGCAGCTTGCCAGAAATATTTTCCTTACTCAGAAGAAGACATACGAACGAAAGATAGAAGAGATTTTTATAGCATTAGATCTCGAGAAAAAATATACTAAACATGATATTCTGGAGTTCTATCTGAACAATGTCTACTTTGGCAATGGATACTATGGTATTGAGGCTGCTGCCCAGGGATATTTCAGAAAAGATGCCGTTGATCTTGATACCTCGCAGATCGCATTTCTGTGCGGACTTCCGAATGCTCCAAGCAGATACGATCCGAGACTGCATCTGAGTGCAGCTGTTTCACGTAGGAACAGAGTCCTTAAAAATATGCACGAGGATGGAGTACTTGGCGAATCTGACTATCAGAAGGCTGTCGCTGAAAAGATAAAGATAAGCAAGCCTAAGCAGTACTACCAGAACTACATGGAGACTTATGTATACTGGTGCGCCACCCGTGCTTTGATGGATGTCGATGGATTCAAGTTCCAGTATAAATTTAAAGATAACGCTGAGAAGAAAGCTTATCAGAAGAAATATTACAAAGAGTACAGTATCTGCAACGATAGGCTTTACACTGGAGGTTATCGTATCTACACAACGCTTAACCGCAGAGTGCAGAAACAGCTTCAGGCCAGCATTAATGATGGATTAAAGGGCTTTGGAGATAAGACCAAAAACGGTATTTACAAAACTCAGGGAGCCGGCGTCTGCATAGACAATGATACAGGATCAGTTATAGCTATAGTCGGCGGCAGAAGCCAGAAGATTACAGGATATACCTTAAACAGAGCTTTCCAGAGTTACCGACAGCCAGGTTCATCGATCAAGCCTCTGATAGTTTATACCCCGGCTCTTGAAAATGGCTATACTGCAAATACGATAGTAGATGACCATAAGTTTGAGGGCGGACCATCTAATGCTGGTGGTGGCTATCATGGCAAGATAAAGCTTTCAGAAGCTGTTCAGAGATCGCTCAATACAGTAGCATGGCAGATATTTGACAAGCTGACACCGAAGGTTGGAATTTCATATCTTTACAAGATGAAATTCTCAAACATCGTAAAAACAGATGAAACACTTGCATCATCTCTTGGAGGCGTAACAAATGGTGTTTCTCCACTCGAGATGGCAAAAGCTTATGCTACTATAGAGAACGATGGATCTTACAGAGATCCGACCTGTATCGACCGAATCACCACCGCAGATGGTAAAAAGGTCTGGGAGAATCACCGTAAGGAAACAGTCGTATATACCAAAGAAGCATCCAGAGAGATGGTTGATATACTTAAAGGTGTATTTACTACCAGTTGGGGTACAGGAAGAGCCTTAAAGCTTGGTACAATGCCTTGCGCAGGAAAGACTGGTACTACTAATGACTACAAAGATGGATGGTTCTGCGGCTTTACCCGTTACTACACGACAGCTATCTGGGTAGGAAACGATCAGCCAGTCAGACTGTACGGCCTGCAGGGAGCATCTTACCCGGGTCACATCTGGCAGAATTTTATGCTGAAGGTTCACCAGAACAAGTCACCTATAGACTTCGAGAAGCCGACACAGGTGACTGGAGAGATCAGAGAAGACATAAGTACTGATGAAGCATCTCAGGCAGAACAGGATTTGAAGGACCAGAAAGCTGCCGAAAATGCAACTACGGATACAAAGACACAGAGTACAGATAACAGTACAAAGCAGAATACAGACAACAGTACGAAAAAAACTCAAAATACGACCCAGAACAGTACCCAAAATAACAGCCAGGATACTGGCAACAAGAATCAAACTACTACGAATAATACCCAGAATCAGCAGTCTACTGGGGAAAATACGCAGAATGCCAATACAAATGGCAACGCAAACCAGAATACCAGTCAGCAGACTACTGATAACAACCAGAATGCTGACGCCAATAACGAAAATAAAGCTGACACCTCTGGAACAAATAATTCAGGCAATCAGTAAGACACACGCTTAAGATGAAAGGAACAAAAACAGTAAGATGAAGTATGCAGTGGGATTTGATCTCGGAGGAACTACCTGCAAGGTAGGAGTTTTTGACGAGACCGGAAAGCTATTAGACAAGTGGGAGGTTCAGACAGACAAAAAAGACGGCGGTAAGAATATCATCCCAAATCTTGCTGAAAACATCAAAAGCTATCTGCATGGGAAGAATATTCCGATATCCGATGTTATTGGTGGAGGTATTGGTGTTCCCGGTGCAGTTACACCTGATGGCATCGTAAACAAATGCGTTAACCTTGGCTGGGATGAAAAAGTAGCGATAGAAGAGCAGATGACAAAGTACTGCGGTTTCCCTGTCAAGGCAGGAAACGATGGAGATGTAGCTGCATTAGGTGAAAATTACAAAGGCGCTGGCCAGGGAACTCAGAGCATGGTCATGGTAACGCTTGGCACAGGAATCGGCGGCGGAATCATAATCGAAAACAAAATGCTGATCGGATTCAATGGAGCAGGTGGAGAAATTGGCCACATACATATTGATGATGATGAAACAGAACAGTGTGGGTGTGGCAATAAAGGCTGTATTGAGCAGTATGCTTCAGCGACAGGAATTGTCCGCCTTGCACACCGTGCGCTTCTTAAAGAGAGCATGGATTCTCCACTGAGACAGATGCAGCACATTACTGCAAAGGATGTATTTGACCAGGCGAAAGCCGGCGATGCACTTGCCAATCAAATCGCCGATGAAGTCTGTGCAAGGCTTGGAAAGGCCCTTTCGATTATTGCAAATATCATAAATCCCGAGATGTTTGTTATAGGTGGAGGCGTTTCCAAAGCCGGCCAGATTATAATTGACAAGACTCGTCCATCATTTGAAGAATACGCATTCCATGCCTGCCGCGGCACAAAGATTGAGCTTGCAAAACTCGGAAATGACGCTGGAATCTACGGAGGCGTAGGACTTATATTAAATAAATAAAAATACTTGCATTTTCCGAACAGAAGTGGTAAAATACCATCTGTTCGGTTGCGATGCGTGGCTCAGCTTGGTAGAGCGCTGCGTTCGGGACGCAGAGGTCGCTGGTTCAAATCCAGTCGCATCGATACAATTTAGCTGCAGCTCTTTGGTAATGAGAGGTGCAGCTCTTTTTTTAAATAAAAATAATTTACCAGGTGGAGACAGCTATGGGCACTAAGACAAAATGGGCAGTAATCACAGGCGCCTCGTCCGGCATAGGAGAGGAGTTCGCATACAGATTTTATGACATGGGTTATTCACTGGTGCTGATTTCACAAACAAGAGAGAAACTCTCCGCAGTTGAAAAACATCTTCTGAAGAGAAAAAAAAAAGCACCTGAAAGGCGGCAGGAGATAAAGCTGATCGACGCTGATCTTGGCGAGATGGGGTCTCTTAAGAAGACAAGTCTTGAGATAAAGAAAATATTTCAGATGGAAAAGTTCACAGAAGATTCAAATCTGCCTGCTATACTAATAAATTGTGCCGGTTTTGGAGCTGTAGGTGAATTCACCGATATTTCGATAGAAAAACAGGAATCCATGATCGATGTAAATGTCAAGGGATTAGTATATCTGACATACGAGATGCTTCCGATAATGGAGGCAGCAGGCGGCGGAAGGATATTAAATGTCGCAAGCTCAGCGGGATTTTTCCCGGGTGGACCGTATATGACTATATACTACGCGACAAAGTCTTTTGTGCTGAGCTTTACTAACGGACTTAGGCGTGAGCTTTTTGAAAAAAAGAGTCCGGTACATATTTCGGCACTGTGCCCAGGACCAGTGAATACGCCTTTTAACGCAAGAGCAAATGTCCGAAATGCCCTGCCGGGAATCAGTGCGAAACGTTGTGTCAGCGCTGCGATTTCCGGAATGAAACACGACAAGGCAGTCATAGTACCGGGGATTACAATAAAAGCGGCTGAGCTAGGAGCGAAGATTCTACCGGCAAAAGCTGTTATTCCAATGGTATCACATCAGCAGAAGAAAAAAATTTAAAAATATAGTTTTAAACAGAGGAAGGAAAAAAGAGTGTCTGAAGATAGAAATAAGTTGAATCAAGAGCAGACTAGTGACGAAAAAACGGAAAACGACATAGACAACGAAAAGGTTGAACCAAAAACCAACGTGTTTAAGGAGCTGATGTCGTGGGTTATGATGGTTGTTATAGTTCTGGCGATAGTCTGGTTTCTGACGAATTATATAATAGTAAATGCCAGCATTCCATCAGGCTCGATGGAGAACACGATAATGACAGGGGACAGGCTGATAGGCCAGAGGTTCGCATATTGGTTTAATGACCCGAAGAGGGGCGATATTGTACTTTTTCACTGGCCTGTAGAACCAAAGACTATCTATATAAAGAGAGTGATCGGTCTGCCAGGAGAGACAGTAACTATAAAAAAGGGCAGGATCTATATTAACGACAGCACTACTCCATTGAAAGAGGATTACCTGAAGGAAAAGTGGGTTAATGAGAATGACGGATTCACATTTCATGTGCCAAATGACAGCTATCTGATGCTTGGAGACAACCGTAACAATTCAGCCGACAGCAGAGACTGGGCTGAAGAGGCTGTTGAAAAGGGAGTAACCAACAGCACAAAGAAAGCTAAGAAGCTTACCTATGTTAAAAAGAACCAGATAATAGCGAAAGCCTGGTTCAGATATGTGGGCGGTTTCAAGAACCTTACTAATACAGCAGATTACGACAACTGATAGAAAACGAAAGAGGCCAATTATTGAAAAATATTTTAAAAAACGTTAAAGGATACAGACTGGTATCCATTCTTACGCCCCTTGCGATGCTGCTCGAAGTAGCTATGGAAATGGTACTTCCAGGCCTTATGGCAAGCATCATCGATGACGGTGTAAACAAAGGAAATATGACAGTTATACTACAGGACGGTGGCTGGATGCTCCTTGTCGCACTGATCGGACTTGCGGCAGGTGTAGGCGGCGGAGTTTTCGGAGCACAGGCCTCGGCCGGACTTGCCAGAAACCTCAGGGCGGCACAGTTTAGAAAAATTCAGACCTATTCCTTTGAAAATATAGATAAATTTGAGAGTTCATCGCTTATCACAAGACTTACGACAGATGTGACAAACGTACAGAATGCCTATATGATGACACTTCGAATGGGAATGAGGGCGCCGGCATCTATGGCAGTCGCACTTATAATGTCATTTATTGTAAGCCCGAGGATGGCGATCATCTATGTATATGCACTGTTATTCCTTGCGGTAATTCTTATAGTTATAATGCCTGTAGCTAACCGCATGTTCCAGAGAGTTTTCAAGAAATACGATGCACTAAACGAGAGTGTAGAGGAAAATGTCTCTGCAATCCGTGTAGTTAAGGCCTATGTCCGTGAAAAGTTCGAAAATGAGAAGTTTAAGAAAAAGAGCGGAGATATTTACAAGAACTTCCTTAAAGTAGAGAAGCTGATGACATTTATTATGCCTGTAATGATGGGAACAGTGTATGTGGTTATCCTTCTTCTGTCATGGAATGGAGCAAAGCTGATCATCGGCGGAGATCTGACGACAGGACAGCTGGTCCAGATCCTCACCTACTGCATGAGCATACTGATGAGTCTTATGATGTTCGCGATGGTCGCAATGATGATTCTGATGAGCGAAGCATCAGTTGAGAGAATCAGCGAGGTTCTCGATGAGGAGCCGGCTATTAAGAATCCAGAGAATCCAGTAATGGAGATCAGGGACGGCAGCATAGACTTCGACCATGTAAATTTCTCATACTTAAAAAATGACAACTATATTTTAAATGATATAGATCTGCATATAAAGAGCGGAGAAACCATTGGAGTTATCGGTGGGACCGGAAGCTCTAAAACCAGCCTCGTAAATCTGATAAGCAGGTTGTATGATGTATCAACCGGTGACGTAAAAGTGGGCGGAGTCGATGTCAGAAAGTACGATGTTCAGAAGCTGAGAGACGCAGTATCAGTTGTACTCCAGCAGAATATGCTTTTCTCCGGGACTATTTACGACAATCTAAGATGGGGCGATAAGAATGCCACGGACGAAGAGTGCAGGAGAGCTGCACATCTGGCTTGTGCGGATGAATTTATTGACAGATTCCCAGACGGCTACAACACCAGAATATCCCAGGGCGGAACAAACGTATCAGGCGGACAGAGACAGAGGCTCTGTATTGCAAGAGCGCTTCTAAAGAAGCCTAAAGTCCTGATTCTTGATGACTCTACAAGTGCAGTCGATACAACGACCGACGCAAATATCAGAAGAGCCTTCAGAGAGGAAATCCCGGGAACTACAAAGATTATCATTGCGCAGAGAATCAGCTCGGTAAAGGATGCAGACAGGATAGTCGTAATGGACGAAGGCCATATTGATGGAATCGGAACACACGACGAACTCCTTAAGACAAATGCGATCTACAGGGATGTGTATGACTCACAGGCCAGCGGATCGGGAGACTTTGATGAAAAGGAGGAAGCCTGATGCCTAGACCAGGAAGCAGAGGCAGAGCCTCAAAAGAAGATAGAAAAAAAGCTATGAAAACGCTGAAAAGGCTGTTTAAAGACCTTTTCAAGAATTACCCTGTACAGCTTATCATGGTGGTAATTTTTATCATTATAAGCGTATTAGCTAATGTTCAGGGAACACTTTTCATGCAGACTCTGATAGACAACTACATCACTCCAATGCTTAAGTCAAAAAGTCATAACTTCGACCCGCTGCTCGGAGCGATAAGAAGAGTTGCAGCATTCTATATTATTGGTATCATGGCTACGTATGCATACAATTTTATAATGATATACGTAAACCAGGGAATGCTTAAAAAAATGCGTGATGCGATGTTTACGCATATGGAGACGCTGCCAATCCGATATTTTGATACGCATGCTCACGGCGATATCATGAGCTGTTATACAAATGATATTGATACGCTGCGCCAGATGATAAGCCAGTCGATACCGATGATAATTCAGGCATCGTTTACGATCATTACAGTGCTTATCTCGATGATCTACCTATCGCCAATTCTTACACTTTTGACTCTCGCAATGACAGTAGTCATGATATTTGTGACAGGAAAGGCAGCGAGCCTATCGGGCAGATTCTATACACAGCAGCAGTCAGACCTTGGCGCACTGAATGGTCAGATCGAAGAGATCATGAAGGGCGAGAAAGTTGTAAAAGTATTCAACCACGAGAAAGAGGCAACTGCAGATTTCGACAAGTTAAACGATGCACTGTACAAGAGCGCGGCGAATGCGAACAGTTACGCAAATATTCTAGGCCCTATAAATAATCAGCTCGGAAACGTAAGCTATGTGCTTGTAGCTGTAGCTGGCGGCGGAATGGCTATATCCGGGTTCGGAGGTATAACGCTTGGAAAACTTGCAAGCTTCCTGTCGTTCAACAGAAGCTTCAATATGCCGATCTCACAGGTCAGCCAGCAGCTGAACTTCATAGTAATAGCTGCAGCCGGAGCCAGACGTATCTATGCTCTGCTTGACGAAGAACCGGAGCACGACGACGGCTACGTTACACTTGTAAATACTAAAGAGGAGAATGGCAGACTCGTTGAGACGAAGGAGAGGACAGAGCAGTGGGCCTGGAGACACGAACATCAGGCAGACCACACTGTTGATTACAAGAAACTCACCGGAAATGTAGTAATGGATCATGTGGATTTCGGGTATGCTCCGAATAAGCAGGTCCTCTACGATATAACTCTCTATGCCGAGCCTGGCCAGAAGGTCGCATTTGTCGGTGCTACCGGAGCTGGAAAGACGACGATCACGAACCTGATCAATCGGTTCTACGATGTAGAGGATGGAAAGATCCGCTACGACGGAATAAATATAAATAAGATAAAAAAACCAGACTTAAGAAGATCGCTTGGCATAGTTCTTCAGGATACACATCTTTTCACGGGAACTGTAGCCGACAATATCCGCTACGGAAAGCTTGAAGCTACTGATGAGGAAGTAAAGGCGGCTGCTAAGCTGGCAAATGCTGATGGTTTTATCAGACATCTGAAAGATGGCTATAATACGGTGCTAAAGGGAGACGGCGCCAATTTGTCAGCAGGCCAGCGGCAGCTTTTAGCAATAGCCAGAGCGGCCATAGCCAATCCACCAGTGCTGATCCTTGATGAAGCTACTTCATCTATCGATACCAGAACAGAGAAAATAGTCCAGGATGGAATGGACAAGCTGATGGCAGGAAGGACCACCTTCGTAATAGCCCACAGGCTTTCGACAATCAGAAACTCCGATGTCATCATGGTACTCGACCAGGGACATATCATCGAGCGCGGAAGCCACGAAGAACTGATGGCGAAGAAGGGCAAGTACTACCAGCTCTACACAGGCAAAATTGTGAACGCATAATATTTTCATATCATAATAAAAAAAGGTGTCGCAGGACACCTTTTTTTAGTGGAAAAATGAGTTAATTAAAAAAAACGTCGCATAATTGTGGAAAGAATGGTAAACTATTTATAAAGTTCGCCGACATAAATATTAGACATAGTCTAACTATGCCCAAATGAAAGACAGGGCAGACCGAATAGATACGAACAAATGAGGACTGCAGAATATAAAACTAAAACCACAATAGTAAGAGTGGAGGCAATGAATGGAAACTAAAAGACTTCTGAAGAGAATTGCAGCTGTTACGATGGCGGCTCTGACCGTTATGACATCGTCCAATATAGATGTAAATCTTCTGACTGCAAATGCTGCCGAGAAAGTAGAGCAGCCTGCGGCGCAGAGCACCGAACAGACGACATCCGAAAATAAGACGACAGACACAGACAGCAAATCGGATGCCGCAACAAAACGTTCATTCACTACAGACGAAAGCCTTCAGAGAGCAGTGGCAGATGCGGGTTTTACAATAGATGTAAAGACTGACAAAGTGACATCTGCAGTTCTTAAAGATGGTGAGACTCAGCTTACACTCGGAAAAGACTTCACAGCAGATGCAAAGCGTACCGGTGTGAAAAATGTTGAATCGAAATACAACTATATTTATACAATCACGATAAACGGCACTGGTGAATTTGAAGGAACAGCAAAAAGAGAAAACGTAGAGCAGATTTCTGATATCGCTCCAGACGGTACAGAGGATAATTCTGCCAAGAAGCAGGAAACTAAGAAAACTACAGTTTCGAAGAAATCAGCACCAGTAAAGAAATCATCTGTTCGGAAAAACGCGCCAGTACTGAAAGCTGCCAGTACTACAGAGACGGAAGATCCGAATAAAGTTTTTCAGGCGACAGTTACTAGTGTCACTACAGACAAATACTTGAGATATGACACAGGAGAGGGATGGGTATTTTATTTCAATCAGAGATTTGTAAACTATGATCCTGAGGGTAAGAAGCAGGTAGCAAGATTTGGTGACGGAACCAGGTTGAATAATGGAGTGACCGTATACTACAAAGATGAAAAAGGAGAAGAACCACTTAATGGTGGAGGTGACGATTACTCTATCGAATATGGCGAAAACACAGAAGCTGGAGAGAGTTCAGGAACATTTACTGTTACATCAAATCTGGTTGGTGGCAGCTATTTTTCAACACGGACAGACGATATTGCCAGTAAGCCTTATGCTAAAAAAATCACCGTAAGTTTCAGGATTCTGAATTCAATTCTTAAGGGATCATCTGGAGAGGGGTTAAAACTAATCTATAACGGGCAGGAACATAATGTAGAAAGAACTTCAAATGGAAACGGTAAGGCAGAAGGAGAATTTGTATATAACGGAAATAAGGTAAGACCTGAGATAAAATATAGAAATGGTACCAGTAATTCCGGAGAGCCAATTTGGGCAACTCTAAGCGAAGCAAATCAGAAAATAAAAATTGAATATACATATGATAACAAAACCGGAACAGCATTGATTCAGACGTCAATTCCAAGTGAAGGGGAAACATACGAAAAAGTAAATATAAAATATACGATCAGCGCAAGATCAATAACTGATAACTATAATACTGATATAAATTCGACAACAGGCATTACTATACAGTTGAGTAACGCAGATGACCTGACTTACGATGGGACTTCTAAGGAACCAAAAGTAACAGTAACTGAAAAAGGCGAATCTTCAGATAAAGATGGAACAAAAACATCGCACACTCTTACAGAGGGTACAGATTATACAGTTACTTATCAGAATAATACAAATGCAGGAACAGCGGATGTCGTTGTTTCGGCCGTTGAGAACAGCAACTATACAGGTTCCGCTACAGTACCTTTCACTATAAAACCAAAGGAAGCAGTTTCAGGGGATATCATAACTGACGAAAGTAAAAAAGATGAAGGCAAATTATATATCACTGGACTTGATTCCAAGTACACAGGCTCCGAATTAAAACCTGTTCCTACAATTAAATACTACGTTCGGAAAAAGGGTGATGACTACGATGTCCTTACACTCGAGCAGGGAAAGGACTTTGAAGTAACAAGCTGGACTAATAATACGAATATTGCCGGAAGTGACGCTCAGAACCTTCCTACAGCTCATATTTGCTTCAAAGGAAACTATACGGGAGAAATAGATCAAACGTTCTCTATTACATTGTACGATCTCTCGAGCGCTGGTACGAAGGTAACTGTAAACAGTTCTTCAGAAAAAGAAGTAAAAAATACAAGAACCGGTACGGGAGAGGTTGATTTTAAGGATTATACGATAGATTACAGTCCTATAAAATCTGAACTACCAGTTATCCAGATCAAGGATTCAAACAATAGAACTCTGTCATGCGATAAGTACAATAAGAAGGGGGATGGAGACTATAGTATAGCTGAAGAACCGACGTGGGCAGGCTCAGGTACAAAGCAGGAATGGCCAAGTGTTGGAGACTGGAATTTGACCATAACTGGCGAAGGTAACTATTCAGGAACAATCACGGTAAAGTTCCATGTGAGTCCGTTAGACTTATCAAAATCAGTTTCCAGTGGAAAATTAAAGATAGTAAATCAGGGATTTGATTCAAATGGTAAGGCGTATGTAGAGTTTTCCTATAAAAATACCGTTTCGGAATATGGAAAAACGATTCCATATGAAACTGAGGAAAATATCAAAGCTACTAAAGAAGTTAAGACAGGAGACACAACTGAAACTGTAACCAATTTTACAATTGATCCAGACACAAATGAAGGGCTGAAAGCCTCAAAAAACATCACACTGACTCTGCACGGTAAGGGAAACTACACAGGCAATCTGGCAGTGGATGGCTTTAAAAATGGTCTGAACCTGGCCGATGCTGCGATGACAAAAGATGAGAATACGCTTAATAACGCGCAAATTCGAATCAGAGAATTTGATCCGTTTACAGGAGCAGAGTTGACACCATCCAGCAATGGCGTTATAGCTATGCCTTATTACGGGGACGATATAATACCACAGTTTATTGTGCAAATCAAAGAAGTAAATCAAGAAGGTGGCAAAACAACTACAACGTGGAAAAGATTAGATTCAGAATGGTTTAAATCAAGTGATGTATCAAAACAAACAAATGTAGGCTCGACTTATGTCTACCGCGGAACGATTACTCTGTCTGCCATAGAAAGTGATCAGAATACTAAAGTTTATGGAGAAAAGACGGTTCAGTTTTATGTAGAGCAGCACAGCCTTTCTCAAACCGATAGTGACGGAAATGTTAATAAAAATATACTCTCGAGTGATATAAAGGCAAATGCTTCAAAAATAGCAAGTAAGACAAATCTGGACGACATTGGAAATGGACTTGAACTTACACTGGAGCCTGAGAATGCAAACAAATATATTTACATTCCGGAAGATTCGAGCAATGATCCTAAAGTCCATACTTCAGATGTATTTAATGAAACAAAGGCAGGAGATGCACTGGCTTATTGGAGAACCCCAACTATAAGCGACAATAAGCTCAAATATAATACAGACTTTACAGTCGATTTCCAAAGGAATGCAGATGGAAGACCAATAAATGTAGGAACGATTATTGCAACGGGGCGTGGAAATTATGCCCATGATGTCATTATCAAGTTAGGACAGGATGATCTGAGTAATGATGACTTTTTTATCAGGTACAATGCCACAGACTATACAGATAATCCGGCTGTTCTACCTGGCATTGATTTTGATGGGAATGAACATTGGCCATCAGTTCAGCTTTGGAGAAAACAGGTTGCAGGACAGCAGAGCCCTACACAGCTTAAAGAAGGAATAGACTACCGTGTAGCATACATAAATCCTAATGGAGAGATGACGGATGCAAAAGGGTATCTGATAAATAATGACGGAGAATATGTAGATCTAAATAATAATAAAATAAACACATACGGATATACTGCTATAGATGAATATGGAAACCTTCTAAAAGATGGTAAATACATTGGTTCAGATGGATATGAGATAAATGATAGTGATGTGACTCTTAATAAAAAGGATGGTAATCTTTACAAGGGAGACACAAAAGTCGATAATGCCAAATTAGTGAAGAGTATTCATGGCTTCAGACAGGCTGGAAGTTATACGATACAGCTGATCGGCACAGCAACCGGATCGGCTGATAAAGATAAAACGGCAACAACGACAGACACAAAATCAAGTGACACAGCACAAACAGGTACTGATACAGGATCAAAATCAGGTGATACAGCGACAAAGACCGATGATTCACAGAGTATGTACTTTGGTACGAGAACTGTCACTTATACAATAGCAGCTAGCACAACTCCTCTTACTGCTACGTTCACTCAAAATGGAATAGTAAACTATAATTATAGTAGTGACGAGAAAAAAAATAATACATTAAAGCCAGATTTCGCTTACGAAGAAGAGAAGGAAGAAGTACCAGACGGTGCAATTCGTTTAAATGTATGGGCTCAGGGTGTAGCACAGCCTCTCGTAAGAAGCACTGATGGCGTTACAGGAGACTATACTGTAAGATCTGATGATAATCTCACAGAACCAGGCCAGAAGATGGTATACATAACTGGAATCAACAAGTACGCTGGTCAGTCAATCACGACTTCGTACAATGTTGTAGTTAATATGAGTGAAATAGGCAGATCAGACGGAATGCTGAAAGCTACACCTGATTTGTCTAAAGAAGAGGCTGATGAGAAGACACTGTATTACGATGGCGGTACGACTCTTAAAACCGGCAAAAGACAACCATTCAGTCAATATGTGACGATTAAGACTGATGGCGGCAATGGAAACATTGTTGATGATTCGAATTATACAGTAAGTATTGATGGTCAGGATGACTCGATAACTAATCTGTACTCTGCGGGATCTCATTATATCGATTATATAGGAAAGGGAGCATATCAGGGTTCTTATAGACGCAATATTAACGTCGTAGTCACTAGGGCCAATTTGCTCTGGACCGGAGACAGCACGACGAAGGGCAATGGCACTACAAGCGTAACTCTTCCTTGGAAAAACGATGGTTACAAGCTTGGACAAGGTGCACTGTCACTTTATAAAAGTGTAAATGGTACGGTAGAAAGTGTAAAGCTCACAGACACAGACATAATTACAGTAGATGGAAAACAGAGTAAACAGAAAAACAGTGATGGAACGGTATCAGAAGATCTGCTGCAAAAAGCCTGGAAAGAAATTGGAACTCATACAGTAACGATCAAAGGGCCGCTGGGATCTGATGATTTCACAACGCTGACATTTACTATCCTCTACGATCTGTCCAAAGTTGATATCAATTTAGGCAAAGAGAAAAGCACTCCGTACAACGGGACAGATGTATACTTTGACAGTGATAATAATAAGATAGACTTAAGCCAGATAAAGGTTGCTTCAGGAAGCCAGCACCTTAATTATGACACAGATTATGGAATCGAGAGAAAATACACTGCTGGAAATGACAGCAAAGCAACTGACTTTAAGAATGCTGGAACAATCGAAGTCTCTCTGACAGAAAAAACTGGAAAAAGTATGTACTTCGATGAGAACACCAAACCTACAGCCTCCTACACTATTTCAAGGCTTATGGATGGCGACAAGTATTTCGACATCAGTCAAAAGCCGATTACACATCTGACATATAATGGGCAGAGACAGGAGCCAAAAGAGAGCGATTTTGATGAAAAGGTAAGCTACAGTTCAGCTGTATTTACTGATAAATTAAAATATGGCACGGATTATACTGTAAAATACGATTCAGACAGCACAAATGCTGGAAGCAAGTCTGTTACTATTACAGGAATAGGGAACTATGGCGGATCTAAGACAATAAAGGACGCCTATGAAATAGATAAAGCTGATCTCAGCACAATAGATGCTAAAAATATACATATTCCAGATCAGTACTTTGCGGGAGCAGAGAATGCAATTACACCAAAAACTCTTACAATTGATGGGATAACAGGTACTCTTGACTTCAGCACGGACTATAATATTTCAAATCCAAGGAATAATAATGTTCTGGGAACAGCTACGATCAACATTAATGGTACCGGGGATAATTTTACAGGTACTGCTTCAAATGTGACGTTCCAGATAGTAAAGCTAGATCTTAGTTCAGAAACAGTAAAAAATAATATCGAGGTAAGCGATACTACATATAACAAGGGCGCATCGGTTGGTATAGACCAGCATATTAAGATATTTGTACCTGATGGTAAAGGAGGAGATGGAAGAATTCAGCTGCAGCGAGGGAGAGACTATACTCTTACGTTTATAAGTGGGACAGTCTCTACTTCAAGTGATCCTACAGACGCCGGAACATATGATGTCCAGATAACAGCAAAAGATTCAAGCAGCTATGTGAAGAACCAGTACACGATAAAAGGATTTAAAGTTAACGCACTGAATATCGAAGATGTCGCAGACCAGTTCAATGTGGAAAATGCTGCATGGACAGGCAACCCTGTGACACCAAAGGTGACATTTAACGGAAGCGATCTCGATTCTACATACACGGTAACATACGAGAACAATATAGATGCATGTGCCAAGACAAGAGCAGAAATGCTGCAGTATAACACGAGCTTTGATGGTAATAAGATTCCGCAGGCTGTTATTACTGGAAAAGGGAACTATGTCGGAACTATAAAGAGGCCGTTCCAGATAGGTATGCCATTTAGCGATGCGACAATCACACCTACATCGAACTCAAAGATCATTTACAATGGTAATTCACAGAGAAGGGAGTATACAGTAAGCTATACTGATGCTTCAGGAAACCGCCAGACGGTTGCGGCAGAAAGATATAACGTTTTATATCCAACAAACACAACTGATGCAGGAGACAAAACAGTTCTCTTTACTGCAAATAGTGGTCCGCTTTATGGAACAAAAACTGTAACGTATACGATTTACCCAGTTACAGGCAGCACCTGGTCAATTGAGTTTGATACTCTGACGATGGATACGACTGGACAGTATACTGCTCAGTACAATGGAGCCCCTGTCACTCCTTCAGTAAAAGCATATAGAATAATAGCGGGTGGCACCAGAGAAGAAATTCCGCTCAAGCCGAGTGAGATAACTTATAAAAATAACGAAGCGCCAGGAGTTGCAACGGTATCCGTCAGTCCGACTAACTACGAGGGAACAAAAACTTTAAACTTCAGAATACTTGGACTTGATATCTCAGGTGACGAATTCTATGCAGCATTTACTGACGGTGTAACACGTCTGAAGTACACTGGAAGTGAAATAAAGCCGCCGGTTATAGTGACATATACTGGTTCTCAGGGAACGGTGACTCTGACAGAGGATCGCGATTACTCGCTGACTTATGAAAATAACATAAATGCTGGTACTGCAGATGTAAAGGTTAACGGCATCGGTAACAATATTGGAACAAGGACATTGACCTTCGATATATATGCTGATTTTAATGACGCAACCTCAGTATTTACAATACCAAAGCAGATGTACACTGGGAAACCAATTACGTCACTTATGAGAACGACTCTCCAGGCTGGTGGAAATGACCTGAAGTTGACAGATGATTATACGTTGAATATTATATCAACAGACTCATTTAAAACAAGTGGAACTGCTATATTTACATCACAAGGCAAATACTACGAGGGCACGAGAAGAGTGCAGTTCGAGATAGGAACTGTGGATTTGAATTATACAGTTCAGGGCGTAGAATCGTCATATGTATTCGACCATACCGCGCACAAACCGGTACCTACAGTTATAGATGACTATGGTAATTCATACACAGTAGAGAATGTAAACTATGCCAGCACATCCGATGGAGGCGCCTGCATAGATGCCGGTACTGTCCAGATGGAAATTACGATATCGAATAATGGACATCCGGTAACTATACCGTACAGTTACACTATTGAGCAGAGAAATATAAACACTGCAACTATGTCTCAGGTTGCAGATGTTGATTATACTGGAACTGCCCAGACGCCGACAGTAAGTATCAGTGATGGGAAAAATCAGCTGAAGAGTTCAAATTCGACGAATGATGGCTCTGCGGACTATGCAGTTACTTACACAAACAATGTAAAACCAGGCGTTGCAAAGGTTACAGTAAAAGGTATAAATAACTACAACGGCGAGTCAAACCTTTATTTCCAGATTAAGGTAAAGACTGCTCCAAAGTTTATTGTTACTGCTATGCCTAATGGCCGGATCAAGGTGACATGGAAGAAAGTAAGTGGAGCTTCCGGATACCGGGTATTCTATTCGAAAGCCAAGAGCTCACAGAAACAGAAGAATCTTGGAAGTAAGACAACCAGCACATATCTGACAGGTTTGAAGAGAGGTGTGGTCTATAAGATTGGAATCCAGAGCTATGTTAAAAATAACGGGAAGAAGATTTACAGTAAATCTACAACGAAGAGCATAGCTACTTCGACCAGTCAGCCGAAGATAAAGACTGCAAAGAGCACTGGAAAGGGCAAAATCAAGATTACCTGGAGTAAGGTTAAAAACGCCACCGGGTATATGGTATACAGAAGAAACCAGGGATCTAAGAAGTGGAAGAAAGTAAAGACCACTAAGTCGACTTCGTTCACGAATACAAAACTGAAGAGAGGCAGAAAATACTATTATAAAGTGGTTTCTTATAAGCAGTACGACAAGACAAAGCGAAGCTACAGCAAGTATTCGAAGACCAGAACTGTAAAATCAAAATAATATTTTACATCAGAAGGCTCTGACAAAGTTCAGGGCCTTTTTGACTAATATTTCCTTCCGTGATAATATATTCTCAATGAAAAAAAATGAGATAGATGAGGCCATGAGGCCTTATATAGAAAAAGAAAAGAAGGTTAAGTCAGAAGAGACAGAACAGACTGATGAAAGTCAGGAAGAGGAAGTTTCAACTGAGGAAGAGACTGATAATAAGAAGGATGAATCTTCTGAAGATGGAATTGTCGAAGTAAATGGCATCCGAAAATTCAAGCTGGGTGATTACTATTTCGACAGTTTTCATGAATACAGGAATGGGCAGGCTGACTTGAAGAAGATTCAGCTTATAGAAGACAAGATCGATATGAAGGACCCGAACCTTGTCTTAAGGCTTTACCAGACGATCCGCGACGGAGAAATCACTTTCAAGACGAAGATTGGTGAGGACTATTTTTCACATATCGGAGATCTGGTGGCTGACAAGTCGGTTGGACTTTTGAAGGATAAGGAAGTAGTTGACACAGCTGAGAAAAAAGTTCGTCCACAGAGATATATCGGAATGGTGACTATTACAGCGGCTGTAGTTCTCTTCTCTTATTTTGGATTCAATCAGCTTGATGATTATCTGAACACGAGGCGTTTGAAGGATCTGCAAGCGCAGACTACTACTCAGAAGGTTGACAGAGCGGGAAAAGCTTCGGAAGAGAAATCGGCAGAGCTTAAAAACGGTAATCCGTTCAAGCACAAAAAGACTGTAGACGAGAAAAAGCTTACTGTACTTAAAGATTACAGGGAAATGAAGGCCCAGAATAAGAACCTTATCGGATGGCTAAGGATAGATGGTACAGACATCAACTATCCGGTGATGCAGTCCAAAGATAACTCGTATTATCTGACGCACTCGTTTGATGGAAAGAACAGTACTGCGGGTGCTCTGTTTATGGATTACAGGAGCGATGCTGTAAACCCGACTACTAACACGATCATTTACGGCCACAATATGAACAATGGCTCGATGTTTGGCAGTCTGAAGAATTTTCTCAGTGAAAAATACTTCAATCAGCACAGCAAGATAAAATTCGATACGATATACGAACACAGAGAATACGAGCTGGTGGCTGTCTGTCTTGCAAAAGTTAAAGCTTCAAAGGACAATACTTTCAGATACTATAACTTTATTCAGGCGAATAACGAAAACGAGTGGAACGCTTTTACAGAGAGTGTGGGAGCGATGGTAGTAAACGGTGGTATGAGTGTTAAGGCCGGAGACGAGCTGCTGACACTTTCCACTTGTAACAACTATATCGAAGACGGCAGGCTGTTTTTGCTTGCGAAAAGGGTTGAAGGGTAGTAAAATAGAAACTGTATGAAATTAATTGTTTACAGATACAGGGCAGCATAATGAAAAAGAGTACGAGAATAGGATGGATACTTATCACTCTGGCACTCGTGATGGGGGTCTGGGCTTTAACTTCTCACAATTCACAGGCCGACCAGACGACAAATGCCGGATTTGTATTAAGCGATGATGGCAGCAGATTGAAGTCATATCAGGGATCTGGTGGTTCGGTTACAGTACCGAGCGGAGTCACAACTATAGATTCCGGAGTTTTTGCTAATAATACTTCGATAACGAATGTCAGTCTACCGAATTCAGTCACGACACTGGGAAGCAGGGTTTTTGCTGGTGCTACGAACCTTAGGAGTGTAAGCCTTGGCAATGTTACGAGTATTCCAGCGCAGACTTTTCAGAACTGCATGAGTCTGACACAGGTATCTATACCATCTACAGTTACAAGTATTGGGAGCCAGGCGTTTTATGGATGTGCAGCATTGGGTTCTGTCTCAGTGCCGGATTCGGTATCGAGTATATCTACAGATGCATTTGGAGAGTGTAACAACCTGACGTCGATTTCGGCATCGAACAGCTTCTACTCATCTTACGATGGGTGCTTATATAACGCTTCGGGCTCAAGACTTATCCTGGTTCCACCGGGAAAGTCATCGATTTCATTTTCATCTAATATGAAATCGATAGGAGCAGGATCATTTTCATACAATAAGAATATCCGCACGGTTTCGGTGCCTGGCACAGCAGATTCAATCGAAGCAGGAGCGTTCACTAATTCGGCGGTCAACTCTATAACGATTCCAAAGAGCGTTGTACAGATTGGCTCGCAGGGCAACTGGAAGCCAAATGAGCTGTATGGCTATCAGAACAGTGAAGCCGCTACATATGCATCAAACAACGGAATCACATTTATAGCATTAGATCCTGGTACTAACAGCAGTTCGGATACTGATGATTCGAATTCTTCAGATGATTCAAGTGATATTTCGAATAATGATGACCCTGATGATCCGGAGGATGAATCTGATGACGAAAGCAGTGCATCAGGTAATGCTTCAAAGAAAAAAAATGGAGCAGGCGTACTTCCGAATAAAGGATCCAAAGGTGGCGGTACTGCAGGAGGCGGAAGTTCTACGGCCGGAGGCCGCGGTGGCAGTTACAACGGAAAGGATATAACGCCGAAGACCGCCGATCCTAACTTAGACCCGAGATACGCTATGTGCGGAGTGCTTTTATTACTTGGTATTTTTGTAATGGTATCGGGAAATAAGAAAAAACTTACACTAGTAAATCAAGAGAAAGACAGATAATAAATACCCCATCTGGTGAATGCCAGACGGGGTGTTTTTTTAAATACTATAGAAGCCTATTTAAAAATAATCATTTATAGAGGTCAAGTGAAATCGTACTGTCGCTAAGCGCCAGAGCACTGACCCTGTAATCCGGCACACCACTGCGATCAGAGGAAAGCTTCTTGAAGGAAATGGCACGGACAGAGACAGAATCTTTATCAGTAGCAGTAGATAAACTTACAACGTCTGATTCACTGGAAAGTGTATCGAGTATAGTATCAGACGAAATCTTTGTACCATCTGTCCTGCTTCGCTTGAGGACAAGAGAATTTCCGGATGAAGAGACGCTTGTTATAAGAACGTCACTCTTCTGATATTTCTTGATCGTGGTTAGTTTTTCGTTCTTAAAGCTGACAATATTAAGAGAACTCATATAACCTTTATCGAGATTTGCGAAATTTACTGTGCCATATACAAGGTCTTCATTCATAAAGCAGAGGGCTCTTAGACGATCTGAACCAGATGCTTTTATCTTATATACTTTATCAAGACTTAGATCCAGGACGCTGATCGAGGTATCGGGCTTTTCTGTGGAAGTCCAAGCGATGTATCTCATATCGTCAGAAACACAATACTGGACATCCTTCAGGTTCTTTATGATTACATCAGTCTTTTTTGTTGCAAGGTCAATACCGAGCAGATTTCTGTTCAACAAACAGTAAAACCGGCCACCTGAAGTTCTGTGCAGAAGCTCTGAGAAGTTCTTCCGGAGGTAGGACAATGGCTCGGCGCTATTGATAAATCCCTCTTCTGTAGCAATATTAAGAGAACTGTCATAATGGTAAATGTCAATTCCGCTTTCCCCCTCATGGCTTCCGCTGTTCATATAACCATAGACGACGAAGTCCATTGAGCCGGAAGCATCTATATTTAAAATCTGAATATCATGATCTTTTATCAGTGAACGGGGGTCAGTTGGATCATTTAAAAATGAGAAAACCGAAGTGATCCTGTTTTGATTTACACTGTATTCAAACAGCGCACCTGACTGAACGAATGCTGCGACAGAACCAGGCTCGTTGGAAGATACAACAGGTTTCTCGGCGGAAGCACCTAACAGGAGGGATTTATTCTTGACAGAGAAGCTGTCGTAATTTGGAATAATATCGAGCTTTCTATCGAATGACAGGAGGTACATACGAGGTGAACCATAGCGAATTCGGTATTTCTCTGTAGTAAGATAAGAGGCTTTACTGCCATGCTCCAATATATAGGAAATATTAATTGAGGCTGTGTCTCTGGTCATATTTGTAACAGCGATAATTGGCTCAGACTTAATTTTATGAGAGAATCCGTTCATTCCGATGTCATTTATAGACGAATGAATATTTACATGTGAGATATTTCCACCAGACAGATCGTTAGAAGGTTCGAGATATCTCGATAAAGAATTGTAATCATCAGAAAGACTCGTATTGTGGAAATCATGTGCGAAATTTATGAGTTCTTTCATATGACTGTTCTGTGAGATAACAATCTGGCTGTAGTAATGTATATCTTTTCTGCCTGAAGTCAGATTAAGTATCAGTGTGTATTTGACACCTGGATTAAGCAGATTCGTAAAGGAAGTGTCAAAGGTGACCTTCGAGGACTTCTTATTCAGATTACTGATGGAATCTGTCGAGATAGTTCTGGACTCTGAATCAGATGAGCGTATCTCATAACTGGCTTTTTCTATAGAGTTTCCATAGGTATTTACATTAAAAGAGAGTTTCCTGTCGGTATCAAGAGGAATAAGATTGTCAGTCATCTCGGAGGCGTTCATCTTAGAAGTGTAGCCATGGAGAAGGAGCTGATCTGTCCCAAAGCTGTTTACAGAAACAGTCGGGAGAGTCGGTGTGCTCATCTGGGAAACATTTGGCGTAGTGTGCCGATTTAATAAAATATAGAAAAAAACAAGAGCAGCAAGAAAAACAACGACCAGGAGGATGATCCTGTGTTTGGTGCTCTTTTTCATTCCTGTAGTTCTAAATTTAAGAGCCATAATTCTCCTTTACATAAAATGTGCGAGAACAAATCTGGTACAGTAAGCGGCGACTATAATGATAAGACCGGTAACAGAGACTGCGGAAATTTTTTCATGTAGAAAGATAGTAGCCAGGATAACAGTGATTACGATCCAGAGACTGTAAATAAGGTTTAGCCACAAATCGTAGCTGCAGAGTGCATTTGCCCGGGACAGGGCAAGTGGGGCATAGTAAAATGCTATACCAGCTAAGATTGCAAAAAGTACGTGGTAGGCTGTGATCTTCTTCAAGTCCTTGTGGTGGATAACAAAAGACAGTATAAGAGCAACAAGCACTACTACAAACATAGATGCCGTCTGCTGAAGGTCGCCGATAGGATTTTTATTCACATATAGCTTCTGGGCCGCAAGAAAGGCTGGACCTACCAGAGCAAAAAGCCACCATACCGAATGTTTGTGGTGGATGCCAAATCCCATCAAAAGGACGCCGAGTGTGATCATGATATTTACAATAAGACCAGGTATACCGGGTACCTTTTTAGATAAAACAGCCTGAGCCGCATACACAAATACAGCTGTAAGCAGATAAAATGGAGCCGTCGAAAGAACTTCCGTTACCTGAAATGCCAGGCAGAGGAAAATACATCCAAGGCTTAGAAGTACACCTGAGATAATAATGTCAATTATATTACCATGAGAAAAATGTTTTGCACTCTTGAAAAAACCATTGAACGAGAGAGTAGTAAATGAGAGCACAAGCATAGTGATTCCGGCGATAAGTACTGTCTGAGGCGCAGAAAGTCCCTCCAGCGAGATTTTCGCAAAAACAGCGACAAATCCTGCCAGAAGCAGGGCAACTATGAAAAATCCGATCCATCCGGATACAATTCCTGAAGACATTTACATAAATCCTTTCACTTGAAACCTTAGCCTTCCTATTATATAATATCAAATTGCGAGAATCAAACTATTTTGTTTGGAGGAATCATTTTGAAAAGCAGATGGACCAGATTTTCCACTTTCTTTGAAAAGTATGCACTAATTTTACATATCCCGCTGGCGATGCTTTTAGTTCTGGTAAATGAATCACTGAGCAGGCATTCGCTGATTGAAGGATTGGGCTTTATTACGAATCACCCGGGACCTTTTCTCTACAACAGCTATATAATCTATGTGATATTACTGCTGGTATTTTTGTCACCGAGACGACTTTTTATGCGGCTCGTCATGATGGCAATAGTCATACTGTTCGGAATAATCAACTGTATAATCCTAAATAACAGGGTAACACCATTCGGATTTACAGATTTTGCGATGGTCGGCGACCTGCTGACGATGCAGAACACGAAGTATTTTACAGCGCAGCAGGCGGGTATCTGCCTTATCGCAATACTGATCTTTGTATTCCTGATGGTCATGCTTCATATGCACGGCAAAAAACAGAAAGTGCGCTCGAAGCTATGGGTTAGAATATTAACTTGTGCTATAGGATTCGCAAGTCTTTTCCCTGTGACAAAGATTTGTCAGAAAACAGGAGTTGTTCAGACATACTTTGGAAATCTGGCGCAGGGATATCTGGACAACGGATATGCATACGGCTTTGCTATGTCTGTTGCAGGGCGAGGCATGAATCAACCGACGGGCTACTCAGCAAAATCAGTAGAGAATATTGTAGAAGATACCAGTAAAGGCAAGTCAAAGATGGGGAAGGTCAAGCCGAACGTCATCGTAGTGCTGCTTGAGTCCTGTTTTGATGTGAACGAGTACCCGGCTCTCTCCTACAATAAGGACCCGATTCCATATTTTCACAAACTGGAGAAGAATTACTCGACAGGACATCTGACTGTGCCTGTAGTCGGAGCCGGTACCTGCAATACCGAGTTTGAGATGTTAACCGGCATGAGCTGCAAGTTCTTTGGACCGGGCGAGTATCCGCAGAAGACAGTGCTGAAAAAGCGCGACTGCGAGAGTACAGCTGATGTAATAAAAAAACTCGGATACGGCACTCATGTCGTACACAACAACGGCGGAAATTTTTACAGCCGTGCCAATGCTTTCTCTAAGATGGGATTTGATACATTCACTTCGAAAGAGCTGCTCGACATAACTGACTACACGCCTTTAAATACCTGGCCTACGGACGATATTCTGGTAGGTGCGACGAAGGATGCACTGGATTCAACCAAGGGTCCGGATTACTGCTATACGATTACTGTCGGTACTCATGGCGACTACCCTAAAGAGAAAGTTATTGAGAATCCGAAGATCAAGGTAAAGGTAAAGGGTGTGAGTGAGGAAAGGCAGAACCAGTGGGAATACTACTGCAATATGCTTAACAATATGGACCGCTTCCTGAAAGAGTACACTGCGATGCTTTCAAAGAGAGGCGAGCCAACTCTTCTCATATGCTTTGGCGATCATCTGCCTACAATGGGCCTGCAGAACAAAGATGTAAAGCAGAAGGATATTTACCAGACAAAGTACATTACCTGGAACAACTTCGGTATGAAGAAAAAGGACCAGGATCTTACAGCCTACCAGCTGGTTTCAACGTACTTTGACAGGCTCGGTATTCATGGCGGAACAGTTGTAGATTATAACCAGACCATGACAGAGAGAGGAATCAGTGGCAAATCTCAGAAATACTTAAAGAATCTGCAGATGCTTCAATATGACCTTCTCTATGGCAAGAGATACGCCTACCACGGTATAGACATGTATCCGCCATCAGACCTCGTTATGGGCATCAGGCCTGTAAAGATCGACCGAATATACAGTTACGATAATCAACTTCACATTTATGGGGAGAATTTCACACCATGGTCTAAAGTATATGTAAATGGTGAAAAAGTAAATACGACTTACGAAAGCGGTCAGGTTCTTACAATAAATTCAAAAGGTGTATCGAATGGTGCGTACATAGTTGTAAATCAGATGGGCTCGAATAACACGATATTCAGAAGCTCTAATGAATTCGAGCTGAAACTGGCAGCTGAAGATCAACAGTAAAATTTATCTATTAAAGCAAAATCCCCCTTTACCGGCAGTCCGGTAAAAGGGGATTTTGTTATATAAAGGGGAAATTTAATCTGTAATCAATACTCGCCTTTTCTATACTTCTTCAGAAGGTTGTTGATCCTGTCATAGGGATCTAGAAGGTGAGAAATCGAGCAGTCGTGATTTAAAGTATCGATAATGTAGGCGATGTACTTGCCCATGTCACAACTGATGTAGTAGTCCCTGGAGAGAAGTTCCGGTGTCTGATAAATGAGATTTGTCGTAACTACCTTATAGATGAGACCATCCTCTACGGCTTTGTCGAACTTCTCAAGACCATTTGTAAAGAGACCAAAAGTAGCAACACAGAAGATACGTCTGGCTTTTCTCATCTTCAGCTGTCTGGCAACGTCTATCATAGATTCTCCTGAGGAGATCATATCGTCTACTATGATGACATCCTTGTCTTCAACTGATGAGCCTAAAAACTCGTGTGCAACGATAGGGTTTCTGCCATCTACGATCTTCGAGTAATCGCGTCTCTTGTAGAACATACCCATATCAACGCCTAAGACTGTGGCAAGATAAACAGCACGGCTGGTACCGCCTTCATCAGGGCTTATGATCATAAGATGATCGTTGTCGATCTTTAAGTCCTTGACTTTCTTGCAGATACCTTTGATGAACTGATAGGCAGGCTGCACAGACTCAAAACCATGTAAAGGGATGGCATTCTGTACTCTCGGGTCATGGGCATCGAAAGTGATGATGTTGTCAACACCCATATTTACAAGTTCCTGAAGTGCCATAGCGCAGTCAAGAGACTCCCGCGATGTACGGCGATGCTGTCTGCTCTCATACAGGAAAGGCATAATGACGCTGATTCGGTTGGCCTTTCCGCCGACCGCAGCGATAACACGCTTCAGGTCACTGAAGTGGTCATCTGGTGACATATGATTTTCGTGACCGCTGAGAGAATAAGTAAGGCTGTAGTTCATAACATCGACCATGATGTAGAGATCTAAGCCTCTGACCGATTCATTGATCTGTCCCTTTGCTTCACCGCTTCCGAATCGGGGCGTTGAAATAGAAATCTTGTACGAATCCGTCGTGTAGTTGGCTTTGTCAACGACATCGAGGTGATCCGATTTGCGGTTCTTACGCCATTTGACCAGGTAGGCATCTACTTCGTCCCCTAAAGGTTCGCAGCTCTTCAGAGGTATGATACCGAGAGGGGCTACAGGTTTGCGTCTTGACAGAACATCGTCATTGAGTGGCATTTTGTTCCTCCATTAATCTTTGGCAGGTTTCATGTCTTTTAGTTTGTTCTCGATCCTGCCATCGAAACCAAACAGATGATAAAAATTATACTTTTCAGCGAGGCGGGAGAAGACTCTCTGTGAGTAGCGGTCCGAAACCTCGTTTAAAGTCAGATTGGTGGAAATGATCGTTGACTTTTCGGTCAGCAATCTCTCGTTCAGGAGGGAAAAAAGAGCGGATGCTGTGAATGTATTCGTAACTTCAGTCCCAAGGTCATCTATTATCAGAAGATCAGCCGAAAAAAGGCTGCTGTAGGCATAGTCATCACGGTTCTTTCTCGGATTAAATGAGTAATCTGCCATAACATCAAACAAGCGGACGGCAGACAAATAGATCACTGTATGATCTGTCTTTATAAGCCTGCTAGCAATGCAGCTCGAAAGAAATGTCTTTCCCGAACCGGGTGTTCCGTAGAAAAAGAGATTCTTAAAATCGCTGTCAAATGTCTCTACAAAACGCCGGCTCTGTGAAAATGCCTTGCTGGCACATTCGTAGGAGCTGATACCGGAACTGTCTTTCTTTGAAGTATAGCCGGAAAGGTCAAAATCCTCAAAACTGTCAGTGAGGATTCTCCTCATAACAGGCTCGTCCTTATAGATAAGATCGAGTGCGTATTTTTTAAAACAGTGGCACGGCTCGTCGTGATTCTCACCAACATAGCCTGTATCGTGACAGTCAGGACAGTGGTAAGGCGGATCAAGGTAGTCCTCAGGATATCCGTGTTCAAGCAAGAGATGCTTCTCCTGATCGATAAATTTCGCTGTGAGTCCTTTGTAATTCATATGGAGACCACGTTTGCGGCCGGCACTCCTGAAAGAATCCTCGAGCTGAGAAAGTTCAGGTATATTCTTCCGAAGCTCTGTCCGACGGGATCGGATCAGCTCGTCTCTGTCCTGCCTTGCCTCACGGTAAATCTGCATGATGTAGTTGTACTGAGTGTCTGTTAGTCTCATCTTTAAAAAGTGTTATTCTTCAGGAGCATGGCCTCAATGGCTTTGCTGTCGTAATCGTTCTTCTCAGAGTAGGAGTTAAAGCCGTTCTTCTTAGGAGCCTGTGTCTTACCGGAAGCAGATCTGGATTTAATCTTCTCTGAATGCTTCCTGTCGTCTTCGGCAGTCTGAGACAGGTCAGTATAGCCCTTGTCATGCCAGGTGCTTAGGATCTCATTAACGTAGTTCCAGTTCGAAGTGCCAATGCTTGTCCGTGTGCGGTTACAGGCGTCAACTACCATCTCCTGCGAAAAATGCCACTGGTTGAACCACTTGTCGATATATTCAAGCTCTGCCGGAGCGAGATTCCCAGAGACACCGAGTGCCTTCTTTACAGCAAGTGCGTTTGCACTGTGCTGCTTCTTCTCGTCCATGGCTTCCTTTACAGTATGGATGCCCTGCCTGTACCAGCTGATCGCGATCTTGTTCATGTAGTTCATGATGTTCATGTTCGAAGAACGCTTGCCTGCATCTAGTGTGCTGGTAATAAGGTAATCGATCATATCCTCGTTCATGCCGAGCTCAATATGCCAGTAAAGGATCATGTTCATGCCGTTGTTGTTCAGCTCTTTCCCGAGATAGCGCTCGGCAATAAAGAGAATCTGACTGAGCTCAGGATCGGAGTCGAGGTCGTAGCTGCTCATATCATGCTGGGCAGCAGGCGGAATCCCGCCTCCAATAGAGTCAGAATCTGCACTCACGGGAGAGTTTGTATCCTCGGATGAGGACATTATAGCAGATTTGGCAACCGTTTTCACAGCAGAATTGGAAACCGAATCAAAAGAGGTGGTTTCCTTACTGGCATGAGAAACAGGCCTGTCGCTTGTCAAATTAAAACTCAGCTGTCCATCATTCTCTTCTGTCACTTCTGTAGAGAGTGGCAGCATCTGAATATCGCAGAGCTCGCCCTCATCATCATAACCGAGGGTGACGAGACCTGCTGAGGAGAGCCTGTCAAGTGAAGTGCGGACTTTTCCCGCACTGATGCCAAGGCGCTCGGCGGCTGACGAGACAGAAAACACGACACCTGTACCGTAAATGCAGCGCAGGAGCATAAGGTATACCTTCAGCTCGTCGCCGTTCAGACCGCTCATGTAGTGATCGATAAAATTATTTGAAATACACGTAACTGTGGCAAGTGAATCTGCGTGAAGATTGATAGAAGCCATCCAAATATCCTTTCGTTCTAACTCGCGGTCATTATAACACAAAGGATTTTTTAAAAAAAGTCGCGACCCTTCAACAACAGCGGTGTACAGCCATTGTGGATAATGTGGAAAACTTCGTGTAAATCTCTTGAATACGGCGTTTCAAATCCACACTCTTTTGTTGCTGCTTTTTACACAAAAAATGTGGATAAAGTGGATAACTAGTCTTTAATGAGCGCTTCGCCCACTTTATAGATGTCTCCGGCACCCATAGTTATCAACAAATCTCCGTCGATAACATTTTTTGATAAATATTTTTCAATCTCGTCGAAAGTCGGGAAACACTCGCACGGAGTTCCTAGTTCGCGGATCTTCTGGCAGAGGTCTATAGAATGTACTCCATAGATATCCTTTTCTCTGGCAGGGAAGATCTCTGCAAGTACTACCTGATCAGCGACTGAGAGTGCATTCGCAAAGTCATTCAAAAATGCCCTGGTCCTGGTATAGGTATGCGGCTGGAATACTACCACAAGCCTCTTGTGAGGGTATTTCTGTGCTGCGTCGAGTGAGGCCTTAACCTCTGTAGGATGGTGGGCATAGTCGTCAATGACTGTAGCTCCGTGGTATTTGCCCTTATACTCAAAACGTCTCTTCGCGCCGCCGAATTTCTTTAAGCCATCCTTTATCTGATCGAGTGTAAAGCCAAGCTCTCTGGCTACTGCGATAGCCGCGAGGGCATTTCCAACATTGTGTCTTCCCGGAACGGACAGTACGATTTCTCCGAGGTCATCGCCAAATCCTACAACTTCAAAACGGGCTTCTCCGGTCTCATCGTAGCGGATATTCTCTGCATGGTAATCGGCACCTTCATTGAATCCAACAGTTATGACACGGGCCCGAATGCCATCTACTATCTCTCTATAGTTCGGAATCTCGTCATTTATGATAACAGCTCCGTCTGCCTTAGTGTCAGCTGCAAACTGGTGGAAGCTGTTTCTAATGTCATTTATATCCTTAAAAAAGTCCAGATGTTCTGCTTCTACATTTAAAATAACACTGTATTTCGCATAGAGCTGGAGAAAGGAGTTCGTATATTCGCAGGCTTCGGTCAGGAAAAGATCGGAGTCGCCGACATGAATATTGGAATTTATCGCCTTAAAGATGCCGCCGATAGAGAGCGTCGGGTCTTTCGAACCTTCAAGCATAATCTGGGAGATCATGCTCGAAGTCGTAGTCTTGCCATGAGTTCCGGCAACTGCGACGCTGTTCGGGT
This sequence comes from Lachnospiraceae bacterium, assembly GCA_003862155.1. GTDB lineage: Bacteria > Bacillota > Clostridia > Lachnospirales > Lachnospiraceae > Weimeria > Weimeria bifida. The sequence continues at coordinate 35,167 of QOUV01000007.1, forward strand.
AGTGCTTCATGATCTGGCCTAAAAGCTGTGCGCGAGTCATCATCGGGATATTTTTATCCTGTGCAGCCTTGTACTCCGGGTTATCCGGATGGATAGCAGCAGTGTAGACTACACAGTCTATATCATCTGTGATATTTGATGCGGCCTGAGGATAAAGCACCTTCGCACCGAGCTCAGTCAGGTGGCGAGTCAGATCACTTTCGGCCCTGTCTGAACCGCTTACTGTGAAATGCCTGTCAAGAAGTACCTCGGCGAGTCCACTCATGCTGATGCCGCCAATGCCGATAAAGTGTACATGTACCGGTTTATCGAAATCTATCTGATACATTTGAAAAGTCTCTCTTTCCTATTAAATGCTGTTTTTGTTATTTTCGTGTTAAGGATACATCAAATCATTTAAAAAGACAAGATATCAGGCACTGTATCATTATAAGTGCAGACTTATATTTTTATGACAGACAAACTGTAAAATTAGGAATATTTCATCGTGCTAAAGTGAAAAAATGATATAAAAACCTTCAAAAAAAGATTGACAGATGAAACCGGTTAAGCTATAGTTATTCGAAGGGATTTTCAGGTAGTTTGGAAAAAGATTATTTGTGTTAGGAGGTTACTAGCATGGAAGAAGAAAAGACTGAGGCTTTGGACGTCAAGAGAAGAGGTCGTCCGAGAGTAGCAAATAAGAAGAAGCAGTACACTCTGACTATGAGGCCGGATATGTACGAACAGGCACGCGAAGAGGCTGACAGAAGAGGAATTTCGTTTTCAGCGCTTATAGCGAATGCTTTGGTAGAATACTTAGATAAATGAATCAAAGGAAGCCGCCGTCAGCGCCGAGGATCTGTCCGGTTACATAGGTCAGGTTCATAAGGCTCCAGGCGGCTTCAGCTATTTCTTCAGGTCTGGCGAAACGGCCTATCGGGATCTCTTCACAGAGGTCCTTTTTTTCTTCTTCAGAAAAAATGGCGTTCATATCTGTATCAACACAGCCTGGGGCAATGGCGTTTACAGTGATGCCGGACGGGGCGAGTTCCTTCGCCATAGCACGTGTAAGGAGGTTTACTCCTCCCTTTGTGGCTGAGTAGGCAGCTTCGCATGAAGCGCCGCTGGTGCCCCACATTGAAGAGATATTGAGGATAGAACCGGATTTCTCGTGGATCATTGTTGGGAGAAATGCGTTCATAGTGTAAAAAACGGAAGAGAGATTTACGGACAGTATTCTGTTCCATTCATCATTCGTCATATCGGTCAGCAGTCCGACGATAGAGATTCCGGCATTATTTACCAGATAATCTATTCGCGGGAAATGAGAGAGGATATCAGATGCCATAGCGGATACAGAGGCCGGATCGCCGACATCTGTCTTATATGTATAGACCGTAATACCTGATTTTCTGCGGAGACCTGCAGCGAATTCATTCAGGCTCTCTATGCTTTTTTCACAGCAGATGGCGAGACTGACGTGTTCAGATGCCATCTTTTCGGCTATGGCCCGGCCTATTCCGCGGCTTGCACCTGTGACTATGCCATATTTTTCTGGAAGCTGACTCTCTCTATTGTTTAATAAATCTTTCATTTCTCGTTCACAATTAAATCACAAACAACTTGTATTATATAACCATCAAAGGAAATAAATCCTTTGATACGGAAATTGTTTTCGTTTTTCATACTCCCCCTCTTTTACAAGGACCGCCGCAAGGCGGTCTTTTTTTATCCCATCATATCTATAATCTGATCGCGGACACGGTTTGGAAGCTCTTTTATCTCTTCACGGCTCATGTCTCTGGTCTCTATTGGCTCTCCGAAGGTGAGAGTAACGTGCGATTTTTTAATATTTGGGAAATGGTATTCGAGGATATCGCGGGTACCGTTAACAGCGACCGGAACGACCGGGCACTTCGCTTTCGTCGCTATCTTAAATGAGCCTGCATGGAATTCATGGACTTTGCCATCCTTTGAACGGGTGCCCTCGGGATATATAAAAATGCTGACTCCGTGCTTTATTTCATCGATGGACTCGAGAACAGTATTGAGTCCCGAGCGAAGGCTCGAGCGGTCGATGCCTAAACAGTGGAGACGCTTCATAAGCCAGCCGAGAAGCGGGACTTTGAAAACATTCTGCTTTGAAATAAATCCGGTAAGCCCTGGAAGCCGGCTGTACGTCACTACTATATCGAAAAAACTCTGATGATTTCCGATGTAGAGGACAGGCCTGTCTTTTGGAATATTTTCAAGCCCCTGCACTGTGACCGTAGATCCCGACAGCTTTTCAACACAGCGGAACATCCACTGCACATAGCAAAGGATCATCTTGTCACGCTTCTGCTTGTCACGAGGAGCGATGAGCCACTGAATGCCGGAAACCGGCAGAGAGATAATGAGAAAGACTGCAATATAGACAAGAGTTATAATAGTACGCATAAAAACTCCATAAAATAACAGAAAAAAAGGCGGCAGGAAAAACTCCCTGCCACCCGAACTGGCGGAATAAAATGAGATCAGAACTCAGGCTCTATAAGACCGTATGTGTTGCCGCGGCGCTTATAGACAACATTTACCTCATCTGTCTCAGCGTTTCTGAATACGAAGAAATCGTGCCCCAAAAGCTCCATCTGGACGCAGGCATCCTCCGGATACATAGGCTTGATGCCGAAATGCTTCGTACGTACGATCTTAATCTTCGAACTGTCGTCATCGTCATCTACATCTACGTCGTCGATGAAATCTTCCTGGAAGAAGTCTGCAGGTTCCTGCTGCTTGGTGACAAGCTTATGACGATACTTCTGTAACTGCCTCTCGATAACCTCCTCAACAAGGTCGATTGATACATACATATCATTCGATACCTGCTCAGATCTGATTATAGAACCCTTCATAGGGATCGTAACCTCGATCTTCTGCCTGTCCTTCTCTACTGAGAGAGTAACATTCGCGATGGTATCATCAGCGAAGTACTTGTTCAGCTTTGAAAGCTTGTCATTGATGGCAGCCTTGATGCCGTCGGTCAGTTCGATGTTTTTTCCAGTAATGTTGATTCTCATAGTGAAAACCCCCTTTTCTATTAGATTCACGGGGTAAAAAATACCCTCGCATTATTGGGTTGTCATGTATTTAGTATAACACATATCGAACCTTAAAACACCATAATTTTTGGTGAATTTTTCATGAAAGTTGAAAATGAAGGCGGATTGGGAATTTTTGAGAATAAATAGCGGATCATCGAGACGATCTCGGTGCATCTCTCATTTAAACCACATCTTTTATAATAGTAATATTCGCATCGAAGATCTTTGCAGAACAGATAAAAACCTCCGGAACTCGTAAAAAAGGCCGGAATCATGTCGAGATGCCGCCTCGCCTCGGCCAGATCGCCGTGAGAGTATTCGAAAAAACCAAGGTTTACGAGAAGGCAGATCAGGGCCTCTCTCTGGTAAAACAAAGAATTGCGGCGTTTTTCGACGCATATAAGCTGCCCGATCAGCTCAATGGCGCGCCGGTAGAGCACCTCCTGATGAGTCTCGATCATTCCGCAGGCTATGGCGTTAAACAGCATCAGCTCGATTGTAGTCGGGATAAAGTCGATCTGGCCTATGTCGCGGCTGATGGAAGGCTGTGTAAATTTTAAAATGGTGTATGCGTTCTCACACAGTGTCAGTCCCCGAAACGTATCATTCATATTGTAATCACTCATCAATGCAAAAAAAGAAATAAGCTGCATCTCATTGGGCGACATCTTCTGGTGCTGCCCGGAGTAACGGGAAACTATGTCACTGACTTTTTCCCAGTGGTCGAGATGACTTTCGTTCTGCAGTACGAGCATTACTGCGAACTGGTCGAAGATCGGGTCGATGTAGAGATCACTGTAGTCCAAACCGCTCTCGTGCATTTTTTCCATAAGAAGAGAAAACTCTTCGCGGGTCGGATGCTCCTGGCCCGATTCGATGCGCGAATACCTGGCGGGAGAACAGATACCATAAGACAGGTCCTCCTGGGTAATGCCGAGACGTAAACGCCAGACTTTAAGCGTCTGGCCAGGGTTCAGATTGTTGCTTAAATTGTCCGTTACTGTACTTTCCATATTTTCTATACTCCTGTTTCCTCCTGACACAAAGCGACAGTAAACAGCTTACCACTAATGGGTGGTGCCGTGCTTTGGTAAAATAAAAATTAAATTTACGTAATATTTCAAGAAATATATTTCAAAGCTATTTCAAATTTTTGACATAATCCGAATAAAATGGTATACTATATCTTGTGTTTTTTGAAGTCACCACTTTCGGTTATTAGAAGAAGGGACTGGAGGTATTTTTTCTAATGGAACAGTCAGAGTACAACAAGATCCGTTATTCGATCCAGCAGCAGTGCGGAAATAAAGTAAAGATTCAGCTGGATAGAGGAAGGAATAAAGTCGACGTACAGGAGGGGATTATACAGGAAGCTTACCCTAGTGTATTTACGGTTCTTGTGTCCGATGATGATGTGGAGCATCCGGATCAGTTACTTTCATTCAGCTATACCGATGTGATCACGAAAGAAATCCGAATGGAGCTCGTATAAGAGAATTGAGCTGATAAATTGACAGAGAGCGGTTCGCCGCCCTCTTTTTTTTTACAAAAAAGCGTGTTATAATTACTACCAAATACGGTTTTGATATACATATGAGGTGCAAATGAAAAAATTTACAGCTTTGTTACTGGCTTGTGTAATGATGGCTTCAGGTACATTTTATTCGCCTTACGTCACAGCACAGGCTGCCACTAAGACGACCAAGAAGATAAAGACTCTCGAGAAGAAGAAGAAGAAAGCCCAGACTGAGGTCAACAGCCTCCAGTCGAAGCTGGTCGACATTATTTCGCAGATCGACGGTCTTGAAGACGATATCAAGGCCAACGCCAATGATATTAAGGATACGAAGGCTGAGGTCAAGGAAGCCAAGAAGGCTGAGAAGAAGCAGTACAATGCTATGAAGTCACGTATCAGGTATTTTTACGAGAACGATACGAATAATAATGTCTTCAACATCCTTGTCGGTTCCAAGAGCCTGACTGATTTTATCAATAAAGTTTCCTATATGAACTCTGTCTACAGCTACGACAGAGACCTTCTCGATTCATACGAGGCTACGAGAGTTGAAATCCAGGGAATGGAAGAGGACCTCGAGGACAAACAGCTGAACCTGAAGAAGGAGAAGCAGCAGCTGAAGACTAAGAAAGCCAGCCTTAATTCACTGATCGAATCCAAGAAGGGCGAAGTGGCCAATCTTGGTGAGCAGGTAAAGAAGGCCAAAGAGCAGGCGGCCAGAGAAGCGGCAGCGAGGGCTGCAGCTTTAGAGGCTGAGCGCCGCAGAAAAAATGAAGCGGCAGCTGCGGCTGCAGCAGCTAAGGCGGCGAAAGCTGCGGAGGCTGCAAGGGCGGCTCAGGCGGCAAGAGCAGCTGCTAATTCAGCAGCAAATTCGAATTCGAATGCTGCAAACACGAGCACGAATACGGCAAATACAGATTCTAACACCGACACGAATTCGAATACTTCTGTCAATCCAGCGCCGGTTACAAATGTAAGCGGTTCTTCGGTAGCGTCATTTGCTAACCAGTTTGTCGGAAACAAGTATGTATGGGGAGGAAACTCCCTGACGAATGGCTGTGACTGCTCGGGTTTTGTCGTTCAGGTCTACAAACATTTCGGTGTAAATCTGTCAGGCGCCAGAAACTCCGCGGCACTGCGTTCGGTGGGACAGGCTGTAAGCCCAGGCAATATTCAGGCTGGAGACATTGTATGCTATCCCGGACATGTGGCTATTTACGGTGGCGCCGGGAATATTATCGAGGCACAGAGCACTAACGCAGGAATTACGAATAACAGGGCCTGGAACCATGGTACAGTTCTTGCGATAAGAAGAGTTCTATGATGGAAGCTTTTAGAAGCTGCTGCAGAAGGATACTTGCGAAGACGAAGAAGGGCCTGCCATGGGTCATTGCGGCCGTTCTCGTAGTTGTTATTCTGGGAATTGGTGTAAAGGTCGGTGTCGAGCAGCGGGCAAAGTTTATCTACAAGGATCATCTGAACGATACGGCTGTTACGGTCGACGGAGAGGCCCTTACTTTCAGGGACCTCGCGTTCTATGTGGTCTATGAGGAGAATCTCGTTCAGAAAAGCGCTTTAGTTTACAATCAGGAAGCACCGGCGGATTACTGGAATTCACATGTTAATGGCAAATTTATAACCTTGGAAGCCAGAAACTCAGTGATGAAAATGGCTGTCCACGACAGGATACTGCTTCGGAAGGCCCAGTCGAAGGGGGTTGTGCTTACGTCTGACGAGAAGAGCAGACTTGAAACCAGACGGACCGATTTTTACGAAGACCTCTATGACGACCAGAAGGAGCGCCTTCCAGTGTCATATTCGGTCCTGAATGACACAATGGAAGATATAGCAGTGGTAGAGAAGTACCAGCGAATGCTGGCTTCGGAGCGAAATGACACCTATGCAAGCTTCGACTACGATGGGAAAAACTACAGAGCCTTAAAGAAAAAACATGATGTCGAGATAAACACAAAACTCTGGAACAGGGTTTCAATAGGGCGTGTTACTTTAAACAATGCGCCTGATTATCAGGCAGCTAAAGGCAGGCAAAATTATCATAGAGAAGGAAAATAATGAACGCATTTTTAAACCAAGACAAGAGAAAAAAAGAAGAGAAGATTGGAAGAAATGATCCGTGCTGGTGCGGAAGCGGCAGGAAGTACAAGAACTGCCACGAGGCTTTCGACAGGAAGATCGAGAAAATCAGGCTTGAAGGTCATGAGGTTCCTCACAGGGATATGATAAAGACTCCGGAGCAGATCGAGGGAATAAAGAAGAGTGCAGTCATCAACATGGCCTGCCTCGATGAAGTTGGAAAGCAGATAAAAGAGGGTATGACTACTCTCGACATTGACAATATTATCAATGAAGTCACATACGGTATGGGCGGAATTCCGGCCTGCCTTAATTACGAGGGCTTTCCGAAGAGCGTCTGCACATCCATTAACGATCAGGTCTGCCACGGCATTCCTTCAAAGGACGTAGTATTACACGATGGAGATATCATAAATGTCGACTGTTCGACTATTTTAAATGGCTATTTCTCGGATTCATCCCGTATGTTTATGATCGGAAACGTTTCCGATGAGAAGAGAAAGCTCGTCGAAGTTACGAAAGAGTGCTGTGATCTTGGACTTGCCCAGGTCAAGCCATGGGGTTTCCTTGGAGATATGGCTGAGGCAGTTCACACCCACGCTGAGGAGAACGGTTACAGCGTAGTCAGAGAGATCGGCGGGCACGGATGCGGAGTTGAATTCCACGAGGATCCGTGGGTCGGCTATCTTTCTAACCGCGGCGAGGATATGCTGATGGTTCCAGGCATGTGCTTTACTATCGAGCCTATGATAAATATGGGGTCAGCAGATATTTACACCGATAAGGAAAACAACTGGGAAGTCTATACGCTGGACGGCATGCCTTCGGCTCAGTGGGAGTACCAGGTACTCGTTACAGAGACTGGAGCTGAGGTCCTTTCACACTGACTTTGAGCAGATTAAAATAAATCTGCTATCTTGTCAGATTTTTTTGCGAAATACAGCATCTAGACACCGAAAAGTATGCGGAGAAAATTGTACATTTTTTTGACACAATTTACTACAAAATTGTCTTCAGAGATTTTTTTATAAAAAGTCTTGCATTTTTTCAGACGATGTAGTATATTATGTTAGAACCAACTAACGTTAGTAAAAACTAACACAGTTGCCTCCACTACATACTTTTCATACATACTTTTCCAGTTGAACTTCGGCTTTGGCCGGAGTTCTTCTGGTTTATGGGGAATATCATGAACAATGGATTTACGTCGAACCTGTCTGAACTCGGTGAATTCACTGAGCTTTCTGATGCGCTGAAGAAAGGCGGTATGTATGAACTCTCCGGCGTGCTCGATGTCGCAAAAGGGCAGATCATCGACGCGCTGGGCGAAGTGACTGGCAGCCGGCACAAGCTGGTTGTCTTTGCGTCTGAGAGAGCAGCCGAAGAGTTTGCTGACGAATACAGGCATATAGAGGAAAATACTGTCTATTTTCCGGCGAAAGATGTGCTATTTTATCAGTCGGATGTCAAGGGAAATACTCTGACCAGGGAGAGACTGCGCGCTTTAAGAGTACTGAATCAGGAAGACAGCGCTACGGTAGTCACCACGGTCGATGCGCTTATGAACAGGCTCCCGGAGCCTGGTGAGCTGACGGATGCAATTGTTTCGATAGAAGATGGCGAAGAGTATGATTTTTCGGCGCTTCAGAGGAAATTTGTCGACCTCGGGTACGAAAATGTGCTGCAGGTCGACTCTCCGGGACAATTTTCCGTAAGAGGCGGTATTATCGATATTTTTCCTCTGACTGACGAGACCCCTGTGAGGATAGAATTTTTCGGCGACGATGTGGATTCTATAAGGACTTTTGATGTCGTAAGCCAGAAATCGGATGACAATCTGGATCGAGTGCTTATTGATCCCGCAATGGAACTTGTCCTTACAAAAAAGAAGCTCGACCGGGGACTTAAGCTTTTAAAGTCTGATTACGAGAGCCGGTACAAAGAGCTCAGGTCCGACATGAAGACAGAGGAGTCCTTTCGACTGAAGACTTCATACGAGGATTTAAGAGACAGGCTTTTAAGCGGCGATTATACGCAGGCTGACGGCTTTCTCACTTACTTCGAACAGGATACCGCGAACCTTCTGGATTATTTTCCAGAGGATACGCTTCTGATACTAGACGAGCCGGCGAGACTTACCGAGAGGGGCGGAGTATTAGAGAAGGAATTTTCTGAAAGCATGCTTCGCCGCGAGGAGAACGGTTCGGCTCTTCCGGGGCAGCTTCAGATGCTGGCTTCATCTAAGGAAGTTCTCGCGAGATGCATGAATATGACAGGCGTTATGCTGCCCCAGATCGGGGGAAATGACGGCGGACTCAAGGCAGATGACAGGTTCTATCTGCATCAGATCTCTGTAAACAGCTACGAAAATTCACTCGACAATTTAAAAAAGGAACTCGTTTCCTATCAGAAGAAAAAATACCGCGTCTATCTGCTTACTGCATCGAGGACAAGGGGCAGCAGGCTCGCTTCGGACCTTCGGGAAGAAGGACTCAATGTATTTTTTTCAGAAAAGGAAGATGCCGAGGTGAAACCGGGGCAGATTCTGATCACGACCGGATTTATCCGAAGGGGCTTTGAATACCCTGATATACGAGTTGTCTATATCAGCGAGAGCGATATTTTTGGCGCTGTAAAAAAGAAAAAAAAGAAGAAAAAACGCTACGGTGGCGGAGATGCTGTTACAAGCTTTTCGGAACTTACGCCGGGTGACTATGTAGTACATGAGGACCATGGCCTCGGAATTTACGAGGGTGTGAAAAAAATCGAGCACGACCATGTGACAAGGGACTATATCGAAATTTCCTATGCCGGGGGCTCGACGCTCTACATTCTGGCTACACAGCTTGATACCTTATCAAAATATGGCAGCATCGGAGACAAAAAGCCGAAGCTCAATTCTCTCGGCGACGGCACATGGAAGAAGACTAAGGCAAAAGTAAAACATGCAGTCGGCGAGGTCGCCAAGGACCTGGTAGATCTCTATGCGCTGAGACAGCAGAACCAGGGCTATGTCTATGGACCGGATACCGAGTGGCAGAAGGAGTTCGAGGAGTCATTTCCCTACGATGAGACCGACAGCCAGATTTCCGCAATAGAGGACGTAAAATCCGATATGGAAAGCCCGAAAATAATGGATAGGCTCGTATGCGGGGACGTAGGCTTTGGAAAGACAGAGATCGCAATGAGGGCCGCATTTAAAGCAGTCCAGGAGAACAAGCAGGTCGTCTACCTCGTTCCTACGACGATACTCGCCCAGCAGCACTACAACAATTTCCGCGAACGGATGAAGAACTACCCGGTTTCAATCGGGATGCTTTCGAGATTTAACACTCCGGCGAAAAACAAAGAGACTATTAAAGGCCTGAAAAACGGAACGCTCGACATTGTTATCGGAACGCACAGAGTCCTCTCAAAGGATGTGGGATTCAGGGACCTTGGACTTCTTATAATCGACGAGGAGCAGCGCTTCGGTGTTGCCCACAAGGAGAAGATCAAGGAGCTGAAAAAGAACATCGATGTGATGTCTCTCTCCGCTACGCCTATTCCGAGAACTCTCCATATGAGTATGACAGGGATCAGGGATATGAGTCTTCTCGAAGACCCGCCTATGGACAGAACTCCGATCCAGACATTTGTATTTGAGGAAAATGAGGAGATGGTCCGCGAGGCTGTTGAGCGGGAACTCGACAGGGGCGGACAGGTCTACTATGTCATTAACAGGATAAATCAGATTGCGGATGTCGCTGCGAAGATCCAGGAGATGGTTCCGGATGCGAATGTCGCCTACGCACACGGGCAGATGTCGAAGAACCGGCTCGAGGAGATCATGACGGACTTTGTCAACAGGGATATAGATGTGCTTGTTGCGACAACGATCATTGAGATCGGACTCGATATCAGCAATGTAAATACTATTATTATCCAGGATGCCGACAAATTCGGACTTTCCCAGCTCTATCAGCTCAGGGGGCGCGTCGGAAGAGGCTCAAGGACTGCGTTTGCCTTCCTTATGTATAAGCGCGACAAGATTTTAAAAGAGGTTGCAGAGAAGAGACTTGCGGCTATAAAGGAATTTACAGACTTAGGCAGCGGATACAAGATAGCGATGAGAGATCTCGAAATCCGCGGCGCAGGGAACCTGCTCGGCAGAGAGCAGTCGGGGCATATGGAGTCGGTAGGTTACGAACTCTACTGCAAGATGTTAAATGCCGCCGTCGCCAGAGAGAAAGGCCTTAATGTCGGAGAAGAGTACGAGACGACAGTCGATATCCCTGTAAACGCTTTCATACCTCCTTCATATATTAAAGATGAGGAGACGAAGCTCGATATGTACAAGCGTATCAGCTCTATTGAGACCGAAGAGGATGAAAGTGAGATCTTAGACGAGCTTATTGACAGGTTTGGAGAACCGGCGAAATCCGTACAAAACCTGCTGCTCGTGGCGCGCCTTCGCGCTCAGGCCCATTCAGTATATCTTACAAAAATAAAGCAGTCGGGCTCCGATGTCGTGATGACTTTCTGGGACAAGGCGAAGATTGATGTTTCACGTATTTCAGAGGTTCTGGATGCGTTTTCTCCGTACCTGACTTTTGTTCCGACAGGAGAGACACCGGCGCTTATCTTAAAGACCGGCCGTGACAATCGTTTTCCAAAGGGCGATATCCTGCAGTATCTGCTGAATGTATGTGAAAAGCTGTCTACCATTCTGCTTAAATAGATGGTATAATAAAAACTATATGAAAAAAATAGCACTTTTGATGGATAGCTGGCACCGCTATATGGTGGCGGCCTGGGCTATCGGCACAGTACAAGAACTGAAGAAGAGGAAGATAGACGCCTGTCTCTATATTTTCTGCTGTGCAGGGAACTGGAGTCTGGATGAGGAATACAACGAGGGCGAGCATGGCATTTTTTCACTGCCGAATTTCAATGAGTTTGATGGCGTTCTGGTTGATTTCAGTAATATGCTCTCTGACAACGAGGAACAGATCGTTACTGAGAGGATAAGATACAGTGGCATTCCGGCTATTTCACTCCAGAAACAGATAGAGGGATTTACCTATGTCGGACCTGATAATTACTCTGCGATGCGCCAGATGACAGCACATCTGCATGAAGTACACCATATCAACAAATTCTGGCTGATGATGGGTCCGGAGGAAAACTTCGAGAGCAACGTCAGAGAGAAGGCTATCCGGGACTATATGAATGAAAAGGGCATAAGTCTGGGAAAGAACGATGCAATACATGTTGATTTCGACTATCAGGCCGGAGTCAGAGGGTATCGTGAGCTTAGAAGCACCCACAGTGATCTGCCCGAAGCTATAATCTGTGTAAACGACAATCAGGCCATTGCAGTCTGCGAAGAGGCTGAAAAAGATGGGCTGAAAGTTCCAGGTGACTTCGCTGTTACAGGCTTTGACAATTTTGACAAAGCTGGTTTCTATTCACCTAGGATAACTACGATGTCCAACGTCCGTGAAAAGCTTGTGGCGAAAGCGGTGGACGCTCTTATTGACGTGTGGAATGGATATCCTGCTCCGAAGAAAATTTACAATACTGTCGATTTTCTGACGTACGAGAGCTGTGGCTGCCATCCGCGCCATGCAGACATCAGAGCAAACCTGAAAAAAATGGTTCTTGAGAATATCAATCAGGACAAATACAGCGCTGAACTTCTGGAACTCGAGTCTGTTATGTCGATGTGTCACTCTGTTACAGAGGTGGCGGAAGAGGCGGATAAGCACCTTGAGCTGCTTCGTGGGGATGCATTCTATATGATGGTGGATCCGAAACTCTTTGCTGAGCTAAGTCTCAATGGAGTACTTCCGAATTCCAGGGAGAAGCTTACTGCCAGCTTCTGCAGGGGCTGCTATCCTCTTCAGATGGAGATAGTTTACGCCCGGGAGGGGGATAAGCGCCTGAAGGAATACGAGGGGCAGATGATATCAGATATCTTCCTGCTTCTGAATCTCGACAGGCCGGCAGAGGACTTTTTGTTTCTGCCTCTTCATTTCAAGGAATCGTCGATAGGCTATATTGCCTTCAAAAATGTCACAGGGTGTCTTGACAAACAGATGTATTTTCCAGCGGCTATTACCATCCAGAGACGAATCAAAGAACTTTACAACGAAAAGGCATCCAGAGAGGTCAACAGACGGCTGTTGTATCTCTACAAGACAGACTCGCTGACAGGAGTATTGAACAGAGTCGGATACAATGAAGAAAGCGTCTCATACTTTGAAATCCACCGCCGCCGTGGGCAGCAGGTGTATGTGATGTTCTGCGATCTCGACAGGCTTAAATATATAAATGACAATTATGGACACAAGGCTGGAGACCGCGCGATAAGAGACCTTGCAAAGACTCTGTGTCAGGTCCTTGGCAAAGATTCGGTCATTGCCAGAATGGGCGGGGATGAGTTCGTGGCAATGGGATCATTTGCATCGGAAGAAGACATGAGAGATATGATTGATGCCATTAAAACGCGGCTCAAAGCCCTTCAAAAAGAGGAGAGACTGCCGTTTGGCCTCGAAGTGAGCATTGGCACAAGCATTGCCAGACCAAGCGATGGGCATGACCTTGAATACTATGTGAAAGAGGCCGACAAGCGGATGTACATAGAAAAATTGCAGCATCACAAACTTACCTCTTGACAAATTTCAATAATCGTGTAAAAATTAAACTCTATTAAACCGAGTAGTTTTGTAGGATATAGAGGAGCGCGATTATATGAAAGTTAGTACCAGGGGCAGATATGCCATTAAGGTTATGATAGATCTGGCAGAGCATGATAACGGTCAGTTTATCCCGTTGTCTGATATAGCCAGGAGACAGGAGATTTCAGAAAAATACCTCGAAGCAATAGTTTCGACGCTGTCCAAAGCAGGTTTCTTACAGTCGCTTCGTGGGAAAGGCGGCGGCTACAAATTAAGCCACAGACCAGATGAGTATTCGGTCCGTGAGGTTTTAGAGGCTACTGAAGGTTCACTGGCTCCTGTTCCCGAAGAGGAGATGTATTCAGTCGGTGACGAGCATGTATCGACTTTCCGCACCGCGAAGATGTGGAAGGGGCTATACGATGTGATAGAAGATTACCTGAATTCAGTCTCCATTAGAGATCTGGCCGGTGAAGACAACGGTCAGTACGACTTCGTCATTTAATTTGGAGAGCGGTGCAATTCGCACTACATAAATGAGCGGTGCAATTCGCATTCCGCTTCGCTCCATGCTCATTCGCGCGTTCGCGCAATGGATAAATGAGCGGTGCAATTCGCATTCCGCTTCGCTCCATGCTCATTCGCGCGTTCGCGCTATTGATACAAAAAGAGACGCCCTTACGGATACAAGTATCCTCCAGGCGTCTCTTTTTGTATCAGCACCGCTCATTTATTACGCGGAAGATTGCACTTCTTTTTAGGACATGTTATAATATAATCTAATTGGCATTTGACAAAGGAGAATGAATTTTTAATGAGTATAGTCAGCAAGATTTTTGGTACGCACAGCCAGCATGAGCTCAGACGTATCAAACCTATCGTGGATAAGATCGAATCGTACCACGATGAGATGGGAAAGCTCTCTGACGATGAGCTGAAAGGCAAGACACAGTATTTCAAGGATCAGCTCGCAGATGGAAAGACTCTCGATGACATCCTTCCTGAAGCGTACGCTGTAGTCCGTGAGGCTGCGAAGAGATCTGTCGGGATGGAACCGTTCAGAGTCCAGCTGATTGGTGGCGTTATCCTCCACCAGGGCCGTATCGCAGAGATGAAGACCGGTGAAGGAAAAACCCTCGTTTGTACACTTCCAGCATATCTTAATGCACTTGAAGGCAAGGGTGTTCACGTGGTTACCGTAAACGACTACCTGGCAAAGCGTGATGCACAGTGGATGGGAAAAGTGCATGAGTTCTTAGGCCTTACAGTTGGTGTCGTTTTAAACGACATGGATAAGGAAGAGAGACAGGCAGCGTACAACTGCGACATTACTTATATTACAAATAATGAGCTTGGATTCGACTACCTCAGAGACAACATGGTCGTTCACAAAGAGGATATGGTACAGCGTGGCCTGAACTACGCTATTATCGATGAGGTCGACTCAGTTCTTATCGATGAAGCCAGAACTCCTCTTATCATTTCAGGTCAGAGCGGCAAGTCCACAAAGCTCTATGAGATGTGCGATGTCCTTGTCAGACAGATGGAGCGAGGCAAGGATCTCCCTGAGTACTCGAAGATGGATGCCATCATGGGTATTGAGCAGGAGGAGACAGGTGACTACATCGTAGGCGAGAAGGATAAGGTAGTTAACCTTACCCAGCGTGGCATCAAGAAGGTCGAGGATTTCTTCCACATTGACAACCTCGCAGACCCGGAGAACCTCGAGATCCAGCACTGTGTTATCCTCGCTATCAGAGCACATGAGCTGATGCACAGGGATGAGGATTACGTTGTAAAGGACGACGAAGTTCTTATCGTTGATGATTTTACTGGACGTATTATGCCGGGCCGCCGTTATTCTGATGGTCTCCATCAGGCTATCGAGGCGAAGGAGCATGTTCACGTAAAGCGTGAGAGCATGACTCTTGCAGACATCACGTTCCAGAATTTTTTCAATAAGTACAAGAAGAAAGCAGGTATGACTGGTACTGCCCTCACCGAGGAGCAGGAGTTCCGTGACATTTACGGAATGGACGTTATCGAGATCCCTACGAACAAGCCTGTTATCAGAGTCGATCACGATGATGCCGTATACAAGACCAAGAAAGAAAAATTCAACGCAGTTGTTGACGAAGTGAAGAAGTCCCATGCGAAGGGACAGCCTGTTCTCGTTGGTACTATAAATATTGATGTTTCCGAGCAGCTTTCGAGAATGCTCTCGAAGGAGGGAATCCAGCACGAGGTGCTGAACGCGAAAAACAACGAGAGAGAGGCTGAGATCGTAGCACAGGCTGGTATTCACGGGCATGTTACTATCGCAACGAACATGGCAGGCCGTGGTACTGATATCAAGATCGATGACGAAGCGCGTGCGGCAGGCGGACTGAAGATCATTGGAACAGAAAGGCACGAGTCCAGACGTATCGACAACCAGCTGCGTGGCCGTTCCGGTCGTCAGGGAGACCCGGGTGAATCACAGTTCTTTATCTCACTTGAGGACGACCTTATGAGACTGTTCGGTTCTGAACGTCTGATAAAAGTCTTCAATTCTCTTGGAATCCCTGAGGGAGAGCAGATCCACCACAAGATGCTCTCAAGCGCTATCGAGCATGCACAGGAGAAGATCGAGTCGAACAACTTCGGCATCAGAAAGAACCTTCTCGAGTACGATGAAGTCACAAATGACCAGCGTGAGCTGGTCTACAAGCAGAGGCGCAGGGTTCTCGATGGCGAGGATATGCATGACCAGATCAAGAACATGATCAGTGGCCAGATCAAGGATTCTGTCGAGACAGTTATTAATGACGGAATCAACAGAGACGAATGGGATTTAAACGAGCTGAACCGTGTCCTTCTCGACATCGTTCCTTTAAAGCCTGTAAATGAGACTTATCTAGAACAGCACGATATAAAGAATGTTGCTGCGTTAGAGGATGAACTGACTAGCGATGCTTTCGAGCTCTATGACCAGAAGGAGAAAGAATTCCCGCCGGAAATTGATTTCCGCGAAGTGGAGCGTACAATTCTTCTGCGTGTTATCGATCAGCACTGGATGGAAGAGATCGACAACATGGAGCAGCTGCGCCAGGGCATTGGGCTTCAGGCCTACGGTCAGAGAAACCCTATCGATGAGTACAAGGCACAGTCGTATGAGATGATGGATGCGATGAACGCCGCTATCCAGCACGATACCGTTCAGATGATGTATCGTATCAGAGTCGAGAGACAGGTCGAGCGTGAGGAAGTCGCCAAGGCTACCGGAACAAATAAGGAGGAGGGCCCTTCACAGTCAGGTCCTAGACGCCGCAAGGCACCTAAGATCTACCCGAATGATCCTTGCCCATGTGGATCCGGTCTCAAATACAAGAACTGCCACGGCAAAAAGATATATGGAAACAAAGGCTGATGATATTTTAGAAACACTGGCGCTTTCTCGAGAGAAAGCCGCCGGTGTTTCTCAGTTAAAGAACGATTTAAAATATGGTGACAGCGACCTTCGCTGGAAGACGGACTGTTTTCTTGTAAGCTGGCTTCAGCAGGAGCTTGCGGCAGCCGGGCAGTTTGACAACATGGTGCTTCTGGCGCTTGGTTCTGACATACAGGCCCGCATGCCATTTTTAAAGGATATGCTGTCGCACCAAGGGGAGTATGGGCGTTTTCTTGAAAATGCATCTCCTTATATGTTTCTTGTAGGAGACGACATCTGCTTCGGAGTGCTCGAGGATTTTTCCAGAAAATTTGGCGCGGCCCTGCAGAGAGCAGGATATCAGGTGATCTTTCAGAACAGAAACGAGATACCGCAGGTTTATGGACAGAGATTTCAGGGAAATTCATACAGGGGGATCTTTGGCATGCAGGACCCGCTGATGGCGACGAAAATAGAGAACGGTTCATATCTGTTTGATCATATTAATTCAAAGAAATATTACTGGTCATTTGACCATCCGGCTGGATTTTTTGATACACTCCATGCTGCGCCTGAAGATGTTATCGTTCTGACGCTGGACAAGAACTATGTTTCTTACACTAAGCGTTTTCTGAAAAGAAGGGCACTGTTCTTCCCACCGGGCGGCGAAAAGCAATCAAAGACCTGGAAAAATTTCGACGAATTTAAGGCCTCGAAGCTGCGTGAAAACCAGATGGGCATCTCATTTCTGGGAACTCCGGGAGTGGGTCTTCAGGAAAATATAGATTACACCCGCGAACACAATAGAAAGCTCTATCCGCTGGTATCGACTTATTCGTATAATCTTTTAAACCACACAGATGAACCGAGCGAAATGGCATTCGAGAGGACCCTTGAGGATCCGGAAGTCGGCATAAAGAATCAGATAAGTGATGACGACTTTGCAGAATTATTTGGCGAGTGGGCCAGCCTCGAGAAAAATGCCTCTAAAACTGTGCGAAAACAGGTAGTTAAAGAGATAGTTTCCGCTGGTGCAGATCTCAATGTCTATGACAGAGGGTGGAAGGATATCGGCGATTTTCCGAATCTGATCGTCCACGACAGTATTCCATACGAGGATGCCAGAAAAGTTTACGACAAGTCCTGGATGTCGTTAAATGTGATGAGCTGGCACAAGGACGGCTTTACCGAGAGAATCGCCGAGCCGCAGCTTCACGGATCTCTGGTCGTTACAGACAGCACCAGGTATCTTCGTGAAAATTACACAGATGGTGAGGATATTGTGATGTTCGATCTGAACGATCAGAGCATAAAAGAGCTTCCGGAGAGGATCAGGGCACTCCTTTCCGATAAAGACAGATTATTGCACATCGCATACAATGGATATCTGAATGCCTTGAAGAATCATACCTGGGACGCAAGAGCAGAACAGTTCTTA
This sequence comes from Lachnospiraceae bacterium, assembly GCA_003862155.1. GTDB lineage: Bacteria > Bacillota > Clostridia > Lachnospirales > Lachnospiraceae > Weimeria > Weimeria bifida. Next base: position 53,351 of record QOUV01000007.1, read on the forward strand.
AAGCTGACAGCAGCTTTGGATTAAAAAAATTAGAAATGTTATTCTGTATAGGGAAAATTTATCTAAAGAAAACAATTTTTTAATTATTGGTCCACAAATTTTTCACAAATGGATAGTATAGTAATAATTGTCAAAGGGAAAGACCTTTGATGTTAATTGTTTTCGTTTTTCATACTCCCCCTCTTAGGACTGTGAGATTTATCTCACAGTCCTTATTTTTTTGCGTATTAAATGAGCGGTGCTGAAATATCGTATCGGCTCCCCCGGAGGACGCTTGCGTACGGAGGGGGAGTCGATACGATATTTCAATAGCGCGAACGCGCGAATGAGCAGCCGCGAAGCGGGTGCGAATAGCACCGCTCATTTGCGAAGAGAGCGAAGGAGCGTATCGATGCCGGCGGACGAGAGCGTACGCAAAGGCAATCGATACGATATTTGTAAGCACTTATTATAAAGTTTGGTGACACCGTGAAATATTTGTGGTAGAATAATGTGCTATGGAAATAACAGTTGATGGAAAAAATATAAGATATAAAGTGACTGGCAGTGGTAAGAAGACCGCTGTTATACTGCAGGGCTGGGGCACAGATATGAAGCTATACGATTCGATCGCTGCGGATATAAGCGATGAGTACAGGGTCATTCAGTTCAATCTGCCTGGATTTTCAGACAGTGAAGAGCCTTCGGAACCATGGGGCGTCGAGGAGTTCGCGGCCTGGTTCAATCATTTTATGCAGGCACTTGAGATCAGAAAAGCGGTCTTGATCGGACACAGTTTCGGCGGAAGGATAATGATCTGGCTCGGTTCGCTCTCGAAGGACGAGATCTCATTTGCTATCGACAAGCTCGTGCTTGTGGATGCAGCAGGCATTCAGAGGGAGAAGACGCCGAAGCAGAAGAGGAGCATCGCAAGATACCATTTTAAGAGGAGATTTTTTCATCTGCCGCTTATCTACTATTTTTTTAAGGATGCGGTAGACATATGGCAGGGACAGCAGGGCAGCGCTGATTACAGGAATTCTTCCCCGATGATGAAGAAGTGCATGGTAAAGGCTGTAAATGATGACCTTACATACAGGCTGCCAGACATTCCTTACGAGACCTGCCTTATCTGGGGCGACCAGGACACTGCGACGCCTCTTTTAGATGGGAAGGACATGGAGAGGCTGATGCCGAATGCTGCGCTTCATGTGCTGACTGGAACTGATCATTTTTCTTTTCTCAGAAAACCGCAGGAGTTCAATGAGATACTAAGGAGCTTTTTATGCTGAAAACTATAAATCTGGTGCTAGGCGATGTGGAGGTTGTGGTCACGCTGGTGACACTGATACTGGCTCTCCGCTTCAACCTCCAGATGTTCCAGCAGAACGGTTATAAAAATGGTGAATATTTTCACTGGCTCTCGAAAAACAGTAACAGACAGCGCTTCCTATGGGCAATGATCATCACTTTTGTGCTGCAGCTTCTGATCAGGCAGCCGGTGATCCAGCTGATACTGATAGTGATCACTATTGTATGGCTTGGCGCGGTAAATTCCGCTTACAACCTCTATAGAAAGACCGAGACCAAGAAAAAACTCGTTGTCACTGCGAGAGTCAAGAGACTGATCGTAACTTTTATAATTCTCTGTGCTCTGATGCTGATCTTCTCGGGAAAATACAGGGTTTTCTGCACTGGTGTATTTCTTATCTGCACTCCGGAGATCGTGATCCTATGCAATATTATAAATCATCCGATCGAAGCCGGGATCAACAGGTACTATATCAGAGATGCACAGAAAATCCTCCGCGAAAACCCACAGATCAAGCTGATAGGTATCACCGGAAGTTATGGCAAGACATCGATGAAGTACTACCTGAATACGCTTCTTAAGGATTTTTACGATGTGCTTATTACTCCGGGAAATTTCAATACGACTCTCGGTGTCGTCAGGACCATAAGAGAGCATCTGAAGCCATCCAACCAGATTTTCCTCTGTGAAATGGGCGCGAGACACGTTCACGATATCAAGGAGATCTGTGATCTGTTCAAGCCATCTGAGGGCATCATTACGAGTATCGGGCCGCAGCACCTGGAGACGTTTCACACTCAGGAGAATATTGTAAATACGAAATTCGAACTCGCGGACGCGGTCCCGGAGGGCAACAGGGTGTACCTGAACGCCGACAACGAATTCGAGCTGAAAAAAGCTTCCGAATACACTGACAAGCGAAAGATCATTTTTTACTCATATAAGTCGAACAAGGGCTACCATGCATCTGAGGTGCGCCTTACAACGCTTGGCACAGAGTTTACACTGACTGCACCGGATGGTGAGACCGCCAGATTTACTATGAGACTTATAGGTGAGCACAATGTCATAAATGTATGTGGTGCGATCGCTGTAGCGCATGAGCAGGGTATTTCACTCGAGAAGCTCCGCGTTCCGGTCAGAAGAATCGAACCTGTTCCGCACCGCCTTCAGATGATTCAGCGCGGTGACGTGACTATAATCGACGATGCATACAATTCGAATCCAGCCGGTTCAAAGGCCGCTGTCGAGACACTTCATATGTTTGACGGCATAAGGATACTAGTGACGCCTGGAATGGTCGAGCTTGGTGAGAAGGAAGACGACTACAACTACAAATTTGGCACTTACGCAGCTGCAAACTGCGACTATATTCTGCTGGTCGGAAGGATCTCGCATACGGATCCTATCAGAGATGGCGCTATCGAAAGCGGTTTTCCTGAGGCAAGAGTCCGCTCATTTGACGACCTCCAGGGTGCGATGAACTGCGCTTACGGCATCAGCGGTGAGGGACACAAGTATATCCTCCTTGAGAATGATCTGCCGGATGCTTATTGATGATTATTTTGATTCATTTGATAATTATTTTTTATGTTTGAAAGGAACAAAATGAAGACTAGAGTAGCTGTTATGTACGGTGGCAGAAGTGTTGAGCATGAAGTTTCCGTTATTTCCGGAATCCAGGCTCTGATGAATATAGACACGGACAAATATGAGACGATACCGGTCTATATTACGAAGCAGAACGAGTTCTATGTCGGAGATGACATCGGAAAGATTGAGGCCTATAAGGATATCGACGGACTGCTCGCCAGATCTCAGAAGGTCGTCTGGGTCAATGAGGGAGACAAAGTTGTCCTCTCGCCTTACCCGAAGAAAATGTTCGGCGGAATGAAAGATATCGAAGTCGACGTCGCATTCCCGGTAGTTCACGGCACTAACGAGGAGGACGGAACACTCGTAGGATTTTTAAAGACTCTTGGCATTCCGTTTGTAGGCTGCGATGTAACCTCTGCAGCAGTCGGAATGGACAAATACATCCAGAAGTGTGTCTTAAAGGACGTTGATATTCCGGTCCTCGACTGTGTCTGCTTCCACGAGGACGATTATGCTGACATGGAAAAACTGCTAGACACTGCAGAGCAGAAGGTCGGCTATCCTGCTGTCATAAAACCGGTAAATTCGGGCTCATCAGTCGGAATTTCGATGGCCAGAAACAGGGAAGAGCTCACAAAGTCGATTGATGACGCATTTACCTACGCTTCGATCGTACTTGTTGAGCATGGAATCGAGAAATTAAAAGAGATTAACTGCTCTGTTTTAGGAGATGACAGTGGCGCGAAGGCATCTATTCTTGAGGAACCATTCCACACGAAGGATATCCTCTCATACAAAGATAAGTACGAGAGCAATGGCGCCAAGTCCGGTGGTTCGAAAGGCATGGCTTCTGTCCAGAGAAAAATTCCGGCAGATCTTCCGGAGGAGACCACAAAGCAGATCCAGGACTACGCAGTCCGTGCATTCAAGGCACTCGGATGCAACGGTGTCGTTCGTATCGACTTTATGATCGACGAAGCTACCGGAAAGCTCTATTTCAACGAGATAAATACTATACCTGGCTCACTTTCGTTCTACCTCTGGGAACCTTCGGGAGTTCCTTACAAGGATCTTCTCGATCAGCTTATACAGCTTGCGCTGAAACGTGCCAGAAAGTACCAGAATATCACATTTACATTTGATACGAATATTCTGAATTCAGCTTCATTCGGAGGCGCGAAGGGAGTCAAATAATGGCAGAGATTTTTGAGCCAATTGAAAAAAATGATATAATTCATGCGCCGATTGCTGTCTTTGATTCAGGAGTCGGCGGTGTTTCGGTGCTCCGCGAACTCGTGCGCGTCATGCCTAAGGAAAAATTCTACTTCTATGGGGATTCGGGAAACGCCCCGTATGGAACTAAATCCAGGTACGAGGTCCTGCAGCTTACCAGAGGTCATGTTGAGGACTTTATCGACATGGGTGTCAAGGGAATCTGTATCGCCTGCAACACCGCGACATCAGCTGCAGTAAGACAGCTTCGGCTCGACTATCCGGAAGTTCCTGTTGTAGGGATAGAGCCGGCACTCAAGCCTGCGGTCTCATTTATGCACCACCCTAAGGTGCTCGTGATGGCGACACCTATGACTATCCGGGAAAATAAGTTTCAGAACCTTCTGAATAAATACGGCGAAGAGGCTGAGGTATTCCCGCTCGCCTGCCCAGGTCTTATGGAGTATGTGGAAGCTGGAAAAGCCGGGACAGAAGAAGTTCAGAAATTTTTAAATGATCTGTTGAAAGACTATGCGCCTGGTGGAAAATACGGTCCTATGGACGCAGTTGTCACCGGCTGTACTCACTATCCTTTTGTCAAAGACCAGATAGAGACTGCTCTCGGTGGCGGGACCCGTGTATTTGACGGCGCAAATGGTACTGCCCGTGAGATGCGCCGCAGACTTTTTGCGGCCGGCAGCCTGATCCCTGAGGAACGCAGCACAGAGGCTCTTTCCGATGAGCAGATCCTCTCCCGTGTCCACTTTGAGAACTCTGCCCCGGACCGCGAGGCAAAGATTGAGCTGTGCAGGAAGCTGCTGCTGGAAAAATGACAGGGTGGTAAAAAGGAAAAATACAAATTCGTTGTAGTTAAAAATTATGAGATATAAGAATATTTTTTTTGACCTGGACGGGACTATCACTGATTCTGGAAATGCTATAATGACATGTGCAAAGTATGCCCTTGACCGGATGGGTTTTCCAGATGAACCAGAGGAGAGGCTCAGAAGATTTGTAGGGCCGTCTCTGATGGATTCTTTTGTGAAACTCTATGGGATGACAGAAGAGAGGGCAGCCGAAGCAACCCGTATTTTTCGCTCACTCTATGTCGATAACAAAATGTATGACGTTACAGTTTATCCTGGTATCCCTGAGCTTCTCGCGAAGTGTCGCGAGGCCGGCCTGAAGACTTTTGTCGTGACCTCGAAAGTTCAGGAATATGCTGGCCGTATTATTAAAAAAACAGGTCTTGCAGACCTTTTCACTGATACAATCGGTCCTGATCCAACCGATTTTTCTTCTGATAAATCAAGGCTTATCAACCGCGTAGTCGATGATTATTCTCTTGATAAGGCAGAGTGCGTAATGATCGGAGACACCCGCTTCGATATCGAGGGAGCAGTAAAGGCTGGGGTAGACTCGATAGCCGTGACTTATGGCTATGGAAATCCGGCTGAGATGCAGATGGTCCACCCGACATACAAAGCGGCAGACGCGGCTGAGATTGGGGATATAATACTTCCGTGAAACTTTTTATTTCTGTTTCAGATGGTGATTGTAAAGGTGACCATATTCAGGACATTGCTTCCGGTCGAGACTCCGGAAAGACCAGCTGTCGTGCCGAATTGGCCGACGACTAAGAGGTCGACTGCTCCATACATTGCCTGGAGTATCAGGGAACCGAATAACTGAAACGTAAACATGAGTTGCTTTTTTACGGTAGGCCACAATTATGAGCAATAAAACTCTTGATTTAAACTTTCTGATCAATCTGATAAATTCATATAAAAAACTGTCCAAATCTGAGCGTGAGAAGTTCCTTGACTTCAAACTGCGCTATTATCAGTTCTTTATAAAGGTCTCTCTGACGGCTACCTGCCTTTCGTCTATACTTTTCCTTGTGTCAGATGCACAACTAAGCGGAACCTTCGGTTCTACAGTGATTACCCGGTTTTCCGTCATGTTACCGTTGATACTGTATCTTATCGTGGAACCAAGGATAAAGGGCAGGCGGTTAAAGACATTTTCGGATTATTTTCTGTCAGAATGCATAGTGTGGGCAACGATATGGTCAGTCTATCATTTGACAAACAAAGTCCACTTCGCAGAAGGTTCGTTTTCCATGAACCTTATATTTATAATCCTGGGGCTTGGCACATCAGCTGCGTCAGGACTTATCAATTATGCAGTATTTTTCGCGGGACTTATCATATCAAATACCTTTAACTGCTATCCGAATTTTGATATCATCCTGTCGCTCAATATCCCTACTGCCGTAGCTGTAACCGCCGCCCAGGTTATTCTCTCGCTCGGTGCGTACGACAATTACCTGACGAATGCAAGGCTTGAAAAATCACTGATGTATGATGCCCTCACTGGAGTTGGAAACAGAGAACGCCTGCAGAGTCTTCTCTCTGAAAATAAACTGGTTAAGGATATAAAACCGACATCTGTGATCATGATAGATGTCGATAATTTCAAAAGCATAAATGATACAAATGGCCATGAGGCCGGTGACATAGTCCTCAAATATGTCGGCGATTTTTTCAACCGCCACATGAGAAACGGGGATAATGTGATAAGGTACGGTGGCGACGAATTTCTTCTGATCATGTATAACTGTAAAACAACTGTCGCCAGTAAACGGATAAAAGCCATCCGTGAAAAAATGAACGCAGACGAGACAAAACCGTATGATTTTTCATTTTCGGCAGGAATAGCGGCATATACCGGAGACTTCAAAGGCGACCTTGAGTGCGCGGACAAGGCACTCTACCATGTAAAGCAGGGAAGCAAAGGCTCGACCTATGTCTCAAAATAATAAGCTTCACCGGCCCGCTTGGAAGAGGCTCTGACTGTCAGTGTGTCAGCAGACTCCCAGGAATTAGCCTATTTAAACTATGTCTGCGGTTAAAACGTACAGCTTTTTCCAGGGAGGTCAAGCTGCAGTTTTTTCACAAATTTTTCATGTAGATATTTTCAAATTCTGTGTATATACTATAATAGTTTCAAGAGATTACACGAAAAGAAGGAGAAATCGAGTCTATGGGTTCTGTAAAAAACGGAAAGGCTCCAGAGGAATATATCAGGGATTTTGAGGAGAACAAAGGCCATCCGCTGAAGACCTTCATGGCTCTTTTCAAGGGGTATTATCATAACCTGATACTAGCGGGCATTTTTTTCTTTATAAAACACAGCCCGGTGCTGGTTTTTCCAATAGTCACAGCAAATATCATAAACCTTATCATCGAAAATAAGCCTGGTTCCCTGCACAGCATCATAATAAATGCCGTGGTGATCACGGCGCTTCTTATTCTGAACCTTCCGATGGCTGACCTTCAGATGCATTTCAGGAGTATCGCGCAGAGGTCGGTCGAGGCGGGACTTCGAAAAAGCCTGGTGTATAAGATTCAGCAGCTTTCGATTCCGTATCAGAAGGATATCGAGACTGGACGTATGCAGTCGAAAATGATCCGTGATGTCGAGGCTGTGGAGACCTTGTCGGATCAGGTCTTCAATAACATGATGAGCATAATCACGGTGTCTGTCGCGGCGTTTGCAGTAACAGCTGTTAAAAGCCTGACTGTGCTTGTATTTTTCCTGTTGATGGGACCTGTCGGAGCAGTTGTGGTCTACTCCTTTAGAAAGCAGATTTTCAGACGGAACCGGACCTTTAGAAAAGAGATGGAGTCAGCGAGTGGAAAAGTAGCCGAAATGGTTGAATTGGTTCCGGTGACCAGAGCTTTTTCACGCAGATTGTCGGCCAGATGAACCAGCTTCTTAACCTTATTCCTATCCTTACGAAGGGACTTGAGTCAGTTACAAGTATTGGAGAGATTTTGACAGCGGATGATATAGAAGAGGACAACGGTAAGAGGATACTTACCAGCATGAACGGAGATTACGATTTTAAGGATGTGACCTACCGATATCCAGACAATACCGATCCGGCCGTTCTGAATCTGAATCTTCATGTAAATGCAGGCGAGACTGTCGCGTTTGTCGGAGAAAGTGGAGCAGGAAAGTCCACAATTTTAAATCTCCTGGTTGGCTTTGGACAGCCATCAGAGGGTGAGATTTATATCGATGGACAGCCGCTTTCAGAAATCTCGCTCAGGTCTTATAGAAAATTTCTCGCAGTTGTACCGCAGAATACGATACTTTTTTCAGGAAGTGTAAGGGAAAATATTCTCTATGGCACTACTGGGGTTACAGAAGAAAAGTTTAAGGACGTGCTGAAGAAATCAGGTCTGGAGAGCGTTATCAAAAACCTGCCGAACGGTGCTGACACTATGGTTGGTGAACACGGCGACAAGCTTTCCGGCGGCCAGAAGCAGAGGATTTCGATAGCAAGGGCTCTTATCAGGGACCCTAAGGTTCTGATTCTCGATGAGGCTACCAGCGCTCTCGATGCAGTCTCAGAAAAAGAGGTCTCCGAGACTCTTGACAGCCTTGGAAACAGCTGCACGACCTTTATCGTGGCGCATAGACTTTCGACTGTCCGCAGAGCCGACAGAATAATCGTCATGAAAGAAGGAAAAATGATAGAGACCGGTACCTTCGACGAGCTGCTAAAGCGAAACGGCGCCTTCCAGGAGATGATAATGGCCGGAGCCGGGGACTAAAGGAGCTATGATAACACATATGTCACAGACTTGTAATTCTGCTTCACATGGTAGAACGCTGTTTCTGGCCTCATGACCGTTGGAGTCGTTTGTTTTTTTAAATTATCGACATCAATCATGATAAGAAAAGCCGGGCGGACATCCTTAAAGGAAGTGCCCCAATTGATCTTAGCGCTCAATTTGTTATTGAAACAAATGTCTGGTTGCTTTATACTTATATTGAGTACTTGAGACGCAAACGTCTAAAGTACTCAATATAAGGAGGCATCTATGATACAACGTAATCTCTATATACAGCAGCTTATTTCTTACATGTGGGATGGTCAGATCAAGGTTATTACCGGTATACGTCGCTGTGGAAAATCTGTCCTTTTATTTGAACTATTTCGTGACTATCTGCTATCACAGGGGACAAATGCTGATCATATCATAACGATAGAATTGGATAATCGTAAAGATATTAAATACCGCAATCCGATTATTCTTTGTGATATGGTTGAAGAAAAAATTCAGGAAAGCACTCAGCAGTACTATCTTTTTATTGATGAAATTCAGCTTTCTGTTTCTGTCCCAGATCCAGATTTTCCAGGGGAAAAGGTGACTATTTATGAGATGCTGAACGAATTACGAGGATATAAAAACCTTGACATATATGTTACTGGCAGCAATTCAAAAATGCTTTCCAGCGACATTATGACAGAATTTCGAGGCCGTTCTTCACAGATCCATGTATTTCCGTTTTCCTTCAAGGAATTTTTCATGGCAGTTGGAGGGGATAAAAGAGACGCATTTGACAGGTATATGCTGTATGGAGGGATGCCATATCTTCTGAATTTAAAGGAAGACCGTCAGAAAAAAGACTATCTGAAGCAGCTTTTTGACGAAGTATATATAAAAGACATCGTGGAACGTGAAGGCATCGAGCGTCCTGATGTTTTATCAGATATTTTGGATTACCTGGCATCGTCTGTGAGTTCACTGACAAATCCAACAAATATCGCCAATACACTTAACAGCACAAAAAAAGCAAACATTAGCGCAAATACTGTCTCAAGTTATCTGGGGTATTTAAAAAATGCATTTCTTATTAATGAGGCAAAGCGCTGGGATGTAAAAGGAAAACGGTATTTTCAATATCCCAATAAATATTATTACACAGATATTGGTCTTCGCAATGCCCGAGTTAATTTCAGGCAATTCGATTCTGGGCATATAATGGAAAACATCCTGTACAATGAGTTGATCGAACGAGGATATTCCGTTGACGTTGGTGTCGTATATGACCGCAGGAGGGAACAGAAGGTGCAGAAAGAGATTGATTTTGTTGTCAATCAGGGAGATAAAAAGGTATATATCCAGTCTGCATATGAAATGACTAATACAGAGAAAGCAGCAAGTGAATTGGATTCTCTCCGCCTGACTAATGATTTTTTTGGAAAAATAATCATGCGTCGTGATATACCGGCCTCCTTTACGGATGAAAATGGGATACGCCATATCAATGTACTGGATTTCCTTCTAGGCAAAGAGTCTATCTTCTAGGGACATTATCTGCCTGTCGGTATTATTTCAAATCATTCCAATTTAGAATATTTATATTTACATTCCGCACTCAAATAATTCCATACTTAGACAGATCAACTTTCCCGTCTTTCACTTCAATCCCGTCTGCTTGAAGAAGTCTTTCCTGAACACCTTCTCCAAATGCAAAATTGCCGGACAGGCCACCTTTCGAGTTTACGACACGAAAACACGGGATGTGATCAGAATCAGGATTTCTATGAAGCGCATTTCCAACTGCTCGCGACATCCTGGGATTGCCAGCCATCGCAGCCACCTGGGCATAGGTTGCGACATGGCCTTTAGGTATTTTTTTCACAGCCTCATAAATCCTTTTTGTCGGCGAGTCGGTAACTAAGTCATAGCTAAGTGCTATCATATTTTTAATCTCATCGTCAGGAATTGAGCCATCGAGAATTATGGTATTCCAGTGGTCCTTATTCTGATGATACGCAGGAATCACTGAAGTATATACCTGTCTCCATAAATCCCTTGAATCCGGATCAACCTTGACGTTCAGATTTATAAATCCATCCTTCTCATATGTCCATAAGAAGGCCTTTTTGCTTTCTTTAACTCTTACAAGCCGCCAGTTGGTCTCTTTAAATGGTGTATCTATATATGTGTCTGGAAAGGACAGCCCGAATTCTAATGCTTCTTTTCTGGTCTTCATTTTAACTCCTATGAATATCTTTTCCTTCTTAGGTGTATTGACTTCATTATGAACTCTTTTAGCAGAAACGTCAATTTTCGTATTAGCTAATTATAAATATTTAGTTGACTATAGCAACCATTTAAATTATAATAGTTGCCAAAATCAACTAAATGGAGACGCGTTATGAATGAAGCTATTGAAAAAATCAGAGAGTTCAATCGCATTTACCTGCCTTCCATGAATCTGCTGGGCGACCATTACCTCGGTTCAGAATACTCAGCCACGGAGGCCCGGGTATTTTTCGAGATTTATCAGAACGAAGGATGCAACGCTGCTCACATCGTTCAGAAGGTATATGTCGACAAAGGCTATCTGAGCCGCATTATAAATAAGCATGAGAGGCTTGGACACATCAAAAGAAAGCATTCCACTGATGACAGCCGTTCTTACAATATTTTTCTAACAGACGAAGGCAGGTCTCTCGCCGAAGATTTAATCCGCAAATCAAATGAGGATATTGGAAAAATAATCAGCGGATTATCTGTCGATGAAAAAAACAGGCTTGTCGACGCCATGGATACTGTACTGAAACTAATAGAAAAAGGAAGTAAATCAGAATGAAAATAGTACCTTACGATTCAAAATACAAAAAAGATTTCATCGAGATGAATAAAGCCTGGATTAAAGAAATGTTTGCCCTGGAACCGCAGGACGAGCGGGAACTTGAAAATATAGAGAATTATATCGAAAAGGGCGGACAGATTTTCTTTGCCTTAGATGATGATGAGCACGTAATGGCCTGCTGCATGAGCGCGCAGATATAGCTTTTGAAATGAAACTATAATAAAAAATCAACGCCATAGTCAAGAAACTGTCTGCTTAATGGATGAATTCTTTTATTTTTTGAATCGCAACAGCCAATTAAAGCGTAGGTCTCATGTCCATGAATCTTCCCATATGCATTACTTCCAATTGTGTATGATAATTATAAAGAGAATGATAGTAATGTTCAAACAATGTTAAGCAATGTCGAGCAATGTTGTTGCAATGTCGAGCAATGTTTGATATCATATAGATAATGATTTTTTTGACAAAGACAAAACTATTTGAAACTTTGTATAAGGACATTGCAAATGAAAATAAATGAATTATTTAAGGATGTAATAGTAGAAAATACTGAATGTGAATTTAAAGCCACTTTAAATCCGGATAATCCTATAAAATGGGCAAAGACTCTTGTAGCATTTGCCAATGGAAACGGAGGAATTTTGTTTGTCGGTGTTTCAGATAGCAGGGAAGCGTTTGGACTTTCGTTGGATGAGATTGATAAAATAAAAAATCTGATTGCCAGAGTAAATGACAGACATATTTTTCCGCACATAAAGCTGCAATACAGTATGAGAAGTGTAGATGAAGCGGCTGAACGATTTGTACTGGCCATTAATATCAAGCCTGCAGAGTCTGTCGTCAGATATCGTGAAGGAGATTTTAACGAGACAGTATATATAAAAGGAGACGGGAATACTACTCCAGCTAGTCCAGAAGACATAATATCTCTTTCAAGAAGAAAAAGTGGAGTCGATAACGAAACTACAGATATCAAGTATTACGAAGAAAATTGGAGTGACTATATAAATCTGTGCAAAGAGTACCGGAATGATGAGCTGCCTCCGACTTTAAAAGAATTACAAAACGAAGAGATTGTTTCCAAAGATGGTTATGTTAAATCGGGATTCCTGATGTTTGCAGATGACTACAATGGAGATGATTCGTTAATTTGCTGCAGATTGTGGAAAGGTCTGAATAAGGCAGGTGTTGTTCTCGACCATATGCGGTATAAAGGCCCTCTATCTTCTGTATTTTCAGAGGCTTTTAAATTCATCGAACGAAATACAAAAATCGGATGGCAAAAGACAAAAAATGGAGGAAGAAAAGAAATAAGATCCTATCCTAAAGAGGCTGTCCGTGAAGCGCTTGTAAATGCGATTGCACATAGAGATTATTCTATTTCTGGCACACAGATTGATGTAGATATATATGATAACAGAATTGATATCGTTTCACCAGGTTCATGGCTTTTGCCAAAAAGCTATGAGGAATACCCTATTGGCAGCATTCCTTCGATTCGCAGGAATTCAATAATCGCTGCCTGTCTTGATGTAGCAAACCTTATGGAACGTGGTGGAACTGGTTTTCAAACCATGGCTGACTGTTATAAAAATGCCAGTGTAGAAAAACAGCCTGGTGTATTGATATATCCCGGATTTTTGGACTTGAGATTATTTGATCTTTTATATGATGAGGATACCGAAATAGAAATGGACGATATTTCAGAGACTGAAAGAGTACTCGAATTGTTAAAGAGTGGCCCGAAATCAGTTAAGGAACTTCAGGCATCCTCATCATATAATAGCAGAAGCATCTTCCTAAAAGAAGTAATAAATCCGCTTATCAAAGCAGGAAAAATATATCGTGATGGTCCAGCAAAATCCCCATCATCGTTAATGCATTTAAGTACTAAGGTGTCTCCAGATATGTAGTATTACCGTGCATTCCTGAAAGCTGCTGCCGCTGGCACGCTTTCTTCTGCTTATTTTCTTATAAAATAAGAATGAAATCATTTTTTGGAGGATATTAATGATACAGTTTACAGAAGATTTTTTGATTGGAATTCCCGAGATTGACCGCGAGCATAAAAAACTGTTTGTGATGATTGAACATATATACAGTGGAATTCTACTTAAATGAAATTCCTGCCGTATATTTTTCATATGTGAGATTGCATGCTTTAAACCATCAGAAGCGGTGTTTAAGGTCATGCTCTCCATAAAACCGAAGGAGTCCTTTGAGCTGTTTCGCTCTTTGTTCAGACTGGTATCGTAAAAGCTATAGTTTATAAAGTCTGGAATGCAGTTGTTTTCGAAGCAGTAATTGAGAAGGCCCTTCAATAGGGAGTTATCTGAGTCTTCAGGCAGATAGTATATGCATGGCAGACCGAAGCAGATATCCTTATTGAAAAATTTGACAGTATCGTAAGTTTTCTTGTAAAAAAATTCAAATTCTTTGAAGCTTTCAAATCCAAAAAGACGGGACGGAGTATTTGGCTGATGCCAGACACTGAACTTCCACGTCAAAATCTCATGGATTCCGTAACGCTTTATAAGATGTTCCAGAAAATTATGAATCAGATCACACCAGACATTTATATCCTTCGGCTCGCTAACCAGATGATTCAGCATATATCTGTCGGAGCGCTTCGCCAGGTCCTTTGGCATATATGAAAACTGCATCAGAGGTTTGAGGCCGATACTTATGAGGAAATCAAAGATTCTGTCAGTGTAGGCAAAATTATATATTGGGGTGTTTTTAGGCCCCATTTTGAACACGTGGAGACTGTCTGAAAAAATCCCGTTGAAAAATAAATATTCAAATCCAATGTCACGCTGCATCCGGGTTAGAATTCTCTGAATATCTCCTAATAGAATATCGCTGGCCTGACCTATAGAGAGAATGCGCTTCCAGCTGTGCTGAAGCTCACGGGTATTTTTATACGCAGAAAAATCAGCTGATACAGTTAGCGGTGGCACCGAAGCTTCATATGTTTTCTCTGAACGATTCAGATATTTCCGAAGAGATGACATATACTCATTGTAAACTATTGGCGTAGCAGGAGCGGAAGCCTCTGCATTTTTAAGCTTCCTTCTGTAAGCGCTCGGAAGCATTCCATACTCTTTTTTGAATGCCGATGTAAAAGCGTTGCTGTTTGGGAAACCGGAATCAACGGCAATGGCTTCTATCGTTTTGTCTGTGTTCGTCAAATCCGATACAGCAGCTTTTATTCTTAGTTCTGTCAGGTAGGAAAGGAAATTAACTCCAAATTGCTTCTGAAAATGAAGCAGCAAAGTACAGTGGTGTTACCTACCCAATGAAGAATTTCAGTGATCTGCTGGATATATGTGAGATCAAATAATCAGGCAGGAGGATTGCAATGGGAAGCAGATACTATCTGGCAATTGATATTGGAGCTTCAAGTGGCCGACATATACTGTCGCATCTGGAAAATGGCAGGATGATTTTGGAAGAGGTGTATCGTTTTCAGAATGGAATGATAGAAAAAAACGGCCACAAAGTCTGGGATATCGACCGTCTTTTTACAGAGGTCAAAAACGGAATAAAAAATGCAAAGCTTTAGGCAGGATTCCGTACAGCATTGGAATCGATACCTGGGCTGTTGATTTTGTCCTGCTGGGACAAAATGGACAACGTCTTACTGATGCAGTTGCATACAGGGATGAACGCACCAGTGGTATGGATAAAAAAGTATATGAAATAGTTTCTGAGAGACAGCTTTACGAAAGGACCGGAATCCAAAAGCAGATATTTAATTAGTGGATGGCGGTATAGTCACTACAAAGGAATTATCGATGGAGGCAGGGGATAAGTTCAGGGCAGCAGATGTAGATCTTGTTATCATGCAGCTTTTAACCTATGCTACAAGCTACAACATGCTTCCAGCAGTCAGGGATCTGAATGTGCCGGAGTAGTACCATGGATGGTTCCAGGTGGAAAAGAAATCGCAGTAGCAACAAGTGAAATGATGAAAAAGTATGACCTCGCAATCTGGGCACATCATGGAATGTTTGCAGTTGGATTTGATTTTGACACAACCTTTGGACTTATGCACACTGCCGAAAAGTCTGCTGAAATTCTGGTAAAGACTCTTTCAATGCAGCATGATAAGACTCAGACGATAACTCCTGAGCAGTTCCGCAGCCTTGCCAGGGATTTTGGAGTAAAACTCCCGGAAAAATTCCTTTACGAAAAATAAAAGCTATCCCCCTGTAAAAATCCTTGATTTTATGTTAAGATATTTCTGCCGCTGTCCGATATAATGATTGGACAGTTTATATAGAAATGGAATTCTATCAGAACGGCGGCCAGCTTCGGATACGGATGTCCGGAGACGACTGGGAAAGACGATATACGAATGGTAAAAGGATTATATACCGGCTGGAATGGTATGCTCGAAGAGCAGCGCAGAATGGATGTCATGACCAATAACCTCGCGAATTCAAATACCGTGGGCTATAAGAAGGAAGGCACGACGAATGCTGCGTTCGCCAGACAGCTGGCACTCCGCATCAGAGACTCGGGAGACTTTAATTTCGCGAGAGGCCTGGGAGATATCCAGCAGGGAGATAAGATCGGTGAGACTTATACCGACTGGAGCCAGGGCAGTTTCAAGGTTACCGATGAGAAGAGCAACCTGGCTATCGGAGGCGATGGACTTTTTGCGATAGCCTACACTGACAAGCAGGGAAACACTTCTGTCAAGTACACTAGAGACGGAGAATTTACAGTAGACAATCAGGGATATTTCAGAACCGGGAACGGCGATTATCTTCTCGATATGAATGGCGCCACCTCCGGACAGATCAGCGAGGCCAACTATGTCAGAGTCGATCCGCTGCAGACTTACACTGTAGATGAACTCGGAAATATCTGGCAGAACAACACGATTGTGGACAATGTCGGCGTAGTCGATGTGAATAACACAGACTACCTGTCGAAGTATGGAGAGAATCTGTACAATCTTGAGAATGGCGGCACGGTAAGACGTGGGCAGAACTTCAGGATCGAGCAGGGAGCTTTAGAGACTTCGAATGTAAATGTCGTGGATGAGATGGTTCAGATGATAACCATCCAGAGAGCGTATGAGGCTGGCCAGAAGGTTGTCCAGGCAGAGGATGAGACTATGGATCAGGCTGCCGGACAGGTTGGCAAAATTGGCGGCTGATAAGCTGACAGGAGGTAATTAGTATATGATGCGTTCACTGTGGACAGCAGCTACTGGTATGAAGAGTCAGCAGACCGCTGTAGATACGATTGCAAATAACCTTGCGAATGTAAATACTGTAGGATTTAAACAGAAGAATACCGAATTCAAGTCACTTTTGTATCAGAATATCCAGACGAGGACTACATCTGCGAATGGCCAGACCAAGCCGACGCAGGCACAGGTGGGGCTTGGTACAAGAGTAGCGGCTACGAACACGAGCTTTGCGACTGGAATCCAGCAGTCTAGTGACAACCCGGCAGCATGCTTTATTGCCGGGAACGGATTTTTCTCAGTTGAAGGTGTGGATGGAAACACATATTACACCAGAGACGGTGACTTTAACTGGACTATAGACAACGACGGAAGGAGAATCCTTACAAACAATCAGGGACTAAGGATCCTGGACAGCCGTGGCAGAAGGATCACCCTTCCAGACGGTGTCAGTGTAGACAAGGTTTCTATAGATACGGATGGAAATATCGGATATATTGATGCAAATGGGGCCTGGCACTTGACCGGACAGAGGATCGGACTTTTCCAATTTTCAAATATGGATGGCCTTGATGAAGCGGGTGGAAACCTCTACAGGGCTACAGCAGCCAGCGGGGCCGCCATTAATGAAGCCACAACGAACCTTAATATCGTAAAAAGCCAGATAAAGCAGGGCTATATTGAAGGATCGAATGTCAGTATGGCAGATCAGATGGTCGACCTGATCATAGCACAGAGAGCCTATGAGATGAACTCGAAGGCTATCACTACATCTGACAGCATGCTTGAGACCGCTAATAACCTCAGGAGGTAATAATTGAGCAGTATTGGCACAGATTTTACATCGTCATATCTGAACAGTATTTCAAGCCAGGCTGCGAATATGAGAAATTCGCAGCAGGCCTCTGATGTCGAGAACGCGGCAGCAGGCCTCTCGAAGAATTCTTCTAAAGAGGACCTGACGAAGGCGGCGAAGACATTTGAAGCCTATTTTGTCGAGCAGATCATCAAGGAAGTAAAGAAGTCCAACGATGAGCTGAAGGGTGATGACGATTCTGACACCTATGCAAAGCAGGTTCAGGATATGTACATGGATTCTACCATCCAGACGCTTTCATCCGATATTGTCGACAAATATGGTGACAGATTTACCGAGGATATGGTAAAGAATATGCAGGCACAGTACGGAGTCACAGATACTTCAGATACAGAGAAATCATGACGACGATAGAGGGATATGTAGACCACATTATTTTTAGAAATGAGACAAACGCTTACACAGTGCTGGTCCTAAAGCCGGATGAACCGGTGGAGGACGAGGGCCTTGAAGACCCGGATGAGGTCACCTGTGTAGGCGTTTTTTTGTCAGTGACAGCGGGCGAGAACCTTCGGGTGTCGGGTACTTTTACGATGCACGAGAGCTTTGGCATGCAGCTTAAGGTAAGCTCATACGAGGAGATAAAGCCGAAGGACACCCAGGCACTCTACAGATATCTGAGCTCCGGTGCTGTCAAGGGCATTGGCGAGGGACTCGCGAAGCGGATCATAGATAAATTCGGCGACAAGACCTTCGAGATCATGGAGATCGAGCCGGAGAGGCTGGCTGAGGTCAGGGGTATCAGCGCACGAAAGGCGATTGCGATAGCTGAGGATTTGAGAAAAAAGCATGACCAGCGCAAGGTGATGCTTGAACTCTCGAAGCTGAATATCACTACCGGGATGTCATTAAAGATCTACAACAAATATGGTCAGGCGGCTATGGATGTCATCAAAAAAAATCCCTACAGGCTCGCTGAAGAGATTGACGGCATTGGCTTTAAGACGGCTGACGATATTGCTATGGCACTGGGGTTTGCCAGAAACAGTGAAGACAGGATCAGGAGCGGAGTTCTCTACGTTCTTGGCATGGCAGGCGCAGACGGCAACACCTATATGAGACGCGAAGAACTTGTGCAGGAGTCTGAGAGACTTCTTGCTGTAGATCCTGATATGGTCGAAAGTGTTATTTTTGACCTGACCATGAACAGAAAAATAAAGACGGTCGGGGATGCAGTCTACCTTTTTCCATATTACAGGATGGAAGAGCGGACAGCGGCTATGATGCTGACTCTTACCGGACGGTTTCAGGCAGATGAGAGCCGTATCTTGAAAAAAATTGAAAAAATTGAAAAGGATGAGGGTATGACGCTGGATGAAAACCAGCGAAAAGCTGCTGTGCAGGCAGCGGAGAACGGTGTGCTTATCCTTACAGGAGGTCCTGGAACCGGTAAAACCACCACGATAAAGACAATTATCAGCTATTTTGAATCCGAAGGCATGGAAGTGCGGCTCGCGGCGCCTACCGGCAGAGCTGCAAAGAGGATGACGCAGGCAGTCGGGCAGGAAGCACAGACTATTCACAGACTGCTCGAAGTCCAGAAAGGCGGAACGACCGATGACAGCGCACCGGGCTCGAATCCCGGTATTTTTGACAGGAACGAGGACAATCCGATAGAGGGCGATGTCGTGATAATCGACGAGATGTCGATGGTCGATATAACGCTTATGTACTCGCTGCTTCGGGCAATCCCAGCCGGCACAAGGCTCGTACTCGTTGGAGATGTCGACCAGCTGCCATCGGTCGGCCCAGGCAATGTGTTAAAGGACCTTATAAATTCCGGCGCATTTCCGGTAGTAACGCTTACTAATATTTTCCGGCAGGCCGAGACCAGCGATATTGTATTAAATGCTCACCATATTAAAAATGGCGAGCTTGTAAGGCTCGACAACAAGAGCAGGGATTTCTTTTTTCTGAAAAGGTACGACGCTGACAGCATTATAAGCACCATCCTCTCACTTTTAAAGACTAATCTGCCGGCCTATGTCGGAGCTGAAGTTTTGGATATTCAGGTGCTTTCTCCGATGAGAAAGGGGCAGGCTGGTGTCGAGAGGCTGAACAGGGTGCTTCAGCAGCAGCTGAACCCGCCTTCGGGAGACAGAGAAGAGAAAAAATTCGGCGATGTGATCTTTCGGGAAGGCGACAAGGTCATGCAGACCAGGAATGACTATGATACTACCTGGAGGCGATACGGCAGGAATCACATCCTGCTTGAAGAGGGAACCGGTATTTTCAACGGTGACTGCGGAATCATCAGAGAAGTAAATGAATTCTCTTCGGATATGCTTATAGAGTTCGATGACGGACATTTTGTCGAGTATCCGTTCTCAAGTCTTGAGAATTTAAGCCTCGCCTATGCAATGACTATCCATAAATCCCAGGGCAGCGAGTATCCGGCAGTGATAGTGCCGCTTATCGCCGGACCGGATGTCTTGTACAATAGAAACCTTCTCTACACAGCTGTTACCCGCGCAAAGAAATGCGTGATATTAGTTGGCGATGAGAACGTTTTTTACAGGATGGAAAAAAACGACAGGCAGAGGCTAAGGCTTTCGGGACT
Organism: Lachnospiraceae bacterium; assembly: GCA_003862155.1. Classification (GTDB taxonomy): domain Bacteria; phylum Bacillota; class Clostridia; order Lachnospirales; family Lachnospiraceae; genus Weimeria; species Weimeria bifida. The sequence continues at coordinate 73,557 of QOUV01000007.1, forward strand.
TGTGGACAGAATCCGCGAACAGAGGGAGAGTGGAGCGTATGAAAGTATTTAAAGAAACTTTAAAAAGAGAAGCGAGGAGGCTTTTATTTCCTCCGAGATGCCCGTCTTGCGATGAGCTGCTGGCACCTGATGAGCAGAGCTTCTGCAAAAGGTGCGAACCTTTGATAAAAAAAGTGCGCGGAAATTTCTGTATGGTCTGTGGCAGACTGTTAAAGAGCGCGGATGCTCTGGTCTGCCCGGACTGCGGTAAATTTCCGCATATTTTTTCTGAGGGCAGGCCACTCTATGAGTACGAGGGACCTGTAAGGGAGGCAGTCTACAGATTCAAGTACGGCGGGAGAAAATCGTATGCAGATGCTTTTGCGTATGATGCGATGAAACTCTGGGGTGAGTGGATCAAGGCGTCGGCTGACCTGATCGTCCCGGTCCCGATGAATGCAGACAAGCTGAAAAAACGGGGCTATGATCAGGCGGATGTTCTGGCAAAAGCGGTTTCGTACCAGAGCGGGATCGAGTATTCGCATGCCCTCTATCGAATGAAGAACACCGTACCGATGAAAACTCTTACGAGGAGCGAGAGGCAGAATAATCTCAAAAACGCTTTTCAAGTAAGGAATTTTGATGTAAAATTGAGAAGAATACTTTTAGTCGACGACATATATACGACAGGTTCCACTTTAGACGCCTGCGCTTTGGCACTTCTCGATCAGGGTGCGGCAGAAGTCTGTGGGATCTATATTAGTATAGGAGGGTAAGTAGAAAGGCAGGGTGAGTTTCCATGGAATTGAGAAACTGCATTAAATGTGGGAAAATATTCGGATACAGAGGAGTTGGTCCTGCTATCTGCGATAATTGCAAGAAGGAAGCAGAAGAGCGATTTGACAAGGTCAAGGAATACATCCGGGACAACCCGCTGACATCGATAAATGAAGTTGCAGAGGAGTGCCATGTCACAGTAGCACAGATCAAGCAGTGGGTCAGAGAAGAGAGACTTATGTTCTCGAAGGAATCAGGGGTGGTATTCCATTGCGAGAATTGCGGCGCTCCTATAAGGACAGGAAGATTTTGTGAGAAGTGCAAGAGTGAGATGGTAAATGATCTCGACGGCATGTATCAGAAGCCTCAGGCACCTGCAGCGCCTCCGAAGAGACAGAGAGAGACAGACCGCATGAGGTTTGCTGGCAGGAAGTGATTTATGATTGATACAGAACGTGTCAAGAAGATGACGCAGATGGCTCTTCGCGAGAAGCGCTCGGGAATAAAGCTTGATTCAGTTGACGACATCGACAAGAAGGACTTCCTGTCCTTCTATGGGGTAAGATCTTTTTTTCAGTCGACGATCATCTACTGTGTCCTTTTTATCCTGATCATCGTTTTGATATTTTCTACGGTCACAGTACAGGTGAACCGACTGAACATTGCAATCACTGTCTTTGCCGGTATCATGGGTTATCTTTTCTTTATGCTGTTTTACTCGGGCTATTCGAGGAGACAGAACATAAGGCGCTTTGCTGAATACCAGCAGATAGCAGATGATCAGAGGAATGATCTGAAGATTCTGGAGGAGATGTACGAGAAAGAGGAGAGGGAAAGTCACGGACAGCAGGAGAAGACAGACAGGGACGAACAGAATGAAGATAGACCTGGCGACGAGGAGCCAAATCAATAACTTCATATCTACCCATGAGAATTTATTCAGACGTGCAGCGGGTGGAGTATGGACTTTTTTCGGAGTTTTTATCATTTCACGTGACTTTGGGTTTTCGACACTGCTCTCTTCACCTGTTATCACAATTATACTTACAGCAGCCGGAGTCTTTGTCCCGTTTTCCGGCATAGCTTTGATGCTGGTTATTTACACAGTGCTTCAGATTTTGAACCTATCGCAGTCTGTCGGTGTAGTTCTGCTTCTGATGTATCTGTTTTTTTATGCATTCACCTATTCATACAAGGCGAAGAATATGAACCTGCTCCCGGGTATCACTGTGTTGTACAGGATTTCAATACCGTACTGCGCACCTATGGTGGCAGGACTTTTTGGAGATTATCACGAGGTTACGTCGATCATAGGCGGCAGTGCTATCGCATACTATATGAAGAGTGTACACGATGCAGTTCCGACGCTCTCAGAGTCGGGCAATGCTACCGGAGGACTCGATATCCTCTCGTCTATGATCGGAAACAGTGGATTTTATTTTTTTATGGCCGCAATGGTCATAATGTTTCTGATGGTCACTACGATCAGAAATATCCGCTCTCCGCATTCATGGATATTTGCAGTCATACTCGGGGTACTTTCTGAGGCACTGATCATGGCTGGAGGAGAGATATTTTTCGGACAGGGGCCGGGAGCGGCGAGCCTTTTCTTTGGAAATGTTGTAGCGGCAGTAGTGGGATTTCTGTCCGCAGCTTTTCTGCAGAATCTCGACTATACGAGGGTTGAGAGGGTTCAGTTTGAAGACGATGAATATTACTATTATGTGACGGCTGTGCCGAAGATCCATATTTCAAAGGAAGATAAAGAGATAAAGAGGATCACTCCGGATATGGCCGATGATAAAAATGATGAGAAGGAGGTGAAAGCGTGACTGGATTTCTGGATAATTTAAATGCATTCCTGTATGATAATTTTTCTGTTACCATTCCTTCAGTGCATGTGATCGATGTTATAGAGATCCTGATCATAGCCTTCTTTATCTATGAGATACTTCTCTGGCTGAAAAACAGCCGCGCTTACATGCTCCTTCGTGGAATACTTGTTATTGTCGTATTTTTCGTGATAGCAGGTCTGTTACAGATGAACACGATCCTCTGGCTCGGTGAGAGACTGTTGAGCGTCGGTATTACAGCACTTATCGTCGTGTTCCAGCCGGAGCTTCGCTCAGCGCTGGAGCAGCTCGGACGGAGGAATCTGTTTCAGGTGCTCGTCAAGGGATTCCAGAAGAATGCTGAAGAGAGATTCAGCGACCATACACTAAGCGACCTCGTAAAGGCATGCTTTGATATGGGATCAGTGCGGACAGGTGCTCTTATCGTCATTGAAATGGAGACGGGGCTTCAGGAGTATGAGCGTACAGGTATATCTATAGATGCTATACTTTCCAGGCAGCTTCTGATAAATATTTTCGAGAAAAATACCCCTCTGCACGACGGTGCAGTCCTCGTCAAAGGAGACAGAGTCGTCTCGGCGACCTGCTATCTGCCGCTTTCAGACAATATGGAGATATCAAAGGACCTTGGAACAAGACACAGGGCGGCTCTTGGAATCTCAGAGGTGTCGGATGCCCTGACTATTGTGGTCTCAGAGGAGACCGGACAGGTCTCTGTGACAAAGGGAGGCAGGCTGTACCACGATATTACAGCAGATGAGCTGACTAAGTTTCTGGAGGATATTCAGAATAAGAATATAAAAAATGACAGAAAGAAGGAAGGAGGATCTGCAGATGAGCAAAAGGCTTAAAGACTTCCTGACAAAGAACTGGGGATGGAAAATCCTTGCAGTGATTCTGTCGATCATCCTCTGGGTTGTAATAGTCAGTGTAAACGATCCCGTCGAGAAACGTGATTTCACCGCCAAGGTTTCACTTGAGAATAAAGACTCGATAAGCCAGCAGGGTAAATATGTTTCGGTGGCTGATTCGGCGCTTTCTGTGACTTTTCGCGTCAGTGCCCACAGGGGCGTTATGGACAGGCTCAGAAACACTGATTTCATTGCCACGGCTGATCTTAATTATGTCGATAAGAATGGCAAAGTCCCGATACAGATAAGCTGCTCTACATACTCGCAGAATCAGGTGAAAATTATCGGAGCTACACACTATCTGCAGGTCGAGGTCGGCGAGAAGCAGTCGAAGAAATTTATGATAAGACCTGCGACCAAAGGAAATCCGGCAGACGGTTTTGCAGTCAAGTCTGCATCGGTCACTCCGAATGTAGTGACTGTAGAGGGGCCGGCCAGCATTGTGAAAAAGATCGACCATGTCAGCGCTGTAGCTGATATTGACGATGTATCAGAGAACGTTACAGAGAAGGTAGTACCGGTATTCTACGATTCGAATAACGAAGAGATAAATACGACGAGACTTACGCTTTCGACTTCTACTGTAAATGTATCGGTTGTAATGGAGTCGCTCAAGACGGTCCCGATAGAGGTGACTGAACCGAAGAGCAGTGAGCTTCCGGACGGTGTCTCGATAAGCAGTATTACCACAGATCCGAGCCAGATTTCCCTTGTGGGAGATGCGAAGAATCTGAACAGCATCACGAGGATTTCAATCCCGTTCTCTGTGATAGACCTGAATACAAAGAAGTCATCGTTCAGTACTGAAGTTGATATCACGAGTTACCTTCCGAAAAATGTGAGCCTGAGTGAAGATTCCAAGTCTAAAATTACTGTGACTGTGAATCTGGAGAGTCAGACGAGTAAGACTATTTCAGTTTCAACTGATAATCTGACAGTGAATAATCTGCCGGACGGATATCAGGCGGCATTCGCTGAAAAGACAGTAAGCGTGGAACTTACCGGGCTTGAGAGCAAGCTGTCATCAATAGATGCCGATAAGCTGACTGGCTCTGTTGATGCGAGCGGTCTATCGGAAGGGGATCACCAGGTGTCTGTTAAGCTGTCGCTGCCTGATGGCATCAAGGCACAGAATGCTACGACTAAGATCACCATTAAGAAGAAGACGACTGAAAACACCGACAGTGGAAGTACAACGGATAGTGGAAGCACGAACAGCGGAAGTACCGATAGCAATAGCACAACCAGTACGGATGATAATAACACCAGCAACAATGGAGGAACACAGTAATATATGGTAAGTCAGAAGCTTACGATAACAAATCCGACGGGGCTTCACCTCCGACCCGCTGGAGCGCTCTGCCAGGAGGCAATGAAATATAAATCAAAGATTACTTTCAAATACGGCCCGAATGATATGGGCGAAGCTAATGCCAAAAGTATACTCTCGGTCCTAGGAGCCTGCATCAGGCGTGGCGACGAGATTACGCTTATCTGCGATGGCGAGGACGAGGTGGAAGCCATGCACCGCCTGGTGAAGGTTATAGTAGATGGTTTTGGTGATTAATCTGTTGATTTGCATTTGAGGAAATCAAGGAAAGAAGGAAAAAGACAAAATGATGAATTACAAACACTATGTAAAGAACCCGGTATTAAATTTCCCGGAGAGGACATGGCCGGACAAGGAGATAACGAAGCATCCGATCTGGTGCTCAGTAGACTTAAGAGACGGTAACCAGGCACTTGTGGAGCCGATGAATGTCGATGAGAAGATGGAGATGTTCGATCTCCTTTTAAAGCTCGGCTTCAAGGAGATTGAGATAGGCTTTCCGGCAGCATCTCAGATTGAATACGATTTTCTGAGAAAACTTGTCGAAGAGCACAGAATACCGGACGATGTAAAGGTACAGGTTCTCTGCCAGTGCAGACAGAATCTTATCGACCGTACATTTGAAGCGATACAGGGCATTCCAAACGTTATTTTTCATATTTACAACTCCACTTCGACGCTGCAGCGTGACGTTGTTTTCCATATGGACAAGGAAGGCATTAAGCAGCTCGCTATCGATGGTACAAATATGGTAAAAGCCGGCATTTCGAAGTATAAGGGAAATCTCCAGCTCGAGTATTCACCGGAGAGTTTTACAGGCACAGAAGCAGATTATGCGGCTGAAGTCTGTAACGCAGTAGCAGCAACCTGGGATCATGCGACAGACAATCCGATCATTTTCAATCTCCCTGCAACAGTCGAGATGAATACGCCGAATGTATATGCAGATCAGATTGAGTATATGAACAATCACCTGGACGAGAGGGAGAACGTCATCCTTTCACTCCACCCGCACAATGACCGCGGTACAGGTATCGCCTGCGCAGAGCTTGGACTTCTCGCCGGGGCAGACCGTATAGAAGGAACTCTTCTTGGAAATGGCGAGAGAACGGGAAATGTAGATATTTTAAATATAGCGTACAATATGTTCTCGCAGGGCATCGATCCGGGTCTGGATCTTTCTGATATTAAGGAGATTGTAGAAGTTTGCGAGAGATGCACAAAGATGACCGTTGACCCAAGACATCCGTATGCCGGGAGCCTTGTATTCACAGCGTTCTCAGGATCACATCAGGACGCTATCAATAAGGGCACGCAGGCTATGAAGGAGAGAGGATCAGAAATCTGGCAGGTACCGTATCTTCCGATCGATCCTTCAGATATCGGCAGAGAGTACGAGCCGGTTGTCCGTATCAACAGCCAGTCAGGACGAGGCGGTGTGGCTTTTGTAATGGACAAGGTCTATGGCTTCAAGATCCCGAAGATCATGCAGCGTGAATTTGCCGACGTAATTCAGGCCATCAGTGAGAAAGAGGGCGGCGAAGTCAAGCCGGAGCGTATCATGAAGGAGTTCAAGAGGGAGTACATCGATAAGAAGTCTCCGTTCAAGCTCGACTTTGTTGACATCGACGATAATACCGATGATGAGGATACACACATTTCACTCGATTTCAAGTACAATGGCGAGGCATTCCATTCGGAGGCCGACGGAAACGGACCTGTCGATGCAGTAAAGACGGCCATCAGACAGTGCGTTCCGCAGGTTGATTTTACAGTCGAAGATTATTCGGAGCACTCTCTCGGAGTTGGATCTGGTGCAAAGGCTGCGGCCTACATTGAGCTGTCCGATCCGCGTACGAAGAACATCGCCTTCGGTGTAGGACTTTCCTCGAACATCACAAGAGCTTCCATAAGAGGGATCTTCTCGGCACTGAACAGAATGACCGAAAAGCAGAAAGATCTTTAAATAAAAAAATATTGAGAAAAGCAATGAGAAAAATAGTAGTGACCGGGCCGAATGGCCAGCTTGGAAAAGCGGTATTAAAAGAGTACAAAAACGACGCAGATGCAGAGCTGATTTCAATTTCCCATCGGGAAATGCCAATCGAGGATCTCGATGCTGTTTTAAATAAGACCGCAGAGCTTGATCCGGATGTTATCATTAACTGTGCGGGGTATACGGACGTGGACGGATGTGAAAAAAACACACATCTGGCTGGAAGAATCAACGGTATCGGACCGAGAAACCTCGCGATAGCAGCGCAGAAGACCGGGGCAAAACTTGTACATATTTCTACGGACTATGTATTTGACGGCTGCGGTGACAGGCCATATGTGGAGTCCGATGCTCCGGGACCGGTCAGTGCCTATGGCCGTTCGAAGCTTGTCGGAGAGAAATATGTGGAATCCCTGTGTCAGAAGTACTTTATCATAAGAACTGCCTGGCTATATGGTGACGGGGAAAATTTTGTCCGCTCGATGCTTCGCCTGTCGGAAAGCCACGATCAGGTGTCCGTCGTAGACGATCAGATCGGATGCCCTACGAGCGCTGCAGAGGTTGCAAAGCTGATCCACTATCTTGAACAGACTGAGCAGTACGGCCTCTATCACGGTGTCTGCCGTGGTGAGACCAGCTGGGCTGATTTTGCAGAACGGATATTCAGCATCAAAGGCATCAAGGCAAAAGTAAATCACATTTCGTCTGAAGAGTATGTGAAGATGAATCCAGACAGCGCAAACAGGCCGCATTACTCAGTGCTTGAAGATCAGATGCTCTCACTCATTGCTCCCGAGGACGGCGGCTTTCAGATGGCGACCTGGCAGGAAGCAATAAAAAATTACTTAAAAAAATGAAACCAACTATAAGTGTTATTATCCCGGCTTACAATATAGCCGGGCTGCTGCCCGGAATGGTGAAAGACATTCTCGGGCAGCCGTTTAAATATTTTGAAATAATCATTGTCCTCAGGAAGGACGACCCGGATACTGCGGCAGCAGCGGATGAGCTTGCGAAGCTCGATGACAGGATCCGTGTGATCTACAGACAATCTCCTGGAGTCTCTGCGGCGAGAAATGCCGGAATAGAGGCTGCAAGGGGAGAATACCTGGTGTTTCCTGACGGAGATGACAGAGTAGAGAGAGGTTATATCGGGACACTCTTTGCTTCTATAGCAGATTCGAAAAAACAGAAACTCGTAAAGGATTTCAAGAGGATCCCTGTACAGCTTGGCATAGTGGGATACGATATTGTGGATCAGGATCAGGTTGTAGATGAGACACAGGAAGCAGTAGTCAGGGTTATGAACAAGGAGGATTTTCTCTGCAGACTGTTTTTTCAGGAGAACTATCAGGGCTATATCTGGAATAAAATTTTCAAAAAGAGTATAATCGATAAGTTCAATCTGCGTTTTGACGAAAAAGTTTACTATCGCGAGGATCAGCTTTTTATCTGCAGGTATGTGCTGCACTGTAAAGCCATAAGATACAATCCGGCGCATATGTACCACTATGTACAGCGTCCCGATTCGGCAACTGCACTGCTCGAACCGGAGAATGGAGTCCTCGATTTAAGGGTATTAGAGAGGCAGATGACAGAGTGCAGGGCTTTTTCGAAGATGAGGAAACTCTTGAAAAGACATGAGGATCCCAAGTGGTATTTAGAGCAGGAGTATGTATTTTACGCTCTGGAGATTTTTTACAGGATGAGATTCGTGAAGGACCGTTCGCACTTTAAGAACAGCTACTTCAGGAAGATAGCCAAAGAAGTGACAGATATAGAGTACTGTCCAGTCGACGATTGGGAAAAAGAACAGCTTGATTCGATGAGAGAATACGCAAATACAGGATTGGTTAAGGAGAACAGAAATGAAGGTTAATGACCTCGTAGTAGGGAGCGGATTATTTGGCGCAGTTTATGCCAGAGAGGCAATGGACGCGGGCAGAAGCGTCGCTGTCATTGAGAAGAGAAATCATATAGGTGGAAATGTCTATACCAAAAAGATTTCAGGAATCGATGTGCACATCTATGGAGCCCATATTTTTCATACTTCGGATAAGGAAGTCTGGGAATATGTGAACAGGTTTGCTGAGTTCAACAACTATATCAACTCCCCGATTGCCATCTATGGTGACGAGCTCTACAATCTCCCGTTCAATATGAATACATTTTCAAAGATGTGGGGAATAAAGACACCTGCAGAGGCTAAGGCGAAGATTGCTGAGCAGATAAAGCAGCTGAATATCACAAATCCAAAGAACTTAGAGGAGCAGGCGCTTTCTCTGGTAGGAAGTGATGTGTACGAGAAGCTCATAAAAGGTTATACCCAGAAGCAGTGGGGAAGACCATGCACAGAGCTCCCTTCATTTATCATAAAGAGGATTCCGCTTCGTTTTACTTATGACAACAACTATTTCACAGACCGCTATCAGGGAATTCCTGTCGACGGCTACACAGCTATCGTAGAAAAGCTTTTAAAGGGTGCTGACGTATTCCTGAACGAAGATTTTAAAGACTTCAAGAAGAAACACACTTTAAGCGACGGTACAGAGATCGAGTACGACAGACTGATCTATACTGGTCAGGTTGACGAATATTTTGATTATACCTATGGCCCGCTCTCATGGAGAAGCGTCCGCTTTGAGACTGAGGAGCTCGACACTGATAACTATCAGGGAAATGCAGTAGTAAACTACACCTCTGCAGATGTACCTTATACCCGTATCATTGAGCACAAGCACTTCAATTTCGGAAAGCAGCCGACGACTATCATCTCACGGGAGTACTCACACGAGTGGAAACCGGGAGAGGAACCTTACTATCCTGTAAATGATGAACAGAACACGGCTCTCTATGAGAGATATGCATCACTAGCTGAAGATGAAAAGAAGAAAAATGTCTACTTCGGCGGAAGACTCGGACAGTACAAATACTACAACATGGATCAGGTAATCGCGGAGGCTCTGAAGCTCTCTGAAGAATTGCTGTGAGGACAATGAATGAAGAAACCTGCAGATTGGCTGGATTCGGTATTCAATTATTTTTTTACAAGGCATCCTAAAAGCCGTAAGGTGGAGCCGCTTTACCGAAAATACAAAGAGCTTATGCTCTACGGTATGTTTGGATTCGGAACCTTCATTATATCTCTATTCACGTACTGGCTCTTTACAGAACCACTGCATTGGAATATACTATTGGGAAATGCGCTGTCGTGGGTATTTGCGACTGCTTTTGCATTTTTTACGAACAGGAGGTATGTATTTTACAATCATACTTCAGGAGTGTTCGCGTTTTTCTATCAACTGGGGACGTTCTGCGTTGGCAGGCTTATTACCCTGGCGATAGAGGAATTTATGCTCGGCATTCTTATTGGAGTTTTAGGTCTGCCGAACATGCTGATAAAGTTTATCGCGCAGTTTGTCGTGATAACTTTGAATTATGTTTTTTCTAAGATTTTTGTGTTCAAAAAGGAATAGTAAATGTCGGAAAAATTAGAAAATGGCAAACACCTTTACCGTTTTCTCACGAATCTGATCATTACGGTAGCGGTTGCACTTCTATTTGCATATGGGTGGAATCATTGGCTGAATATCCTGCTTGACAGGCCTTTCCGGCATCTTGGCTGTCTGGCGATGATACTTATCTATACGTTTCTGGCTGTATTTTTCATATACAGTTTTGGAGGCTATGAGATAGGTATCAGCAGGATTTCCCACGCGTCGATAGGCTGTACTCTGGCTTCATTTATAGTGAATATTATCATGGCGGTGATGACAGTAATGATGGTTGGCTACAGAAAACTTGTACCGACTATCATTTTCGTGTACTTTGAGCTGTGTATTATTGAAGTGATAGTACTGTTCATTATCACCTATCTGGGAACGTGGCTGTTCAGGAAAATCTTCCCGCCGTACAGGATGCTGCAGATCCACGGCATGCATGTAAACAACCTGGACCGCAAGATGGAACAGCGCAGTGATAAGTTTGTAATAGCAGAGACTGTTATGGTAAATGCTCCGCTGAGTGAAATCGAGAAGAAAATTGATGAGTACGATACAGTCCTTATAAACGATATCCCGTCCGAATTAAAAAACAAGATACTAAAGTATTGCTTTGACCGCCAGAAAAGAGTATATTTTACACCGAAGATTTCAGATATCATAGTTCGAGAGTCGGATGAACTGAATCTTTTCGATTCTCCGCTCTATCTGTCGAGAAACGTCGGATTTTCGATGTGGCAGAGGATCGTAAAGCGCGCGGGAGACATTATTTTATCTCTCATAGGCATCATATTGACATCCCCGATAATGCTGGTGACCGCGATACTTATTCATTCTTATGATAAGGGACCTGTTTTTTACAGGCAGGAACGCTACACGATCCACAAGAAAAAGTTCAAGGTAATCAAATTCAGAAGCATGATAGTGGATGCCGAGAAATTTTCCGGCGCGCGCCTCGCCTCTGAGCACGACGACAGGATAACGCCGATAGGACATTTTATCCGCTCTACGAGAATTGACGAGATACCGCAGTTTTTCAATGTGCTAAAAGGCGACATGTCGTTTGTCGGACCGAGGCCGGAGAGACCTGAAATCCACGAAGAGTACTGCGAAAAAGTTCCCGAATTTGACTTCCGACTTGCTGTAAAGGCTGGTCTTACAGGCTATGCACAGGTCTTTGGCAAATACAATACGACAACATACGATAAACTCAAATTCGATATGATTTATGTTCAGAAGGCTTCAATACTTCTGGATATGAAGTTGATACTTCTGACTCTCAGAGTCGTTTTTCAAAAGGAAAGCACTGAAGGCGTCGAAGAAGGAGAAAAGACAGCAAAATGAAAAAATACATCAAAGGATTTTACGATTACCGCTTTCTGCTCAGTGAGCTCGTAAAACGGGGAATCAGGCTGAAGTACAGAAGAAGTTACCTTGGAATCGTCTGGTCGCTTATCGAACCGCTGATGACCACAGCCGTACTGGTAGTTGTATTCGGAGCTTTGTTCGACAGGGCAAACGATCCGACATTCGCTACCTACATCATGGCAGGCCGTCTGGTCTATACATTTTTCCAGAACGGAACAAAGGGAGCGAGCAAGGCAATACGTGGAAATGCCGGCATGATAAAAAAGATTTATGTGCCAAAATACCTGTATCCTCTGTCGAATGTACTGTTCAACTTTATCATCTTTTTGATATCGCTTATAGTACTCGTTCCGGTACTTATTATTTCACGCCTTACACCGTCGCTTCGTCTCTGGAAGCTGATCCCTGGAATCATCCTGCTTCTTATACTGACGATCGGCGTCGGCATGATACTTTCGGTTCTTGACGTATTTTTCCGTGATATTGAGTATCTCTGGAACGTGCTGTTGATGATCATTATGTACTTATCGGCTATTTTCTACCCGATAGAGAGAATTAAGAAGCACCATCTGATGTGGCTTCTTCATCTGAATCCACTCTACTGTATCATCAATCTGTTCCGAGGCGGACTTATGAAATATGGCAATCCGCTCTGGGAGTACGCTTACCCGTTTGTATTTGGAGTGATCTGCTTTATCGTAGGATTTATTGCTATGAAGAAGAAGCAGGACGAGTTTATTTTACATTTGTAATTCGAGGAAAAAATATGAAGCCATCTGTAGAAGTCTCACATCTCGGCATGATGTTCAATCTAAGCAAAGAGATGCACGATACACTTAAGGATTATTTCATAAATCTTTTCAAGCACCACGAGAAGATGAAAAAAGACGAGTTCTGGGCCCTGTCGGATGTAAGCTTTAAGCTCTATCCGGGTGACCGTCTCGGCATTCTCGGACTCAATGGTGCAGGAAAATCTACTATACTTAAAGCTATCGCAGGTGTTTATCATCCTACGACAGGAAGCATACACAAGAGAGGAAAGCTTGCCCCTCTGCTTGAGCTCGGCGCTGGTTTTGAGCCACAGTACTCCGCCAGAGAGAATATTTACCTTTACGGTTCCATACTTGGTTATTCGAAGGAATTCATCGAATCAAAGTTTGACGAGATCATTGAATTTGCAGAGCTTCAGAAATTCGTAGAAGTTCCGGTTAAGAACTATTCATCAGGTATGAAGAGCCGTCTCGGCTTCGCAATCTGCACAGCCGTAAACCCTGATATACTGATCCTCGATGAGGTTCTCTCGGTTGGCGATAAAAAATTCCGCCGTAAATCAGAGGACAAGATTATGAGCATGCTGAATGGTGAAGTTACAGTGCTCTTCGTGTCCCATTCACTTGAACAGGTTCGTCGTATCTGCAACAAGGCTATGATCCTCGACCATGGCAAATTAAAGTGCTTTGGAGATATCAATGAGATCGCTCCTATTTATGCTGAGATGACTCAGGAAGATCCTGAAGAGATCAAAAAGCGTGAAGCCAAGGCAAAGGCAAACCGTGAGAAGAAACTCCGCGAAGCCAGAAAGACCAAGGCTCACGATATCATCAACATGACAAACAATCTTGATATTTCGGTTGAAGATGCTATGGCTGCCATCGATATTCCGGAGGATAAGTACAAGACTTACTATAAAGTAATCGATGAGATCGAGAAAGAAGAGGGAATTCTTACAAAGCAGGACGCATTGAAAGCTGCTGCTGCAGAAGAGGCGGAATTCGACCGTGCGGCTACGTTCCCTAATGACGAAGACCGTGCAGAATCTGATGACGATGATTTCGATTCATAAGTCGATAGATTCGAGATTAGAACATCATTGATAATTATCTTGACACTCGTGTTTTCACGCGCTATAATAACTAGGCGTGCGTAAAAACGCGAGTGTTTTTTTGCGCGTAGAAACGTACAGTATTATTTTACAGGAGGTGAAATAAATGCCAACATTTAACCAGTTAGTGAGAAAAGGCAGACAGACATCTGAGAAGAAATCAAACTCACCTGCACTGCAGAGAGGCTTCAATTCATTAAAGAAGCGCCCTACAGAGACAGCTTCACCGCAGAAGCGTGGTGTTTGCACAGCTGTTAAGACTGCCACTCCTAAGAAGCCTAACTCAGCGCTTCGTAAGATCGCCAGAGTTCGTCTTTCAAACGGAATCGAAGTTACTTCTTACATCCCGGGCGAGGGACACAACCTTCAGGAGCACTCTGTTGTATTAGTTCGTGGCGGACGTGTAAAGGACCTTCCAGGTACCAGATACCATGTCATCCGTGGAACACTTGATACTGCCGGTGTTGCTGACAGAAAGCAGGCTCGTTCAAAGTACGGCGCTAAGAAGCCAAAGAATTGATTTCTTTGATACGTATTTTTGTAACGAGTAAACACATCGGAAGTATTTCATTTATGAAGTAATGGTTTGTTGGTGTTTATTTTTACATAACCCAGCACGCACACATTTTCATAAACTGTGAGTACCTACGATCTAATCGAATCCCATGATTAAGGAGGGAAGCAGACGTGCCACGTAAAGGACATTTTGAAAAAAGAGATGTGCTTGCAGATCCTATCTACAATTCAAAGATCGTAACCAAGCTCATCAACAACATCATGCTCGACGGTAAGAAGGGCGTTGCCCAGAAGATCGTTTACGGAGCATTTGAAAAAGTAGCAGATAAGACTGGAAAACCGGCTCTTGAGGTTTTCGAAGAAGCTATGAACAATGTAATGCCTGTTCTCGAAGTTAAGGCAAGACGTGTCGGTGGTGCCACATATCAGGTACCTATCGAAGTTCGCCCTGACAGACGTCAGACATTAGGACTCAGATGGCTCACATTTTTCTCAAGAAAAAGAAGTGAGAAGACCATGGTAGACCGCCTCGCAGGCGAGATCATGGATGCTGCAAACAATACTGGAGCAGCAGTAAAGCGTAAGGAAGAGATGCACAGAATGGCAGATGCAAACAAGGCATTTGCACATTACAGATTCTGACCGAAAGCTTCGAGATGAGAGCAAGCCTCTGGCGCCGCTCGAATCCGAAGCGAGGTCGCTGTCTGAGATTAGTGAGAACGAGCCGAAGGCGAAGTTCGAACTTAACGAAGACAGCTTCCTTATTAAGCTGGCTTGTATTTTTGAGGAGAAAAAATGGCTGAAAGAGAATACCCACTGGAGAGAACCAGAAATATCGGTATCATGGCTCATATCGATGCAGGAAAGACTACATTGACAGAGCGTATTCTTTACTATACCGGTGTTAACTACAAAATCGGTGAGACCTACGAAGGAACTTCTACCATGGACTACATGGAGCAGGAGCAGGAAAGAGGTATCACCATCACTTCTGCCGCAACGACATGCCATTGGACAGAAGAAGATCACACAAAGCCAAAGAAGGGTGCATTAGAGCATCGTATTAATATCATCGATACTCCGGGACACGTTGACTTCACAGTTGAGGTTGAGCGTTCACTTAGAGTACTTGATGGTTCAGTCGGTGTATTCGATGCCAAGGGAGGCGTTGAGCCTCAGTCTGAGAACGTTTGGCGTCAGGCTGATAAGTACAACGTTCCTCGTATGGCTTTCGTTAACAAGATGGATATCCTTGGTGCTGATTTTTACAATACAGTATCAGAGATCCACACAAAGCTCGGAAAGAACCCTGTAGTTGTTGAGCTTCCTATTGGTAAAGAGGACAACTTCCAGGGAATCATCGATCTTTTCGAGATGGATTCATACATCTACAACGATAAGATGGGCAAAGATATCACTGTTGGACCTATCCCTGATGATATGAAGGATCAGGCCGATGAGTGGCATACAAAGCTCGTTGAGGGAATCTGCGAATTTGATGATGATCTTATGGAGCAGTACCTCGATGGAAAAGAGCCATCTGTCGATGATATGAAGAAGGCACTTCGTCGTGCAACTATCGCCAATGATGCAGTTCCTGTATTCTGCGGTTCTGCTCACCAGAACAAGGGAATCCAGAAGCTTCTTGACGGTGTTATCGAATATATGCCTTCACCAGTAGATGTTCCTGACATCACTGGAACAGATCTTGATGGCAACGAAGTTACACGTAAGTCATCTGATGATGAGCCGTTCTCAGCTCTTGCATTCAAGATCATTACAGACCCGTTCGTCGGAAAACTCGCATTCATCCGTGTATATTCAGGAACATGTAAGGCCGGTTCTTACGTACTGAACTCTACAAAGGATAAGAAAGAGCGTGTTGGCCGTCTCTTACAGATGCATGCTGATAAGAGAAAAGAGATCGATGAGGTCTTCTCAGGTGATATCGCTGCAGCAGTAGGCCTTAAGAACACTGGTACAGGTGATACAATCTGTGACGAACAGCACCCGGTTATCCTTGAGTCGATGGAGTTCCCGGACCCGGTTATCGAGCTCGCTATCGAGCCAAAGACAAAGGAAGGTCAGCAGAAGCTTGGCGAAGCACTCGCAAAGCTTGCTGAGGAGGATCCTACATTCAGGGCTCATACAAACGAAGAGACTGGTCAGACAATCATCGCTGGTATGGGTGAGCTTCACCTTGAGATCATTGTTGACCGTCTCCAGAGAGAGTTCAACGTTGACGCAAATGTAGGTAAGCCACAGGTTGCATACAAAGAGACATTTACAATTCCTGTAGATCAGGAGTACAAGTACGCTAAGCAGTCAGGTGGTCGTGGACAGTACGGACATTGTAAAGTTAAGTTCGAACCACTCGATGCTAACGCTGATGAAAACCTTGTATTCGAGAATGCCGTTGTCGGTGGTGCTATTCCTAAGGAATATATCCCGGCAGTAGGCGATGGTATCGCTGAGGCTGAGAAGGCTGGTATTCTTGCCGGATATCCTGTTGTAGGCGTTAAGGCTACAGTATATGATGGTTCATATCATGAAGTCGATTCTTCTGAGATGGCTTTCCATATCGCTGGAAGCATGTGCTTCAAGGAGGCCATGAAGAAAGCTAAACCTGTTATCCTTGAGCCTATCATGAAGGTTGAGATCACAATGCCTGAGGATTACATGGGTGATGTTATCGGAGACGTTAACTCACGCCGTGGCCGTGTCGAGGGTATGGACGACGTAGGTGGAAACGGAAAGATGGTTAAGGCTTATGTTCCGCTTGCCGAGATGTTCGGATACTCTACTACACTTCGTTCTATGACTCAGGGACGTGGTAACTACTCTATGTTCTTTGATCACTATGATCCGGTACCAAAGAACGTTCAGGATAAGATCATAAACGATAAAGGCTGACAGCTCGAAAAGAACTAAAGCTTGCAAAGTTTATGGTTAGTTGATATAATTAAACTTAACATGTAAAGCCCCTCTTTAAAGAGGGGTGGGTAAATTTTCCACAGGAGGAAATTAAAATGGCAAAAGAGCATTTTGATCGTTCAAAGCCACATTGTAACATCGGAACAATTGGCCACGTAGATCATGGTAAAACAACACTTACCGCTGCAATCACAAAGGTTCTCTCTGAGAGAGTAGAGGGAAACAAGGCTGAGGCCTTCGATCAGATCGATAAGGCTCCAGAGGAGAGAGAAAGAGGAATCACTATTTCTACAGCTCACGTTGAGTATCAGACAGCTAATCGTCACTATGCTCACGTTGACTGCCCGGGACATGCCGACTACGTTAAGAACATGATCACCGGTGCTGCACAGATGGATGGTGCCATCCTTGTTGTTGCTGCTACAGACGGTGTTATGGCTCAGACAAAGGAGCATATCCTCCTTGCTCGTCAGGTAGGTGTTCCTTACATCATCGTATTCCTTAACAAGTGCGATATGATCGATGACCCAGAGCTTCTTGAGCTCGTTGAGATGGAAGTTACTGAGCAGCTCGAAGAGTATGGCTTCGAGGGATGCCCTATCATCAAGGGTTCTGCTTATCAGGCACTTCAGGACGACAAGGCTCCTGCAAAGCTTGCTAACGGAGATCCTCTTGATCCAGATAACCCGGATAAGAACTGGGGAGACTGCATCATGGAGCTCATGGATACAGTTGATTCATACATCCCAGATCCTAAGAGAGATAACGAGAAGCCATTCCTTATGCCAGTCGAGGATGTATTCACCATCACTGGTCGTGGAACAGTTGCTACAGGCCGTGTAGAGCGTGGTACTATCAAGGTTAACGACCCAGTCGAGATCCTTGGTCTTCGCGATGACGTTGAGACTTCTACAGTTACAGGTCTTGAGATGTTCCGTAAGACTCTTGACTTCGCTGAGGCTGGTGATAACATCGGTGCCCTTCTTCGTGGTATCGATCGTGACCAGATCGAGCGTGGACAGGTTGTAGCTGCTCCAGGAACAGTTACCTGCCATAAGAAATTCACAGCTCAGGTATACGTTCTGACAAAGGACGAGGGTGGACGTCATACACCATTCTTCAACAACTATCGTCCTCAGTTCTACTTCAGAACAACTGATGTAACTGGTGTCATCACTCTTCCAGAGGGAACAGAGATGTGCATGCCTGGTGATAACGTTGAGATGACAATCGAGCTCATCCATCCTATCGCTATGGAACAGGGTCTTACATTCGCTATCCGTGAGGGTGGCCGTACAGTAGGATCAGGCCGTGTTGCTACAGTAATCGAGTAATTGACTGTACGCTGCAGAAGCATTAAGTTAAAATAACAAAGACCCCGTAGGAAAATTTATTTTCCTACGGGGTCTTTTTAGTGGGACAGTAGGGACGGTTCTTTTTGTCCCATTTTTTGAACTTTCTGACAAATCAAGCCAACGCTGTTTCTCGTTTATAGATGATCATACAAAAAAGGCGGCCACCGGTGGATGACCGCATTTGTTCTCCAAAAGGAGATAAGTTTGTAAAAATCGATGTGAAGATTTTATGAAACATTTTATGCTGCCTTGCTTTTAATGGCGGTTTTCCTTATAATGGAAAAAGGCAATTTCTATTATTGACAGAAATGGTACAATTAAAGGCATTAGAAGGCAGGTGACATTTTTGGATGATAATAATTTTTATAATCAGAATAATAATGGCGGTCCAAACGGCCCGGGCATGAATGGAAATGGTCAGGGGCCTAACAATAATAATCAGAACCCAAGGTTTAATCCTATACTGGCATTCATTCTGTTTTCACTGGTTGCACTTTTTATTGTGACAATGCTTTACAGAGGCGTTGACAGCAGTGCCAATCAGACAGTAAGTTACGATAAGTTTTACAAGCTGGCAGTAAATAACGAACTGAAGTCAGTCACTTTTGATGGAAGCAATATCAACTTCAAGGTAAAGGACAGTTCGAAGTTCTATGCGAACACCGAGGATAAGAATCAGCAGGAGCTCTACAGACAGAGTACAGGACAGAAGCTCGAAGTCAATTACTCGACAGGCTACATTCAGGATGATGAACTTCTACCTATTTTAAAGAAAAACAATGTAACTATAAGGCGCAAGGACTCCTCATCTACATCAGCACTTATTTATAATATTGTTTCATTTATTGTACCACTGGTTATCATCTGGATCATTTTCGCAGTTATTGCGAAGAGAATGAGCAACAGCGTAGGTGGTCTCGGCGGTGTAGGAAAGAGCAATGCCAAGGTTTACGTACAGAAGTCGACAGGCGTTACATTTGACGACGTTGCAGGCCAGGATGAGGCGAAGGAGTCTCTGCAGGAGGTCGTTGATTTCCTGAAAAATCCTGGCAAATATACAAGGATTGGCGCGAAGCTGCCGAAGGGTGCCCTTCTGGTCGGCCCTCCTGGAACAGGTAAGACACTGCTTGCGAAGGCAGTTGCAGGTGAGGCGGGAGTTCCGTTCTTCTCACTTGCGGGTTCAGATTTCGTCGAGATGTTCGTCGGAGTCGGCGCCAGCCGTGTAAGAGACCTTTTTAATGAGGCAAAGCGACAGGCTCCGTGCATCATCTTTATCGATGAGATCGACGCCATCGGTAAATCCCGTGATTCACAGTTTGGCGGGGGAAATGATGAGCGTGAGCAGACATTAAACCAGCTGCTTGCTGAGATGGATGGTTTTGACTCTTCCAAGGGTCTTCTGATCCTTGGAGCTACGAACAGACCGGAAGTCCTCGATAAAGCGCTTCTGCGACCGGGACGTTTCGACAGGCGCATCATTGTCGACAGACCTGATATGAAGGGACGTCTTGACACGCTTCGCGTTCATTCACGTGATGTGAAGATGGATTCTTCCTGTGATCTTGAAGCCATAGCGCTTGCTTCGGCAGGACTTGTAGGATCTGATCTTGCGAATATTATAAACGAGGCAGCTATTCTCGCAGTAGAGAACGGCCGTGAGTATGTTTCACAGCCAGATCTGTTCGAGGCATTTGAGCGTGTGGCCGTCGGAGGCAAGGAGAAGAAAGACCGTCCGATGAGCGACAAGGAGAGACATATCGTCTCTTACCACGAGGTCGGACACGCTCTTGTTTCAGCATTACAGAAGAATACCGACCCGGTACAGAAGATAACTATTGTTCCTCGTACTATGGGTGCCCTTGGTTATACGCTGCAGACACCTGAGGAGGAGAAGTTCCTCCAGTCCAAGGAAGAACTCGAAGAGGATATCACGACATTCATGGGTGGCCGTGCAGCAGAGGAGATCGTCTTCCACTCAATCACAAGTGGAGCAGCAAACGACATTGAGAAGGCTACTAATATTGCCAGAAATATGGTCACCCGTTTCGGTATGAGTGACAAGTTCGGTATGATGGGTCTTGCTACAGTCCAGAGCCAGTATCTCGATGGCGGTGCGCAGATGACCTGCGGCCAGCAGACGGCTAGTGAAGTAGATGGAGAAGTCCTCTCCATTATCAATAAAGCATATGCCAAGGCCAGGCAGCTCCTGACAGATAACAGGGAAGCGCTCGACAAGATTTCAGAGTATCTGTACAAGAAAGAGACGATCACCGGAAAAGAGTTCATGAACATGTTCCGTGAGATCACCGGTATTCAGGCTGATCCGGAAAAAGAGATCGATGACGAGAAGACTGAGAGAGATCACGAAGTGGCAAGGAGACTCCAGCGTGAGATGGATTCCTATGAGGAATCAAAGGCTGGAAAGAAATCGCCTGTTGAGACAGATGCATCTGACAAGTCTTCAGACGAGGCCGGATTGTCTGGCTCAGAAAAATCATCAAATGGAGATTCTGAAGGAGCTGGCGACGGATCCAAACCTGAAGTGAGCGATAATGATGACATCTTTGACGAATAAAAGGTGCAGACATGAGTTTTGATATACAGGAAGAGCTGAAGAAGATACCTGATTCTCCCGGTGTGTATATCATGCACGACAAGAGCGACGCGATCATCTACATCGGCAAGGCGAAGAGCCTGACGAAGAGGGTACATCAGTATTTTCAGCCATCGCATGACGAGGGCATCAAAAAGAAGCAGATGGTCGAGCATATCGATCATTTTGAGTACATTGTCACCGATTCAGAGCTTGAGGCACTGGTCCTCGAAAATAATCTTATAAAGGAGCATCGTCCGAAATACAACACGATGCTCCGTGATGACAAGACATATCCATATATAAAGGTGACCCTGGGTGAGCATTTTCCCAGGGTTGTTTTTTCAAGAAAAGTATATAAGGACAAGGCCAGATATTTCGGCCCGTTTACATCTGCGGGAGACGTCAGAGAGACGATTGAGCTTACGAACAAACTCTTCCATCTGCGCACCTGCAACCGTGTATTTCCGAGAGATTTTAAAAGAGAGCGGCCCTGCCTGAACTACCATATAAAGCAGTGCCCTGGCATCTGCCTTGGCAATATTTCCGAAGAGGAATATATGAAGTCGGTAAAATCGGCCATGGAATTTCTTGAGGGAAAGGCTGATCCGGTCATCGATGCGCTCACTGAAAAAATGAACGAGGCATCGAAGAATCTCGAATTTGAGAAGGCAGCTACGTACCGCGATGAAATCTCTGCGGTAAAGATGTGCATCCAGAAGCAGAAGATTACGGATACAGAGGGCGAAGACAGGGATATCCTCGCGATCGCTCTTGATAAGGAAGACGCCTGTGCGGTCGTATTTTTTATAAGAGGCGGCAGAATGATAGGCCGCGATCACTTTTTCCTGAATCTGCGTGAGGATGACAGGAAGGAGGATCTGATCAGCACATTTATACAGCAGTTTTACTCGGGGACGCCATTTGTGCCGAAGGAGCTCTTCGTTCAGACAGAACTTTCAGAACAGAAGATGCTTGAGGACTTTCTCTCAGAGAAAAAAGGCAGTGCTGTTCATATAGTGACTCCAAAGCGTGGGCAGAAGGAGAGGCTCGTAGAGCTGGCCTGGAAAAATGCCTCATTGATCCTGACGAAGGACAGAGAGAGGATAAAGAAGGAAGAGGGCCGGACGATCGGCGCCATGAAGGAGCTCTCCGGAATCCTCGGGCTGCCGGGGATACAGAGGATGGAAGCTTACGATATTTCAAATACGATGGGCTACCAGTCCGTCGGATCGATGGTCGTATTTGACCATGGCAAACCGTTAAGAAACGACTACAGGAAATTCCGCATTAAGACAGTAGAGGGCCCGAACGATTACGCTTCTATGAGAGAAGTGCTTACCAGAAGGTTTACACACGGACTCGAGGAAAAGGCCGGGGGAGAGTCTGAGGAAACAGGAAGTTTTACGAGATTTCCGGATGTCATTATGATGGACGGCGGCAGAGGACAGGTAAATATCGCACTTGATGTCTTAAAAGAGCTGGGTCTTACCATTCCGGTCTGCGGGATGGTAAAAGACGACCACCACAGGACGAGAGGACTGTTTTTTAACAATAAGGAGCTGCCAATCGACAAGAGCTCAGAGGCTTTCAAGCTGATAACAAGGCTGCAGGACGAGGCACACCGGTTTGCGATAGAGTATCACAGGTCTCTTAGAGGCAGGAATCAGGTAAGGAGTTTTCTCGACGATATCCCGGGAATCGGGCCTGCGCGCAGGCGCGCACTGATGAAAAAATACGTCTCAGCCGAGGCTATAAGGAATGCCAGTGTAGAGGATCTGGCAAAAACAGATACGATGAACGAGAAGGCGGCCCAGCAGGTTTGGGATTACCTGCACAAGACCAAGCCTTGACAAAAGGAACGGGCGCTTTTATCATATATCAGAGGAGAAAAACTTATGGCATTAAAGCAGGAAGGTGCGAGCATCAAGGATATTGCCGAGAAGCTCAAGCTGACAAATTACACGAAAAATATTGACCTGGCAGATTGCTTCATCAAGGTCAGGGATATCAACAGGCCGGCCCTTCAGCTGACAGGATTTTACGATCATTTTGATTCGAACAGAATCCAGCTTATTGGTATGGTCGAGTATGCCTATCTGAATGGGCAGCACGATGAGAATGAGAGACATGAGATCTATAAGAAGCTCTTTTCAAATCATATCCCGGCTGTTATAGTCTGCCGCGGCCTTGAGCCGGAGAAGAATTTCCTTGAAGAGGCAGAGAAAGCAGGCACACCGGTGCTTGGTACATCGAGAGCGACTTCGCAGTTTGAAGCCGCTCTGATAAATGTCTTAAGCTATGAGCTCGCACCGACGACGACTATCCACGGAGTTTTAGTCGATGTCTATGGTGAAGGACTTCTGATCACAGGTGAGAGCGGCATTGGAAAGTCCGAGGCAGCACTCGAGCTTGTAAGACGTGGCCACAGACTTGTCGCAGACGACGTTGTAGAGATAAGAAGGGTAAACGACACTACACTTATAGGTACATCGCCAGCTATTACGAAGTATCTGATTGAGTTAAGGGGCATCGGAATCATCGATGTTAAGAGTCTCTATGGAGTAGAGTGTGTAAAGGACACGCAGACCATAGATCTTGTGATACAGCTCGAAGACTGGCACCGCGACACTGACTATGACAGGCTTGGACTCGACGACGAGTATATCGAGATCCTGGGTCAGAAGGTGGTCTGCCATTCACTTCCGATAAGACCTGGCCGTAATCTTGCGATCATCTGTGAGACTGCAGCAGTCAACCACCGCCAGAAGAAGATGGGATACAATGCAGCAGCAGAGCTGTACAAACGGGTTCAGGAGAACATTGTCGGCGCATCGAAAGAAATAAAATAATAATGAGCGGTGTGAAAGCACCGCTCTTACAAATATATTAGAACAAGGAGGCATTGATCTTGGATAACAAGAATGCATGGTTAAAGTACTACACTAAAGAGAATGACAGAAAAAAGGTCATGGATTTCGCGGAGGACTACCGCAGGTTTTTAAGCGGTGGAAAGACAGAGAGGGAATGCACCTCATTTTTTGCAAAAGAAGCAGAGAAGGCAGGCTTTAAGAACCTCGACGATATAATCGCAGCTGATGGTAAGGTAGAGGCAGGAGATAAGGTTTACCGCACGAACCGCGGCAAAAATATCGCGCTTTTCGTTATCGGTGAAGAGCCGCTCTCAAAGGGCATGAACATCCTCGGAGCTCACATCGATTCCCCGCGCATGGATTTAAAGCAGGTACCTCTCTATGAAGATACAGAGATGGCGTTTCTTGATACACACTACTATGGCGGAATCAAGAAGTACCAGTGGGTCGCACTTCCACTCGCACTTCACGGAGTAGTTGCAAAGAAGGACGGAACAGTCGTAAATGTTTGCGTCGGTGAAGATCCGGATGACCCGGTTTTAGGAGTAAGCGATCTCCTTATCCACCTTGCGCAGGACCAGATGAAGAAGACAGGTGCCAAGGTTATCGAGGGCGAGGACTTGAATGTCATGATCGGAACGATCCCTCTCGACGATGCTACAGACGACAAAGATAAGAAGGATGCCGTTAAGAGAAATATTCTTCATATTTTGAAGGAAAAATACGATATTGAGGAGGATGACTTCCTCTCAGCCGAGCTCGTAGTTCTTCCGGCAGGACCAGCCCGCGACTATGGACTTGACAGAGGCTGCATCATGGGATACGGTCAGGATGATAAGGTATGTGCATACCCGTCATTTCGGGCTATTGTCGACGCCAAGCCAGGCAGGAGAACTTATGCCTGCCTCCTTGTAGACAAAGAGGAGATAGGCTCTGTAGGCGCCACAGGAATGGAGTCCAGGTTCTTTGCAAATACGGTAGCAGAGCTGCTTCATGCAGAGGGCGACGATTCACCGCTTTCTATTATGAGGGCTATGCAGTATTCGAAGGCACTTTCATCGGATGTATCTGCGGCGTTTGATCCGAATTACCCTGAGGTGATGGAGAAGAAGAACAGCTGCTATTTTGGCAAGGGCCTTGTTATCAACAAATACACTGGAGCCAGGGGAAAGAGCGGTTCAAATGATGCCACAGCAGAGTACATGGCTGAGATCAGAAAGATCTTTGATGATGCCGACGTTGAGTTCCAGACTGCAGAGCTTGGAAAAGTTGACCAGGGCGGCGGCGGAACTATCGCCTACATCCTTGGTAACTGGGATATGAGCGTTATCGACTCAGGCGTCGCAGTGCTCAATATGCATGCGCCTTGGGAGATAACCTCAAAGGTAGATATCTACGAGGCCTACAGAGGCTATATGGCATTTCTGCTTGCAGAGTGAGGCTTATTATGGAGAGAGTTTTAAAAGCCCTGAGACAGATAGTTGGTACGGATCAAGCAATCCGCGTCGATGAACCGATGAGCCGCCACACCACTTTTGGAGTCGGAGGACCAGCGGATATTTTCATAGATGCGGCAGCGGATGAGCTTAAAGATATTTTAAATCTCCTTTCTGAAGAAAAATTTCCTTTCACTGTTATTGGAAATGGCAGCAATCTCCTGGTCTCAGACAAAGGCATCCGTGGCGCGGTGATCTGCATTGGAAAGCGGATGAGTGGTATAGAAGTGCGGGATGGAGATGGCGTAGCAGACATTTCTGCAGCCTCCGGAGCACTCCTTCCGATTGTTGCCAGAAGAGCGTGTGAAAACGGCCTTACCGGCCTTGAGTTTGCCACCCAGATACCGGGTACGATCGGCGGCGCAGTCTATATGAATGCCGGAGCATTTGGCGGCGACATGAGTGACTCTGTCGTAAGTGTAACTGCAGTCGATATGAACGGTACTGAAAAAAAATACACTGCAGACCAGATTGGATTCGACTACCGTACCAGTATTTTTTCAAAGAATAAAGAGATAATAACAGGAGCAGTCCTGCACCTGAGAAGAGACGATCCGGAGCAGATAAAAGCCCGCGCCGCTGCAATCCGCGAGAAGCGCGAGAAATCCCAGCCTGTTGGAAAACGGAGCGCCGGAAGCACGTTCAGAAAGCTCGGAGACGGAGATACGCCCGAGGCTATGACACCGGCCTGGAAGCTCGTGCAGGAGGCTGGAATGGGCGATGCCAGAGTTGGCGGGGCCTGTGTCTCACCGAAGCATTCGGGATTTGTCATAAATGATGGTGAAGCGACGGCCTCGGATATCTATAATCTGATAAGCCAGATTATCGAACAGGTGAAATTAAAAACTGGAGTTACACTCGAGCCGGAAGTTAAGATAATTGGAACGTTTTAGAGAGGGTAAGGCGCATGGACCTACTGATAATTACCGGAATGTCTGGTGCAGGAAAACATACAGCATTTAAAATACTTGAAGACATAGGGTACAACTGCGTCGATAACCTCCCTATACCTCTTTTCCGCAGCTTTGCCTCTCTTGCGTCAAATTCACCGAACAACGACAAGGTTGCCGTAGGAATCGATGTGAGAAGCCGTACACCTATTTCAAAGCTTGAAAATATCCTCGATGAGCTCGAAGGCGATGGCAAAAAAGTCCAGATACTTTTCCTGGATGCTGATGACGACACACTTGTGAAGCGATTCAAAGAGGAGAGAAGGACGCCGCCGCTTGCCGATGGTGGACGGACTATAGACGCGATCCACAGAGAACGGGACGAGATGGCCTTTTTAAAAAAACGGGCCGATTATATAGTCGATACATCGCATCTTCTTGTCAGGGATCTGCGCGCTGAACTTACAAAAATTTTCGAAGAGGGCACCAACTACAAGAACCTGAATATCACGATACTCTCATTTGGCTTCAAATACGGTATTCCGACAGATGCGGATCTGGTCTTCGATGTCAGATTTCTCCCGAATCCATACTATGTCGACAGTCTAAGGCACAAGACCGGAAACGACCAGGAGATCGTCGATTATGTCATGAATTCAGACGTGTCGCATAAGTTTATAGACAAACTCACGGACCTGATCACTTTTCTTATACCTGAATACATAAAAGAGGGAAAGAACGAGCTTGTGATCTGCATTGGATGTACCGGCGGCAGACACCGCTCGGTCACTGTAGCCAGAGAGCTTTACCACGCACTGGCAAAGCACGATGGCGACTACGGACTCCGCATTGAACACAGAGATATAGACAAAGGATAATATGTCTTTTTCATCAGATGTAAAGGATGAGCTTTACGAAGTTTATCCCAAAGCCAGGCACTGCCAGATCGCAGAGGCAGCGGCTGTGACATCTGTCATAGCGAAGGCTGGCACTGGCAGATATGCCGTCAGGCTGGAAACTGAAAATAAAAAACTTATAAAAAAGTACTTTACTTTATTATTGCAAACGATTAATATTAAAAAAGATGTCTCCGATGAGCTGGACTCTGTGGACGGCAGGAAACTACGGGAACTTTTGAAAATAAATGGCGATGACTTTACTGACACGAATCCTGTGATCTTAGAACAGGATTGCTGCAGGAGGTCATTTTTGCGGGGGATTTTTCTTTCGTCTGGGTCTGTAAGCGATCCGAACAAGTCCTACCACTTCGAGATCGTCTGCCACACAATGCGGCAGGCAGAGCTCGTGCAGGGACTTATATCGGATTATGACTGTGATCCTCATATAGTAGAGAGAAAAGGGCACTTCGTAGTCTATTTGAAAGAGGGCTCGCAGATTATAAATATGCTTGGCATCATAGGTGCACCGAAGGCTTTCATGGATTTTGAAAATATCAGGATCTTAAAAGAGATGCGTGAAAACGTCAACCGGCAGGTGAACTGTGAGACGTCAAACATCCGCAAGTCTGTTTCAGCAGCAGTCAGACAAATTGAAGACATTCGCTTTCTTCAGGAGAGCGGACATTTTGCGGAGCTGGGGCCGGCTCTGCAGGAGGCCGCAAAACTGCGGCTTGAGAACCCGGAGATGCCACTTTACGAACTGGGGCAGAAATGCTCACCTCCGGTGGGAAAGAGCGGCATAAACCACAGGCTCAGAAAAATCGGACAGTTGGCTTATGATATTAAACATCAGGAGGACACCACATGAAAAAAAATGTCACCATCAAAATGCGTGAGACAATGGAGGCAACTCCTATTGCTCACTTGGTGCAGCTGGCTAATCAGTTCCAGAGCCAGGTGTATATTGAGAAGGACACTAAGAAGGTAAACGCGAAGAGCATCATGGGGATGATGAGCCTCGTGCTTACAAGAGGTACTGAAGTGACAATAGATGCTCAGGGCGACGACGAGGAGAAGGCAGTCTTAGCCATTGAGGATTTTCTCACCAAATAAGACCGGGGTTATTTTTCATGGGGAAAAAACTTCTGTTTATCTACAATCCACATTCAGGACGCGGCATGGTCAAGGTACACCTGTCCGATATCATTGAGACCATGGTGCGAGCCGGATATGAGGTTGTAGTTTATCCTACGCAGCATCCGAAAGATGCAGAGCAGAAGGCAAAAGAATACGGTGGTTCATTTGACAGGATCGTAGTCAGTGGAGGAGACGGTACGCTGGACGAGGTCGTCTCAGGTCTGATGTCTCTCGAGAACAGATGCGCTGTAGGCTATATTCCGGCAGGCAGCACGAACGATTACGCAGCGTCACTCGGACTCGAGTCGGATATGCTCAAGGCTTCCGATACGGCAGTCAATGGAACTCCGACAAAAGTCGATGTCGGCAGTTTCGCGGACAGGTATTTCGTGTATGTGGCGGCTTTCGGCATTTTTACAGAGACGAGCTACACTACGAGCCAGCAGCTGAAGAACGTTTTGGGACATGCGGCCTATGTTCTTTCGGCATTCAAACAGCTCAAAGACATACCATCGTACAGGATGCAGGTCGAATACGACGGGAACGTGCTCTACGATGAATTTATCTATGGGATGGTCACAAATACTGTCTCTGTAGGAGGCATGAAGGGCCTGATCTCAGGCGAGGTTGACTTAAGTGACGGACTTTTTGAAGTGACTCTCGTAAGGACACCGAAGAATCCTATCGATCTGAGCCAGATTGTGTCTTCTCTTACGGGGGTGGATACGGATACAGACATGGTGACTTCTTTTCAGACAAGCAGGGTGAAATTTACTGCTGCTGAGGAGATACCGTGGACTTTGGACGGAGAATATGGCGGCAGACCTGAAGAAGTAGATATTAAGGTGCTGAATGGTGCCATAAGTATCGTCAGCTGAAAATAAGGTTGAACGAATCCGGCTAATGGGGTATAATGCTTTTTGGTGTTTAAAAACCAATACATGAAACGGAGGATACGTACATGTTAGTTAATGCAGCAGAGATGCTCAAAGAGGCCAAGAAAGGCCACTATGCAGTAGGACATTTCAACATCAATAACCTCGAGTGGACGAAGTCAATCCTTCTTACCGCTGAGGAGCTCAAGAGCCCTGTTATTCTCGGTGTTTCCGAGGGCGCAGGCAAGTATATGGCTGGATTTGATACAGTTGCAGCTATGGTTAAGGCTATGGATAAGAGCCTTGGAATCACAGTTCCTGTAGCTCTTCATCTTGATCATGGTACATACGAAGGCTGCTACAAGTGTATTAAGGCAGGCTTCACTTCTATCATGTACGATGGTTCACATGATGACATCGAGACGAATGTTAATCATACAAAGGAGCTCGTTGCTATAGCTCATCATCTTGGCCTGTCTATCGAGGCTGAGGTCGGCGGAATCGGCGGCGAGGAAGACGGCGTCGTATCTATGGGCGAGTGCGCTGATCCGGAGGAGTGCGAGAGAATCGCAAACCTTGGAGTTGATATGCTCGCAGCAGGCATCGGCAACATTCACGGTGTTTACCCAGAGAACTGGCCGGGACTTCGTTTCGACGTTCTTGACGCTATCCAGCAGAAGACAGGAGATATGCCTCTGGTTCTTCACGGCGGCACAGGAATTCCTGACGACATGGTAAAGAAGGCCATCACTCTCGGTGTTTCAAAGGTTAACGTTAACACTGAGTGCCAGCTCGTATTTGCTGAGGCTACACGCAAGTACATCGAGGCAGGCAAGGATAAGGAAGGCAAGGGCTTCGATCCTCGTAAGCTTCTCGCACCTGGTGCTGAGGCTATCAAGGGCAAGGTAAAGGAAAAGATGGAGCTCTTCGGTTCTGTTGGAAAGGCCTGAATAATAAATCAGTTTTACACCGGCGCGCTGGACTTCGGTCCACCGCGCTTTTTTGTGGGACAAAAGGGACGGTTCTTTTTGTCCCGCCAGGTGGTTTATTTTTTGGCGGGAAATAGGTATAATAGGTTATAACTGAGAGAAAATGTTTCTCAGAATTATATCTTTTAAGGAGCTTCCTGTATAATACATATATAAGGAATTCCGGAAAGGAAGGTTGATAAAAAGTAATACCTCAATGTAAAATAAGTTTACTGACTCAGCATAGTTGGTAAAACATATAGAACAGAGAGGTAT
>QOUV01000008.1 GCA_003862155.1 Lachnospiraceae bacterium
GAACCCCAGGTGCCAGGCACCTGGGGTGGATATGATTTCTGGTTTGTCGGAAACGTTTATTTTTCCAGATAATACTTTGTTTTTCCGATGCTCTTTTTGCCATACTCGATTGCGCCGACTGGACAGCCGCCGATGCAGGCATTACACTGAGTGCAGTCTTTGCCCCAGACCGGTTTACCATTAACCAGCTTAATGTTTCCGAGTGGACAGTTCTTATTTGATCCTGCTCCCGATTCCGGCGCGGACTACCCAGACATCTTCGGCCTCTTTTGCGAGAAGGCAGGAAGTGCGGCCGACAAGCTCCGCCCAAAAACGCTGTCTTTCATCAATGGGCACTACTCCGCAGCCAACTATATGGCATAGGATTATATCATTTTTCTCTGACAGGATTTGAGAAGACAGTTCCTCCGCTGCGGTATCTATATCTGTTTTAGGAGCATTTTCACAAGAATTGATATGAGTAAAAAGCTGGTCATCAGATGAATCGATACATGATTTGTCTTCCTGAGTATTTGATTTGAACTGTTTTTTTAGAAATTGATCTGCTATCTCGCTGACATTTTGGGGAAGAATACTCTTTCCTGGGAACTGACTCTCCGCGAATTCTCTCTCTCCCTGATACCTGCCGGAAATGATAAGAATCATAGGAACAGTCCCTTTTCGCTGAAAATAAGAAGCATTGGGATGTCTCCGTCGTGTGTCGGAACTTTGTCAGCCATGCACTCTGAATAGCATACTCCGATCCGCATCACATCCGGATATTTTTTAAAGAACCTGTCGTAGTACCCCTTACCGTATCCAATGCGGTTTCTTATCTTGTCAAAGATCAGGCCCGGTGTAAATGAGACGGCCTTTCCACCGGTGTACTCTTCTGTTCTGTCGGTCGGCTCCATGACATGAAAAGTTCCCTCTTTAAAGGAATTTAAGTCATTTACCTTGTAAAATTTAATATTATCTCCCTCTGTCACAGGAAAATAGAGGCTTTTTTTCTTCATCAGGATAAACCCTGCCAGAGACAGCAGATCCACCTCGCTTCCGAGTGGATAGTACATGAGAAATTTATCGTAGGCGGCGAAGAGAAAGTCCCAATTATTTAAAATTGCATTAACTATCTCTTCGGAGTATTTCTGCCTCTCTTCGGCTGGAATATTGTCGCGGATTTTTTTATATCTTGCTCTTAAATCGTCTGAAGCCATAGAACCTCCTTATAGCAGATGCATCTGTCTTATTTTTTCTGATTCTCGTTTCCCCTCACTGCAAGCCTGTTTATCTGAGTCGCAATGTAACCGGCGCCGTATCCGTTGTCGATATTTACGACTGAAATGCCGTTCGCACAGCTGTTGATCATCGTAAGGAGTGCCGAAAGCCCGTGGAAACTGGCGCCGTAGCCTACTGAAGTTGGAACAGCTATAACAGGATTAGATACAAGGCCTCCGATTACGCTCGCGAGAGCGCCCTCCATTCCGGCAACACAGATGACGCAGTTGGCCAGCTCTATAGCATCTGTCTTTGATAAGAGCCTGTGGATTCCGCTTACTCCGACATCGAAGATCCTCTCGACATTGCTTCCAAAGTACTCCGCTGTCTGGGCGGCCTCCTCTGCGACAGAGATATCGGCCGTACCTGCGGTGCAGACGGCGATAAGGCCTTCCTTTTCTGGAAGGGTCTGCGGTGGGACTTTAAGAATCCTGCTGACTGGATCGTAGCAGGCATCTGGCAGGGCTTTTTTTAAAACTTCATACTGATGCTTACTGGCTCTGGTCCCGAACGCCTCTCCATCTTTTTCGACTAATTTTTTATAGATTGATACGAGAAATTCGTCATTTTTTCCCTGACAGAAAACAACTTCCGGAAAACCTGTCCGGCGCTTTCTGTCAGTGTCTATTTTGGCAAAACCCATTTCTTCGTAAATATGGTCCATATATACCCTTTACATAAAATCGAAGATCGAAAGCTGGTTGCTCTCCGGCAGGTCTTTTAGAAGGCCGAGGCGCTTCATAGTCTCACAGATGGTCTGTGAAACCTTGCCGCGCTCCCTCATATCGTCCATTGACAAAAATTCCTGCTGGGAAGCGGCTATTGCCAGCGATTCAGCGGCTGTATCGCCCATCCCGTCGATCGATGAGAATGGAGGAAGCAGCTTACCGTCGATTATCTGGAAATACCTTGCATCGGACTTGTAGAGATCAATAGGCAGAAATTCGAAGCCTCTCGCGTACATCTCCTGAACGATACGCATATCCCTGTAGCTTCCCTTGTCCTTTGCGGTCAGCTTTTCGCCGCTCTTTTCCTTGTCCTCTATTTCCTGCAGGTAGTGCTTTAAGGTCTCCTCGCCCATACACATTTTCTCGTAGGAGAAGTCTGTGGCTCTGATCGAGAAAAATGCTGCATAGTAGGCCAGAGGATAGAACACCTTGAAATAAGCGATCCTCCATGCCATCATGACATAGGCGGCTGCGTGGGCCTTCGGGAACATGTACTTGATCTTCTCGCAGGAGGATTTGTACCAGTCCGGAACGCCGTGATCCTTCATGTCTTTGACCCATTCCGGCCACTGTGGGACAGCACCTTTGGCGACCTTTCCCTTACGGACACGCTCCATTATAGTAAAGCTCTCCTCCGGGTCTAGTCCTTTGTTTATAAGGTAGATCATTATATCGTCACGGCAGCAGATACAGGTCGAAAGAGTAGCCGTGCCGCTCTTGATAAGCTCCTGTGCGTTTCCCAGCCATACGTCGGTACCGTGTGAGAGGCCGGAGATCCTGATCAGGTCTGAAAACATCTGAGGCTTTGCCTCTTTGAGCATCTCCATCGCAAAATCCGTACCGAACTCAGGGATTCCAAGAGTTCCAAGCTCTGTGTTCTTCCAGAGCTGCTCAGGCTTTACCTTAAGAGCCGAGGTATCTTTAAAGAGACTCATGACGGATTTATCGTCGAGCGGTATCTTTGTCGCATCGAGCCCTGTCAGATCCTCAAGCATTCTTATCATCGTAGGATCATCGTGTCCTAAGATATCGAGTTTAAGGAGGTTTGAATCGATCTTGTGGTAATCGAAGTGAGTCGTTACGATATCGCTCGTCATATCGTTCGCCGGGTGCTGTACCGGCGTGAAGGTATCGATCTCCTCTCCTACTGGCAGTACCACGATTCCGCCCGGATGCTGTCCTGTAGTCCTTCTGACTCCGGTGCAGCCTTCGACTATACGGTCGATCTCGCAGTGCCTCTTTGAAATACCATGCTCGTCGCAATAGTGCATGATGTAGCCATATGCGGTCTTGTCAGCCAGTGTTCCGATAGTCCCTGCCTTAAATGTCTGCCCGTCTCCGAAAATTACGGCTGTGTAGGCGTGTGCCTTAGACTGGTAGTCGCCTGAGAAGTTAAGGTCTATATCAGGCTCCTTGTTGCCTTTAAATCCAAGGAAAGTTTCAAACGGGATATCAAACCCCTGTTTCGTAAGCTCGTGTCCGCAGACCGGGCAGACTTTATCCGGCATATCGCAGCCGGAGTTTCCTGCAAATGCCTTTACTTCCGGTGAATCGAAGTCCACATAGTGGCACTTCGGGCACAGATAGTGAGGTGGAAGCGGATTTACCTCTGTGATACCTGCCATAGTGGCTACGAATGAAGAGCCGACTGAACCACGGCTTCCAACGAGGTAACCGTCCTCTACCGACTTCCATACCAGCTTCTGCGCGATGATATACATTACGGCGTAACCGTTTGAAATGATCGAATTGAGCTCACGCTCAAGTCTTGCGGAAACCTGCTTTGGAAGATCGTCGCCATACATTTCGTGAGCCCTTGTATAGCAGATCTTCCTTAGCATCTCGTCGGAATCCGGAATTACAGGAGGACACTTGTCAGGCCTGGTCGGCTTAATAATGTCTACCATGTCGGCTATCATATTCGGGTTATCTATTACTACCTCATGAGCTTTTTTATCTCCCAGGTAGGAGAACTCTGAAAGCATCTCATCTGTAGTGTGAAGATAAAGAGGTGGCTGGTGGTCCGCGCCCTTCATCTCCTTTTCAGCCTGGATTATGCGCCTGTAGACCTCGTCCTCAGGGTTTAAAAAATGGACATCGCAGGTGGCACAGACAGGCTTATTGAACTCTTCGCCGAGGGAGACTATTTTTCTGTTGATGTCGTTTAAGCCCTCTTCGTCGGTGATACCACTCTTTTCATCCGAAAGCAGGAACATGTTATTTCCGTTCGGCTGGATTTCGAGATAGTCGTAGAAATTTACTATCCTTGCAAGCTCTGCGTCGCTTCGCCCGAGGAGAACTGCCTGATAGAGCTCTCCCGCTTCGCAGGCACTTCCGATGATAAGCCCCTCCCTGTGCTTTAAGACTTCGCTCTTCGGGACTCTCGGGTATCTGCGGTAGTATTTCAGATGCGAGATCGAAACGAGTCTGTAGAGGTTGATGCGGCCTACATCGTTTTTGGCTAAAACTATGCAGTGGTGAGGCTTAGATTTCATTATGGCCTCCGGGCTCATTTTTCCCTGCTCGTTTAATTCGGACAGAGTATTTATATTTTTCGCCTTGAGCTTTTTTGCGAGTTCTATAAAAATAAGCGCAGTACACTCTGCGTCGTCTACTGCCCTGTGGTGATGTCCGAGTGGAACGTCAAGAGCCTTAGCGACGTTGTCGAGTGTCAGTTTTCCAATGCCGGGGATCAGATACCTTGCCATCGGCATCGTATCGCAATATGTAAAATCCCAGTCAATTCCAAGCTTTTTCGCCTTGTTGTGAATGAAGCCGGTATCGAAATCCGCGTTGTGGGCTACAAGGACAGCATCTCCGATAAACTCTTTGAATTTTGGAAGGATTACATCAATCCCAGGAGCGTCTGCGACATCGGAATCAGTGATGCTCGTAAGCTCAGTGATCCTGAATGGTATAGGAATATGCGGATTTACAAATTCACTGAAACGGTCTAAGATCTCGCCGTCTTTTACTTTTACAGCGCCGATTTCAATGATCTCGCACTTGTCGGCGTTTAGTCCGGTGGTCTCTATATCGAATACGACATATTCGTCGTCTAATGTCTGATCCTTTACATTTGTCGCGATGGTCTTCGTGTCGTCTACGAGATAAATCTCGCAGCCGTAGATGACTTTGAAGTCTTTTAAGCCGGATGCAGCTGAAGCTGCATCTGGGAATGCCTGGACTACGCCGTGATCTGTAATGGCGATGGCCTTGTGGCCCCACTTTGCGGCCTGCTTAATGATATCTGAGACGTCGCTTACGCCGTCCATATCACTCATCTTTGTGTGACAGTGAAGCTCGACTCTCTTCTCTATCGCATTGTCCATGCGCTTGATACGAAAGTCGTTTATCTGCATGATGCCCCGGATGCGCCCGATCGATATCTCGTGGTCAAATGAGTCCTCTGATGCATCGCCCTTTATCTTTATAAAGGCTCCGGCCCTGACCTTTTCTTTGATCAGTGAAGCCTGCTCTTTCTGAAGGAAGAGCTTGGCCCTTATCGTGTCAGTAAAATCTGTAATAGTAATTATAAAGAGGACTTTTCCGTTTCTTAACTCCCGATCCTCTGTACAGCGTACCTGACCGTGGATTATCACTTCACCCATTTCGGTCGTGATATCCTTGATATCGATGCTGTTTTCATCGAAATCTCTGCCGTAGATCGTATCGGGATTCTTCGATTTCGTGAGATATACCTTCTTCTCAAACGGCTTCTTTTCATTTTTGTCAGGCGTATCGTCTGAAGGCTTGTCGTATGGATTTTCGGCTGGAAGAGGTGCCTCTTTTTCTGCTTCAGCGGCTTCTTTACCTTTATTATCTGCTTTTTCTACATTTGCCACAATATCGGCAATTTTTTTATGAATCAGGGCGTCCTTTTTGGCGCTGTCGTTCTGGTGGTCCTCTGCCGGCACGTATTCAGTATCGATTACGAGATCAAGGCCAAGCCTCTCGTTAAAAATCTTATCGAGAACCGAGACGAGCTCTGAGTCCTTTTTGTGGCATATGCTCGTATCCTCGAGAGATACGATGAGTTTATTGTCCTCGAAACGGAATTTGCTTCTCTCTAAAATCTGAAAGAGGACCGGAGAAGCCTTGTGAATTTCCTCCAAAATGCTGTCTCTGTACGAATGGTAGAGGTCTTCAGCAGAATATGTATCCGGCAGGTTAAAAGATTCGAAGATTCTTACCCTCGTGCCCTTTCCACTGAAATACTGGGCTTGTATCCTGTCTTCCAGCTTCCAGATCGCGCGCTTTGGGATTATGGTATCGGATTTCAGATAGACACGGAGGACAGACTTGTCCCTGTTAGTCGAAAGTCTCTCAATCTCGCAGTTCTGCAGTACAAAACCGGTCTTATCCTGATCTTTAAGTTTTCCAAATACATCAAAGAATTTTCTTTCCATCAAAAATCCTCTATCGAAATCCGCTGGATTTATTTGTTTTTCTCTGCTCTCATCTGATCGAGCTCACTGCGAAGGGCAGAAAGAAGTTCATTTTCAGGCAGTTTCTTTACGATCTCGCCGTGCTTTATTAGAAGGCCGACTCCGTCGCCACCGGCTATTCCGATATCAGCTTCCTTCGCCTCTCCGGGGCCGTTTACAACGCAGCCCATAACAGCGACTTTGACATCGAGGTCGTCGTAATCGTGCACAATATTTTCGACCTTTTCAGCCAGTCCGATAAGGTCTATCTGCGTTCTGCCGCAGGTCGGACAGGAGACGATCTCAACACCGCCTTTCCTTAGCCCCAGAGTCTTTAAAATTTCTCTGGCTGCATAGACCTCTTCCACAGGGTCTGCGGTAAGAGAAACTCTTATAGTATCACCGATTCCCTGACTTAAGATAAGTCCAAGCCCGACAGATGACTTTATAAGACCTCTTTTAAGAGTTCCGGCCTCGGTAATACCGACGTGGAGCGGATGGTCTGTCTTTGTGCTGATAAGTTCATGAGCCTTTACAGCCATAAGGACGTCGGATGACTTTATTGAAATGACAAGGTTGTCATATCCAAGGTCCTCTATTATTGCTGCCTCTTTTAAGGCGCTCTCAACTAAGGCCTCGGCAGTAACACCACCGTATTTTTCGAGAAGATCCTTTTCAAGTGAGCCGGAATTTACACCGACTCTGATCGGGATGTTGCGATCTTTAGCACAATCTACTACTGCCTTTACGCGGTCCCGGCTTCCGATATTTCCAGGGTTGATACGGATCTTGTCGGCACCGTTTTCAATCGAGGCGATCGCAAGTCTGTAATCGAAGTGGATGTCTGCCACAAGCGGAATGTGAATCTGCTTCTTGATCTCCTTAATAGCCCTGGCAGCCTCCATTGTCGGAGCTGTACAGCGGATTATGTCGCAGCCGGCAGCCTCTAAGCTCTTTATCTGTGCGACTGTGGCGGACACATCCTCTGTCCTGGTATTTGTCATTGACTGAATAAGAACAGGATTACCGCCTCCGATAACCCTGTCTCCAATGTGAACTACTTTTGTCTTCATAATTGTCTTGTGATAATCCTTCTGATGTCGTTTCCCATGATAAGAACCATAAGTACCATAAGAATAACGAATCCAACCGCGTTAATATATGCTTCTACCTTCTCTGGAATCTTTTTCCGGGTGATTCCTTCGATGATAAATATAAGGAGCCGCCCTCCGTCGAGCGCCGGGAAAGGCAGAAGATTCATAACTCCAAGGTTTGCAGACAAGAGGATCGTGATATTTATCATGTTCATTACGACATAGTAGATGCCGTCTGCAACAGACTCCTTGTAGGTATCTCCGATAGTCTTTACGATACCGACAGGACCTGACATATCGTTTATTGTAAGATGCCCTAGAACGAGCTCCTTTAAGCTTTGAAATACCACGTAGATCTGATACTTGATCTCGTAAAATCCGTACTGGATAGTTCCCAAAAAGCCCGGATGAGTCATTTCAGGAGAACCGACAATACCGATAAGACTCCGCTTAAGCTTCTTGTCGTACTTCGGCGTTATCGCCGATTTTTTTAAGACGCCACCGTGTCTGTACTTTACATTATAGCTGCTTTTTTTGTGAAAAAAAGTATAAACGCTGATCTCGTTATAAAAATGTATCGGGTAACCGTCAATAGAGACGATCGTATCTCCTGCCTTAATCCCGGCCTGTTCTGCCGGATAGTCCTTTGTGACCCCGCCTACATTCGGTGCGTAGTACCCGGCTGAACCAATCATAATAAGAGACAGGAGAAAAGCCAGGATGAAGTTAAACAGAGGTCCCGCGAATACGATCAAAAATCTCTGCCAGAGCGGCTTTTTATTAAAGGCCCTGTCATCCTCGCTGTCGGAATCCTCTCCCTCCATGACGCAGGCTCCGCCAAAAGGCAGGAGCCTCAGACTGTACTTCGTCTCACCCTTCCCGAATGAGAAGAGCTTTGGTCCGAATCCGACAGTAAATTCATTTACCCTTACGCCACATGCTTTCGCAACAGAAAAATGGCCGAGCTCATGAAATATGATGATAAAGCCGAAAATGAGTATGGCTATTATAATGTGCAAATCAGTTTCCTCACTATCTCCCTTACGTCGCGCTCTGTCTCTAATATATCCTCAACCGACGGATCCTCTTCAAAGTCGGCCTCTTCCATAGCTTTCTGTATGATCTGCGGAATCTGCACGAAGCGGATCTTTTTATTAAAAAATGCTGCGTCTGCCTCTTCGTTTGCGGCATTGAATACACATGGCATATTGCCTCCGGCGAGGGAAGCATCGAATGCGAGCTGCAGTCCGAAGAACGTCTCCATATCAGGATGGTAAAAATGCAGTGTCTGTACCTCGAAGAGATCGAGCGGCTTTACAGTAAGCTCTCCGCGGTTCGGATAGGTAAGCGCATAGTGGATAGGAATCTTCATGTCCGGGACGCCCATCTGTCCAATTACTGCCCCATCGTCGTATTCTACGGCTGAATGCAGGATGCTTTCAGGATGCACGAGGACCTGGATGCGGTTTACCGGAACGCCGAAAAGCCAGTGTGCTTCCATGACTTCAAGTCCTTTATTTACCATGCTGGCAGAGTCTATTGTGACTTTTCTGCCCATGGACCAGTTTGGATTCTTAAGGGCATCTTCAAGTGTCACCTGCTCAAGCTCCTCGTAAGTCTTTCCACGGAAAGGACCACCGGAAGCTGTAAGGAGGATGCGCTTTATATTTTCACTCTCGTTTCCTCTTAAGCTCTGGAATATGGCCGAATGCTCGGAGTCTACCGGGAGGATCTTAACACCGTTCTTTTTGGCAAGCGGCATAATGATGTGGCCTGCGGCCACGAGAGTCTCCTTGTTCGCGAGAGCTATAGTCTTCTTTTTCTCAATGGCCTTTATCGTAGGAATGATTCCCTTCATACCGACTATGGCGTTTAAGACCATGTCTGCCGCAGAATCCTCTGCTACTGCATTAAGGCCTTCATCGCCCCAGAGAACTTCTATCGGAAGATCCTTTAAATCTTCTTTTAAAATATCTGCGTCCTCTTTTCCGGCGCACGAGATCAGATGAGGCATGTACTTTCTGGCCTGCTCTAAAAGGAGCTTTATATTCCTGCCGCAGGCTAGTGAAGAGACTTCTACGTCGCTCATCTGGTCGATAACTTCAAGAGTCTGGGTTCCGATAGAACCTGTAGAACCTATTATTGCTAATTTTTTCATAAGATCATCCTAAAATAAATGTCACAAGATAAAAGATGATTGGGGATGTGATAAGCACTGAATCGAATCGGTCTAAGATACCGCCGTGTCCTGGAATCAGCTTTCCGTAGTCTTTTATGCCGACATTTCTCTTTATTGCAGAGGCTGCGAGGTCTCCTATCATAGAGATAAGTGCTCCAACCATCGAAAGGAGAGAAAGGAGTACAATGTCTCCGGTGCTCATGTAAATAAGCTTACTTCTAAAAATCATAAGGTAGAGCAGGTTTAAAAGAAATGCTCCGACAACTCCGCCTACCGCTCCTTCAACTGTCTTTTTCGGGGAAAGGACCGGCGACATGTGATGCCTGCCGCAGAGTCTTCCGACGCAGTATGCGCAGGTGTCGCATCCCCAGGATGTAAGGAAGATAAGCCATACAAGGTACTTTCCATGTGTGTACTCACGTGTAGTAAAAATATACGAAAGCATTACAGAAACATAGAGAGGCCCGAAGAAAAGCTCCGCCGCCTGTCGTATCTCGTACCTCGGATAAGTCAATACATAGAAAAACAGGATGGCTACAAGCAGAAACACTATGAGCATCAGTGAGCTAAATCTCCAGAAATACCTTGCAAAATACCAGGCCAGTGTGAAAATATACCCTGACCAGGCTGCCGGTTCCTTTTCGAGCCCTACTGCCCTGTAAAATTCAAAGAGGCCGATCAGTGAAATAATGCAGGTAGAAACAAGAAGAACCGGACCTCCTGGAATGATAAAAGCAAGCGCCAAAGCTACCAGCACGATGCTGCTTATTAATCTGGTTTTAAACATAATCAAACCTTTCCGTATCTGCGATTTCTATGTCTGTAGCTGTCCACAGCCTTCTTTAACTCTTCCTCTGTAAAATCAGGCCAGTCCACCGGGGTAAAGTAGAGCTCGGTGTAGGCAAGCTGCCATAAGAGGAAGTTAGAAATCCTCTGCTCTCCACTCGTTCTGATGAGAAGGTCAGGGTCTGGAATATCAGCTGTGTCGAGATATCTGCTGAACGTCTCCTCAGTAATTTCGTCAGGATCCTTGACATCTGCGTACATTTTTCTCATGGCGCGGAGCATCTCGTCACGGCTTCCGTAGTTGATACAGATGCACAGACACATTCCGGTGTTTTCGGCAGTGGCATTTTCGAGCTCAGTGGCCTCTTTTAAAAGGTCAGCAGGAAGCCCGGATTTGTCGCCGATTATGCGGGCTCTCATGCCCTCCTGAAGACAAAGCTTCTGGCATATTTTCATATATTTTGCGAGAAGCTTCATCAGAGTTGAAACCTCATCCTTTGGACGGTTCCAGTTCTCTGTAGAAAACGCATAGAGAGACAGATACTTAATGCCCAGCTCATTTGCGGCTTTAGTTATCGGTTCGACTCTCTTGGCTCCCTGTATATGCCCGTAAGTGCGCGGCATTCCCTTGGCTTTGGCCCATCTGCCGTTGCCATCGAGAATGATCGCAACGTGTTTTGGGACCGGCAGAAGTTCTTCTTCCATAAAAATCCACCTTTAATAAAAAATGGGGACTTTTCAGTCCCCTCTGTAATATTTTTATACTGTCATTATCTCTTTGGTCTTATTCTCAATGGCTGAGTCGACCTTAGCAACGTACTCATCAGTGAGCTTCTGAATCTGATCCTGCAGATCCTTTGTCTCGTCCTCCGAGACATCCTCTTCCTTGCTGAGCTTCTTGACAAAGTCGTTCGCATCGCGGCGGACGTTCCTTACGGCAACCTTGCCATTCTCACCCATCTTCTTGACCTCTTTGGCGAGTTCCTTACGGCGCTCCTCTGTAAGGTCAGGGAAGACCAGGCGGATATTCTTGCCATCATTCGTAGGATTGATGCCGATATCTGACATCATTATAGCCTTCTCAACTTCCTTTACGAGCTTTGGCTCCCATGGTGTGATCTGAATCATCCTGGCTTCAGGAACTGTAACATTCGCTACCTGCTGAATAGGGGTAGGAGCTCCGTAGTAATCCACCGTGAGCTTGTCTAAGATGTGCGGGTTCGCTCTTCCGGCACGGATAGCTGCATAATCCTTCATAAGTGAATCGTAGGATTTCTGCATCTTATCCTTGAATTCGTTTAATCTCTTGTCCATATTTTTTCCCTTATACTGTAACTGTGGTTCCGTTAAAGTCTCCACTGACAGCCTTTAATATGCTGTCCTTCTCATCGAGTGCAAAGACACGCATCGGCATCTTGTTCTCCATGCACATGATAGAAGCGGTAAGGTCCATGACTCCGAGCTTCTGTGCGATGACATCGTCAATAGAAATCGTATCGTATCTTCTGGCATCAGGATTCGTCTTAGGATCCGAATCGTAAATGCCGTCAACTGCCTTGGCAAGAAGGATCATGTCTGCGCCGATCTCAATGGCTCTCAATGCTGTGGCCGTATCAGTTGAAAAATACGGATGACCAGTGCCTCCTGCGAAAAATACGACGTGACCGGCATTTAAATACTTCTCTGCCCTGTCCTTCGAATAGAGCTTGGTAAATGAACCACACTCGAACGGCGTCAGCACATTTGTCATAAGACCTGTGTGCCTTACTGCCTCCGACATATAGATGCAGTTCATTATCGTGGCGAGCATCCCGATCTGGTCAGCCTGGGAGCGACCCATATCACCTGAAGTACGGCCTCTCCAGAAATTACCGCCACCGATAACTATACCAATCTGAATGCCGGTATCTGCGACTTTCTTAATCTGGGCAGCTACTGAAGCGGCATTTGATTCGTCAAAACCGAAGCCCTTGCTGCCTGAGAGGGCCTCACCTGAGAGCTTTAATAAAATTCTCTTCATTGCTGAGCTTCCTCACCGCCAAATACGGCATTGACATCGACATCTGCATAAGCCTGTGAGCAGAAGCCCTCGATGATAGCGCCATTGTTGATCTGAACGCTCTTGGACTTGATGTTGCCCATGACTACGGCTGAAGTATCGATAACTACAGGTCCCTGAACATCGATATCGCCCTTAACAGCTCCTGCGATAACAGCTGAAGAAGCGCTGACATTTCCGATGATAACTGAGCCTGCACCAACATTTACAGTGCCATCTGAAACGACTTCACCCTGAATGCGGGCCTGATCTGCCATGAATTCGGATGTCTGTGAATTTCCATTGATAGCTCCTGTAACGGTAAGCTTACCGTTGCATCTGACATTACCATTAATAGTACCTTCTACACTTATAGATCCTGTAGAGTCGAGATCACCTGTGATAGTCATGCCTGCAGTGATGACTGCGTTCTCATC
This sequence comes from Lachnospiraceae bacterium, assembly GCA_003862155.1. Classification (GTDB taxonomy): domain Bacteria; phylum Bacillota; class Clostridia; order Lachnospirales; family Lachnospiraceae; genus Weimeria; species Weimeria bifida. Next base: position 12,947 of record QOUV01000008.1, read on the forward strand.
TGATGCTGCCGGGCGGGTATTTAAAGTGTCAAGATTGTCTGCTGCTGGTGTCTGGTAATCCATAGTTCTGTTTACTTCCTTTGATTCTGTTGCTGGTTTGACTGTCTGAGGTACTGGTGCTTTGGCAGGCTGTGGAGAAACTGCCTGCGGTGTGATGTTTTCGGTCTTGTTTACTGCAGAAGCCTTCTTTTCAGAACTGTCTGCGCCACCATTTAAAAGCTCAGCAGGTGTAACCTGATGAGAATCTCCGGCCGGTTTACTCTGAGGTGCATCGACCTTCTTGGAAACCTTCTCCAAAAGGCCGTCGAGCTTTGACAGCTCGGAATTAACATCGATGTTCGAATCATCGATCGGACCTGCAGATGACGTCTTCGCATCTGTCTTGTTATCTGACATCTCATCCACTGCATCTGAGAAATCATCTTTAAAATCCTTAAAGAAACTCATTTACTTACCTCCATAAACTTTATTTGGTGGAAAGACTGACATGCTGGATCAGCCTTGTATTATCATCTATCGGCAGGATAATATCCCCCTCGCCCTGAATCTTCTGGATAAGCTTCGGAAGAGCCTCAACTGTGGAGTCTTTCGCAGCGGCATCATGCATCAGAACAACCGACGTTCTATATTTTACCACATCCCTCATGATATTTTCAATAATTTCATCAGAAGTCTTCTTTTTTGATGAAGCATCTTCACTAGATACATTCCAGTCAAAATATCGCACGTGTTCTTTGTCAAGAAAGCGGATCAGGTCCGACATGTCTGCCCTGGAAACTGTATTTGAACTGCCTCCCGGAAAGCGGTAGAGATTGCTCTTTACACCGGTATATTTATAGATCAGTTTCTGAATTCTGAAAAAATCGTCCTTAAAAGAAGAAAGAGATGCATACACCTGACCGTAGTCGTGGGTGTAGGAATGCATCCCTATGGTATGTCCTTCTTTTACTATCCGTTTGTACATTGCGACAGAGTGGGCGTCTGTTCTCCCGTTTACAAAAAAAGTGGCTTTAACATTGTAATCATCCAGGATATTGAGAATTTTGTCAGTGTTTACGCTCGGACCGTCGTCGAATGTCAGATAGACTTTCCTGACATCGGATTCATCGGCCAGGTTTTCGACATCGGTCTTTACGTCATTAGTCTTTATCGCTGTATCCTTTGTCTTAGTGAGCGCCCTGGATGACTTCCGGGTATTTGCCGATGAAGCGTCCTTTTCCATCAGTGTGCGGACAGTCTCGTTTAAGTCCTTAACTTCCGAATATAAATGAATTGAAAAAATTCCCAGGAAAATTATAGCTGCTATAGAAAAAAGAACCCAGAATATCAGAAAACTGGTCAGAAATTTTTTCATGCGGTGGACACGACCAACTTTATTTCTACGCTCCCTTATCTGGTCTGCGTTATCAGTTTCGTTCATCATTATAAAAAAACAGGCACTGATACTACTGTACTTGTAATATCAGTGCCCTTAAAAATCAATTGATTACTGCATCTGCTTTGCTACTTCTTCAGCAAAGTTCTCATTTCTCTTCTCAAGTCCTTCGCCTGTCTCAAAACGAACGAATTCCTTGATCTTGAGGTCTGTTCCGGCAGCCTTAGCTACCTGATCCAGGTACTTGGCAACTGACTGCTTTCCGTCCTCAGCCTTGACGTAAACCTGATCCATCAGGCATACTTCCTTGAGCTCTTTGTTCAGACGGCCCTTAACGATGCCATTCTTAACCTTCTCAGGCTTCTTGGACTCCTTCTCATCGTTCTCAATCTGAGCCTTGATGATCTCTGTCTCGTGATCGATGAAGTCCTGATCTACATCAGAATCTCTGATGTACTTAGGATTTAAAGCAGCGATCTGCATAGCTACGTTGTGAAGTGCTTCCTTAACATCATCTGTAGGGTTCGGGCACTCAGCGCTTAAGATAACGCCGATTCTGCCGCCGCCATGGATGTATGATACGATAACACCGTTGTCAGCTGTAAGCTTTCTGAAACGTCTGATTGAAAGCTTCTCGCCGATAACTGCGATCTCCTCGTCCTGAGCTTCCTTTACAGTCTTGGATGGATCTGCGATCCACTTGTCAGCCATGAAGCCGTCGATATCTGTGGCGGAAGTCTTAAGAGCTGTATTTGCAACGTCTTTAACGAATGCCTTGAACTTGTCGTTATTTGCAACGAAATCTGTCTCTGAGTTAACCTCAACGATAGCTGCGGTATTTCCTTCAGCTACGACATCAACAAGTCCCTCTGCTGCGATACGGTTAGCCTTCTTCTCGGCCTTAGCCTGGCCGTTCTTACGAAGGTACTCAACAGCAGCTTCCATATCTCCATTAGTCTCAGAAAGTGCCTTCTTGCAGTCCATCATTCCTGCACCAGTCTGCTCACGAAGGTCCTTTACCATTTTTGCTGTAACAGCCATTTTATCTCCTTTATATAAAAAACGTTTAGCTAAATATCAGATTACTCTGCAGTCTCAGCTGCCTCGACATCAGCGGCCTCATTTGCAGGGGCAGATGCTTCTTCGCCCTGCTTAGCCTCGATAACGGCGTCAGCCATCTTTGATACGATAAGCTTTACGGCACGGATAGCGTCGTCATTTCCAGGGATGACATAGTCAAGCTCATCCGGGTTGCAGTTTGTATCGGCGATTCCGATAACTGTAAGTCCAAGTGAGTTAGCTTCCTTAACGCAGAGAGCCTCCTTCTTAGGATCTACTACGAATACAGCATCAGGGATTCTGTCCATATCCTTGATTCCGCCAAGGTTTCTGGTGAGTTTCTCCTGCTCTTTCTTGAGGTTGGCTACTTCCTTCTTAGGAAGGACATCAAATGTGCCATCCTCAGCCATCTTCTCGATCTTCTTAAGACGATCAATTCTGGAACGGATAGTACGGAAGTTTGTAAGCATTCCGCCAAGCCATCTCTCGTTAACATAGTACTCGCCGCAGCGTGCAGCTTCCTCAGCGATAGTGTCTGAAGCCTGCTTCTTTGTACCAACGAAGAGGATCGTTCCTCCCTGTGCTACGATATCGAAGATAGCCTTGTAAGCATCGTCGATCATACCAACAGTCTTCTGAAGATCGATGATATGGATTCCGTTTCTCTGTGTGTAGATGTACGGAGCCATTCTAGGATCCCATCTGCGTGTCTGGTGACCAAAGTGGACACCTGCCTCGAGTAACTGTTTCATTGATAAAACGCTCATTTCTTACCTCCTATGGTTATACGTCCAGCTGTCTCAACTGCTTCGGAAACCTCTGCATAAAAGGCACCACCCTCTGCATTAACAGCTGTGCAAAATAAAAGAGACCACTATGGTCTCTCAACTGAGCCTGTAGTATTATACTACAGGCAATTATAAAAATCAATAGAAATCTTATTTTTTTGTGATAGCCTCTGCTATCTCGTGGTACGAACTGCCTTCTTTGATAGTAAATGTACCGCTGTGTATTACATGATCGTATCCATTATGTTCGAGATATTCGTTGAAACTTTTTGCAGAGGATACAAGTCCTGCTTCCTGAAGCTTTTTTCCGACGCTTAGCGAATCATCTCCGCCACTTATAGTGACCTTTACCGGTTTCTGCTGTCCAGCAGTATTCTCCCTGGATGATGGATTATTTGAGGAATTTTTGCCGTCATTTTTGGTTTCAAGCGGATCGGCCTTCTTCGTCGTTACAGTGGTCTTATTGCCTTTTGAATCAGTTGTGGTCGTTGTCTTAGTCTTTGCCCTGGAATCGGTGGTAGTCGTGGTTTTAGTCTTTGTTTTGGAATCTGTCGTAGTCTTTGTCTTCTTTTTCTGCTCCTGCAGCTCTTTTATCGTGCGGCTCGAGGCATTTCCTGAAGCCTGTTGTTCAGAGTCTACCATTCCAAGAGCTCTGGCCCGGGCTCTTACCTGATCATCTGTCATAGGGACGCCGGAGAAGAAAAGGCCAAGCATTATAATAAGGCTTGTGGCTATGATTCCGATGCCTAAGCCCCTCATATAGTACTTTCTTTTCATGAGCCTGCCTCCCCATCTTTTTCATCGAAAAGCTGAAGAATCAGCTGAACTTCACCAATGCCTTTTCCGGTCTCCTTAGCGATATCGAGGAGAGAATAGCCCTGATGGTACATCGAGAGGATCTTCTCACGGGTCTGTTTTGTATATGCAGAAGGATCCGGCTTTTTATCGGAATCTGCTGACTTTTCCTTTGTGGCTTTTGCTGGTTTCGCAGGTGCTTTCTCCTGGGATTTGAGATCTGCGATGGCTTCTGCCTCTTTCTTATCTGCATTTTTCTCTTCAGGTGTTTTTGGCGCAACAGTCTTTTTTGGAAGAGGTGGAAAAGCAGATATATCAGCCTTCTTCGCTGGAGCAGATTTTAATATTGGGACTGCCCTGACCTGGGATGCGGCTTTCTGGGCGGCGGAACTCTGTTTCTCAGCTTCTGTAAGGAGCTCTCTGACGTGCGACTCGGCTTCTCCGAGTGTCTTTGTCAGCTTTGTCATCTGTTCCTGTTTGTCGTTTAACATCTGATAGAGAAAGACAATCTCGTCGTGAGTCTTGGTCATAGAATCGAAGACGGTATCTGCGTACTCTCCGATAGACATGATCCTGTTATTTGTCTCTTTGTCGGCTGCTACTGTAAACTCCTCGGTCTTTTCTTCTGCTTTGTCGGAAATTGCCTTATCGACGCGTTCATCAGCTTCTTTAAGGCTCTTATCGATAAGTGCCTTGACCTGATCTTCGCTAAGCCCTTTAATCTCATCCATGTCAGACGATGAGAGCTTCTCTGATACAAAAAAGCTCCCGATAAAAAATACTGCACCTATGATCAAAAGACCAATTTCAAGTCCTGTCATCTTTACACCTTTACATCAAAAGAGACGAAGGCTCCCTTTTTAATGACTTTGCCATCTGCCTCTTTTGTAACTTCTTCTTTCTTTTTTTTGTTTCTTCTCTGGTCGGAAAGTGCTGCGCCGCCGTTACTTCCATCGGGATTTAATGCACTCTCCTTTGCACTCTCACTCTTTTTGGCAACAGTCCGCTGAGCCTGTTCGGCTGACTTTGTGACGTTGTCAGATACAACCTGCTGGTTGATATTGGGACGGGCATCATCTGCACCCTTCTGCTGAGATACCGCCTGGGTATTCTGAAGAGTTTGCTGATACATAACTGGTATTATAGGCATTCTGTCTCCTTTCAGGCGGTGGCAGGTCCTTTGACTATCTCGCCGTTTTTCTTTTCGAACTGTACACAGGAAAGCTTTTCGGTAGTCGTCATAGAGAGCTCGGAAATAGTAATCGTAACTCCCGGGTAGATCCTGCTGTGAACGATAACTTTTGACTGCTTGCTCATAAGCAGCTCCTGATGAAGGGAATTGAACTCTTCACGGTGCTTTTCGAGATCAGTCTTTAAACGATCTATCTTCTGGAGAATCGTAGTCAGATAATCCATATTCTTATCGTTTAATTTCTTGCCGCTCTTTACAAAATTGTCATAGGTGTCTATAACAGGACGGACTTTTTCAATCTGCTTAGACTCATCTAAGATCTGGCGCTGAAGCAGGTTGTAGCGGGCTTTCTTGTCCGGATCGATTCCTACCTCGATCCTTGTGATAACGCCCATCTCAGAGCCTATCGTTACAGACTCCACTTTGCCTCCGGCTCTGACTGAAGAGCCGGCAATAAAGCCTTTTCTATTCATGACAAGGATATCGCCCTTCGCGTTTACATCGCTGTATAGGATGGATCCGCTTTCGACATAGTTGTCGGTGTAGACCCTTGCATTCTCGATAAATGAAGAAATAAAGGCTCCTTTACACTTTATAAAGCCCCTGTTCATACCGTGAACACCTTCACGTACTATAATCTGTCCACCTGCATCCAGATAAGCTCCTTCAACTACGCCATCTACTATGATATCGGCATCTGCCTTGACCGTAAAACCAGTCCTGACAGAGCCCATGATATGTACATTTCCGTTGTAGGTAATATTTCCAGTGGAATTGTCTACATCAGATTTCACCAGGTACTCATCCTGAACCGTGACTTTTCCATGGTCTAAGAAGACGTGACCGTAAATCTCCGAATAGATAGATCTGCCATCTCCGGAAACGCTGATGTTGTCGCCGTAACAAAGCTGCGCATCCTTTACTTTCCTTACAGGAATATCCCTGCCATAGACATCCTTGCCATTCTTTCCGGTATCGGCCGGGATAAGAGTAGCCAGAAGATCTCCTCCGTTTACCATCGAAATAGTATTTAAATTCTTAAAATCGACGGAACCATCAGGAAGCATCTTAGGCTTTAAGTTAGGATTTGTATTGAAATTGTAGATGATCTTCGCATCGTGACCAATTACAGGTAGATCACCCTTAGCGATAACATAAGGGGTATTATACTGCCTGTCGTTAATAAAATCGAGGATGGCATCCTGATCAATACCGTAGATTATGCCTTTTTTGTTCAGGACTTCCAAAATGTCCTTAAGCCCCATGAAGTTGCCACCGGATGAAGGTGGCGCAAATGTCGCTGTAACCTTCATGTGATCGAGAGACATCTTTAACTTCATCGACTCGTTAAATTCAGGTATATGGCAATCATTTGCCAAGAGAACTACGGAAGGCTTGTTTTCTGAGATTTGATCTGTAACAGCTTCCAGATCATATATCTCTATGCCGTGCTTTTTTAAATAATTATAGACCTCGGAAATATCGAGTTTCAACCCCCCATCAGTTGGTGGGACATATTTTGAATAAGCTTTGTCATCCTTAAGGACAAGCTGTATATATGCGTTTGCCATTAGAACCTGCTTTCTTCAAAAGAATTCCATGTAACTGCCCATTACTTTGCGCATTTTTTTGAGAGCCTTGGTGTGAAGCTGTGAAACCCTCGACTCTGAAACAGACATTACCTCACTTATCTCCTTTAAAGTGAGATCTTCATAGTAATAGAGTACTATAACCTTTTTTTCTTTTTCCGTAAGCAGATCAAGTGCATCTTTAAGTTTTCTGCTCAGTTCTTCTCTGGATACCTTTTCTTCCGGCTGCTCAAAATACGAATTCTTCTTTGTATCCATAGCAGGCTCATTTCCGCCTGCATCCATGAATTCGTTCAGGGAAACAAGATTTGTGACCTTCAGTGAGGAAACAAATGAATAGTACTCTTCTTCATCCATTCCCAACTCTTCAGCCAGCTCTTCGTCTGTAGCCTCGTGACCAGTCCTCTCCTCTATCTCCCTGGCAGCAGTGTCGAGTTGTCTCTGCTTCTGCCTTATCGTACGCGGTATCCAGTCCATCTTCCTGATCTGGTCAAGAATGGACCCTTTGATACGAAGAGAGGCATAAGTCTCGAACTTTACATCTTTATGTATGTCGAATTTGTCTATAGCATCTATCAGGCCAAAAATTCCATAACTTACGAGATCCTCGTACTCTACGGTTTTGCCAAGATACATACTCATCTTCCCTGCAACGATCTTCACCAGCGGAGAATACTCGATAATAAGCTTTTCTCTGAGTGCTGGTGTAGGGTTAGCAGCATATTGATCCCACAGAGAAGAATCGAAGTTCACTGCCATAAGCTATCTTCTACTCCTGTGTCTGATCGCCGGCATTATGATCTTTCTCATCAGCCTCGTCAGACTCTGCTGCCTCTGCATCTTCGGCTTCAGAGGCTCTTTTGTCTACTTCACTCTTATCGGCTTTAAAACCCAAATCAAGAAACACACGGACCAGGCTCCCAAGTATCCCAAAGATGATCACTGTGATAAGCAGACTGCTGACAAAGTGCTTAAGAGACGCTTGTCGTAAAATGCTGATGACGCAGGAAATTCCTGCAGCCGCAAGCGTGACAAGAATTGGAATCGGCCTGGTATTAGGTTTGTGGTATTGCTCGTCTTTTTCTTTTCTGTCTTTTTGTTTCATATCTTATAAGGCGTCTTACCTACTGCTTTTATAAGAAAATCCCCGTTTGCGCTGTAAAGCTCAACTGTGCGTCCGAAATTCTTTCCACAGTCTTCGGCAATCAGCGGGATTCCAAGCTGTTTTAACATAGCACGGCTGGCCGCAGCGTTGCGATCGCCGACATTCATAGTAGAAGAGCCAATATCAAACATCTTGGCTCCTCCAGCTATCTTTGCACGGATTCGGGATTTTGAAGCTCCCATTTTCAGCATATCGTCCAGAAGTTTTTTGATTCCGGTATCGGCAAACTTGGCGATATTGGAATTATTTCTGATGGATGTACTGTCTGGAAGCATAATATGTGCCAGACCGGTTACCTTTGTGACTGGGTCATAAAGAGCGATGCCGATACAGGATCCAAGACCTATCGTTGTTAAATTGTCAGGGGCTTTACATACTTTTAAGTCTGCCATGCCCACCTTTATCATTTCGCCCAATGAAAGTCTCCTTATACCGGCAGCCCGAGAGCTTTCAGAATCTTCTGGTATGAATCGCCCTCTGGCATAAGAATGTAATATCCTGAGATGTCAAGATCATCGCCCATTTCAGTCTTGATCATCAGTGCATTGTCTCCAACCATTCCAAACTGTATAGCTGGAACAGAGAGTATAGCACCTGCCATATCTATAGCCACGTAAGGAACAGATGGAGTTATCGTCATATTAGTAAGACCGGAAAGAGCTGATAGATAAGATCCGGCGATAATATTTCCTATCTCCTTTATCGCCGACATATCCATCTCGTCAAAATCTTCATTGTAATCCGGATCCCTGCCCATAAGACGGTTGACCAGATGATGAGCTGATGGAAGATCCATCAGAAACATCATCGAACCGGTTATATCGTGCTGGACTCCGAGCATAATTCCAACTACTACCTTGTCTTCTGCTCCTATGGCACAGCAAATCTGCTCTACAGGCATCAGCTCTACATGCGGAACACTCATGCTTATCCTCAGGTTCAGCATGTTTGCTATAGCCGTCGTAGCATTTCCGGCGCCAATATTTCCAATCTCTGTAAGGACGTCCGGGTACATTTTATTAATCTGATCTAATGTCATTTTGCCCATAGATATCACTCTCTAAGATCGTCAAGCCTTCGGATTATCTATGATGGTGGAAATATCAAAAATAGATACAAGGTCATCACCATGAATACCGATTCCGTTGATAAACATGTTATCCTGCTTCTTGGACTTCGTATTTCTGTTTATCTCAGACTCGCCTAAAGCTATGACTTCTCTTACTTCGTCAACAAGAATCCCGACATATCCGACATCTTCCATCTTCAGGATTACGATACGGGATTTGTTTGTAATCTCATCCTCGCCAAGGCCCATTTTTCTGCGGACTGACATAACAGGTACAACCTCGCCACGGAGATTTATAATACCAATATAATAGTACTGAACCTTTGGCACACGGGTGATCTTCTGCATACGGACGATATTGTCCACATAGGAAATATCGAGTCCGTACTGCTCATCACCGATGCGGCAGATGATATACTGCTTCTTTTCTTCTTCAACAGCGTTTGTGTCTTTGCGCTTTACTTCGTTCTTTTTCTCTTTATCCATTCTTTACCCCCTTAGAACATCGCATTTGAATCGAGGATAAGTGCAACTTCACCATCTCCAAGGATAGTGGCTCCGCTTATCATCTTGTCTGTATCCATAACTTTGCCCATAGACTTGATAACGATCTCCTGCTGTCCTATCAGGCTGTCGACGACAAGTCCTGCGTAATTGTCGCCCTTCTTTACGATGACTACGATAATATTGTCAGGCTTCTCTTCCTTAGGCGGGCAGTCGAGAAGTTCATCGAGATGAATAAGAGGAATAACGAGACCTCTGAGATAGATGACTTCCTTTGCCTGTACATACTTGATCTCAGATACAGGAATATTCTCAATATTCATGATAGAGGCAAGTGCTATAGCGTACTTCTCGCCGCTGACTTCGACCATAAGAGCCTGGATGATAGCAAGTGTGAGAGGAAGTCTGATAGTAAATGTAGAACCCTGTCCGAGCTCACTCTTTACCTCAACATCTCCGCCTAATGCTTCGATATTGTTCTTTACAACGTCGAGTCCAACGCCTCTTCCTGAGATATCGGTAACTTTCTTTGACATCGAGAAGGATGGAAGGAACAGGAAATCAATGATCTCCTTCTTCGTAAGGTTCTCTGCGTCTTCCTCTGAAACAAGGCCTCTTTCGATGGCCTTCTGCTTAACAGCCTCGGTATCGATTCCGGCACCGTCATCACCAACCTGGATGATAACGTTGTTGCCTTCCTGATAGGCGTTCAGGAAAATGCTTCCTGTTTCAGGCTTTCCTGCGGCCTTACGTGTCTCAGGATCCTCGATTCCGTGGTCGGCTGAGTTACGGAGCAGATGCTGCAGCGGATCGCCGATCTGGTCGACAACTGTACGATCGAGCTCTGTATCTTCACCGGTCATAACCAGTTCCATCGGCTTCTTCAGACGACGGGAGAGGTCTCTTATCATACGAGGGAATTTATTTACAGTATTCTCGATAGGAACCATTCGAACTTTCATGACTGACTCATGCAGTGTAGTCGTGATACGCTCGAGATATTCAATCTGTTCCTGGAATGTCTGTCTGTTGCCACCTGACTCACTGTACTTGGCAGCGTTTTCATTGGCCTGCGCTGACAGTGAAACAAGTGAGTTCTTTGCAATGATAAGCTCTGATACCTGATTCATCAGGGCATCGAGTTTCTCGATATCAACTCGGATAGTACGGGCTGTAACAGGCTTGTTGATTGTCTTCTTCTTGCCGCCGCCATTGCCACCGCTCTTCGCCGGGGCTTTAGCAGCTGACTTTGCCGGAGCGGCAGGTGCAGCCGGTGCTGCAGCGGCTTTTGCCGGAGCAGCTGCCTGTGCTGGAGCAGCTTCAATCTTAAACATATCAGGGGTAACTTTATCAGCATCAACTGATTCAATCTCAGAAACGGCTGCAGCTGCCTGCTTGATAGGATCAAGATCTCCAGCAGCACCCATGATAAATGATACAGAGTATTCGAACTTCTCGTCTTCAACATCCTGTGAGCTCGGTGAATAGATAAGAATCTCACCAAAGTCCTCAACAGCCTTGTAAACAAGGAATACACGGGCTGCCTTAAGGAGGCACTCCTTCTGGACATGAATTGTAAATCCATAGAGGTTCAGGCCGGAATCTGCAGCTTTCTGTAATTTTTCAATGTCATTTTCCTCGAGCCTGATCTGCTTATAAGCATCCTTGTCGCCATTGGCCTGGTCAGCAGGAGCAGAAGCCGCTGCAGATGCATCAGCTGCCGGAGCGGCATCAGCAGGCTTATCACCATTGGCTCCAGCGAGGTAATCATTTAATCTCTTAATAAGAGCTGCATTGTCCTCATCGCCCTCGTTAGATGTCTGCTTGATCGTGTCTACGTATGCTTCGATAGCATCGAGGCAGTCAAAAAGGATATCGATCAGAGTAGAATTGACTTTGATCGTATCGTTCCTGATCTCTGAGAACACATTCTCCATATCATGGGTCAGATGCTGCATCTTCTTGAATCCCATGGTTCCAGCCATTCCCTTAAGGGAGTGAGCGGCTCTGAAGATCTCGTTAATAACGTCTTTGTTCTCAGGCTCTTTCTCTAAGATCATGATGTTATCCGAAAGAGATTGGATATGCTCATTCGACTCATCAATGAAAATGTCGAGATACTGACTTAAATCCATTGTCTAAACCCCCAGTTCTCTAGTGATAGCTTTTGCTATTTCTTTAAGTGGCTTAACTTCATCTGACAGGCCTTTGTCATGCACTGACCTCGGCATGCCATAGACAACACTGGACTTCTCGTCCTGTGAAATCGTGTAAATGTTCTTGCAGTCCTTGAGTTTGCCGATACCTTCTGTACCATCAGCTCCCATCCCTGTGAGGACTACACAGAGGATGTTGTTCGCTTTGACACGGCAGAGCGATTCATACATGACATCTGCACATGGCCGCAGATTGTGGACAGGTGGCGTATCGTAGATATGCGCAATAAGCTGTCCTCTCTTGTTCTCGGCGATTGAAAAATGCCTGCCTCCCTGTGCGATATAAACAGTGTCAGCTTTTAGGACTTCCTGGTCTTTTGCTTCACAGACATGAATCTTTGAATCCTGATCGATCCTCTCTGCAAGCGAAGCCGTAAATCCTGCCGGCATGTGCTGCACTACCACCATAGGCACGCCAATGCGCGCCGGAAGCATAGGTATAAGCGTGTGAAGAGCCTGTGGGCCACCGGTCGAACACGCCAGGGCTATTAGTGAATAATGTCCCTTTCGCTTCGAAACCGACTTATCGGTGTGCTGAACAGAGTCATTAAAATCAAATGACACATTTCCAGCTGATGCAACCTTTAGAGATGATAACAGTGAAGTCTTGAATTTCTCGATCCCTGCTTTATCTCCAAAGAAATAAGGACGGACGACTACATCTACAGCTCCGGCGTCAAGAGCCTGCATAGTCATCTCCCTGTCTTCACTGACAGCAGATGTAATGGCTATAACAGGAGTCCGGCACCGTCTGTCACGCAGTCTTCTGAGCAGTGAAATGCTGCTTACACCGCCCAGATAGATATTCATGACAATGCAGTCATAGACTTTATCCGATATGGCTTTCAGCGCTCCGGTTCCGTCACGGCAGATGTCTGTAACTTCAAACCCAGGCACTGAATCTATTATATCACACATCGTTTTTCTCATGAGTGCAGAGTCATCTACAACAAGTACTTTTCTCATTGCCTGCCCTGCTCCTTTTTCATCTGTTTGCGCTGCTGCTCAAACACATATTTGATAATACGCTCGCGGAACTTCGGATTCTTAAACACAAACATAAGCCTGTAATAGTATTTGCGGGTCTCTTCATTGTAAGTCTTCTCGAGGATCCTGGCTAAAACCTCCATTATATCGTCCCGCTCTTCTATTTTTTTTCTTGGATCGATGACTTTATTCTTGTCTTTGTCTTTTTCCGTATCTTCTTTAAAAATAACCCTGAGGAGGATATAAGTGGTATCTTTAAAGTCATACTCCGAAATAAAAAGTGCTCCGCCGCCGCTGATATTCGATATCATGCCATGTGCCACACGGTATCCGTCTTCGATATGTTCAAGCAGATAGTGACTCGCATCTATTATCTCTTTAGGTTCAAAATCATCTTCGCCCAGCGCTACCCCGATGCTTCTTAACGAGCAGTCGAGCCTGTAGTATTCCCTTCTCTGGAACCTCTTTAAAGGAGTCGAAAGCCTTGCGTCCATCAGGAAAAAATTGTTCTCACGGTAACGGCTCACCAGATCACCCTGAGCTACATAGAAAGCCTTCTTGCCTTCTCTTTTTATCGTAAAAATAAACGTGTAGCGGAGTCCGGTAGAAAGGGCGACAAGCCTTCTTCTGACAATCGGAATATCCATGACCACAGTCCCGTCATCTCTGATATCGTGGATCTGTGACAGAAATCTCCTGGCCTTTTGACCGCCATTCTGCTCCTGTGAAAATTCCTGAGTAATAATTATCGAGACCTTATCTCCAATCGAGAGAGTCACATTTGCGCTTTTGTACTGCATTGGCATACCTACTTTTTCATAAAACTGTCAAAAAGTGTCCTGATTGAAAAGCCGCGAGACTTCTCGTGACCACCATTATCCATAAGCTTTTTGGCAATAGCTTCAAATGCTCTGGCACTCCTCGAACCAGGATATTCAAGGCTTACGATTTTTTGTGAACGGACAGCTTTTTCAAGATTAACATCCTGCGGAACTCCTCCGGCAAAATCAATCTGCGTATTTAAAAACTGATTTACTACTGCATCGAGCTTCTTATATACAGTCTCGCCCTCATTTTCATTTTTGAGGCGGTTTGCAACGAGACTTATCGAGCTGATTTTATCATTGTATGCTGGATTTAATATCAGCGCTTTAAGCAGCGAGTACGAATCGGTTATCGAACTCGGCTCAGGCGTCGCCACAAGAAGTATCTCTGGAGATGCCAGCACAAAATCCATGACATGATTTGAAATTCCCGCGCCAGTATCCACGATTATGACATCGCAGAGCCCGGAAAGCTGTGTAATTGAGCGCACCAGCAGATGAGTCTGGTCTTCGCTTAAATCATTTAATGAAATAATTCCACTTCCGGCAGATATGAAGCCTATGTCCATTGGACCTTCTGTGATGACATCAGTAAGAGGTATTCCCTTGAATACTACATCTGAGAGGTTATTCTTTGGAATTGTATTGAACATGACTTCGACATTTGCAAGTCCAAAATCAGCATCAAATATGATGACTTTCTTACCCATCTTCCGAAACTGCACGGCGAGGTTTACGGCAAGATTTGACTTTCCGACTCCACCTTTGCCACTCGTAATGGTTATTACCCTTGCAGAGGCGACATTATTCTGGTTTTTGGACTTTATAACGTTTCTCAATCCTTCCGCCTGATCCATTATTCACCTCCGAGAAGATTTTTTACGAGTTTCTGAGGGTCAAGAACAGCTATATCCTCCGGGACTTTCTGCCCGTTTGTGATATAAGAGAGATTCTTGCCGCTAAATTGACGGATGTTATAGATGTTTCCAAAGTTCTCCGTCTCGTCGAGCTTTGTGAAGATAATCGAAAAATCGGTAATCTCATTGTAGGTCTTTACAATGTGCTTTAAGTCGTTGTACTTTGTCGTGGCTGAAAGCACAAGATAAACCTGCTTGTTGTATTTCGCAGGGACCAGAGACAGAAGTTTCGATAAGTTCTTCTGCTGTTCCTGGTTATTGTGTGAAAAACCCACTGTATCTACAAATATGACATCGTTGTCCTTATTTTCATTTAATGCAGCAACGATGTCCTCAGGCGACATAAGAACAGTGATCTTTACGTCCAGAATGTCGGCGTAAGTCGAGAGCTGCGCGGCTGCCGCAATCCTGAAGGTATCAGCTGTAAGAAAGGCGACCTTCTTGTTCATTGCGACTTTGAAGTTGCTGGCCATTTTTGCTAGAGTCGTAGTCTTGCCTACGCCTGTAGGGCCGACAAGAAATACTACAGAAGGCGCGCCCTCGCTCTTGATCTCAATCTGATGAGGAACACCGATCTTTAAGACCATCTTCTGGTAAACGTTAGTCAGAAGATAATCCATGCTGTTTCCTGCCTCTATCATGCCATCGAGGTCGGAAAGTGCCTGATTTACATATCTCTCGTCGACTTCGTGATCTATAAGCTTGTTGTAGAGCATCCTGACAAAACCGAGGTATGACTCTGCTCCCCGGCTTGTAAATCCAGTATCAGAAGCGTTGTCTTCGGTGCGGACTACCTTTGCGGTCTCCTCTTCATGCTTTTTTTCAGTCTCCTCTTCTGAAGTTCTGGCCTGTCTTGGTGTAAGCGGGACAAACTCCTTCTCTGGTTCTTCTTTCTTGTGCTCCTCGTTAGTTTCCTTCTCTGGCTCACTCTCAGAAGAAGCTGGCTCCTCTATGACTCGGCTTACAGCTTCGAAGGCACTTTTAAGCTGATCTGCGTCTATCTCTGACTTCTCTTCCATCGGCTTTGTCTTTATCTGAGTAGCATTTTTTTTCTTATAGTGGCTTATAGCTGAGTTTCCGACAGGTGCCGCGCTTAAATCTATTTTCTCGTCGGCCACTGCTGAAAAATTTGAAGTACCGTCTTCAGACTTCTTCGTATCGACTTTGTACGGAGGTGTCTTTACACTCTTGTCCGATGACTGATAGTCGTCTTCGATAGCCGCCGTCACTTCGTAAGTGCTCTTCTTAAAAATGCCGAAAAGGCCGCCTGGACGCACTTCACGCACATTCATAATAACAGCCGCCGGACCTAGATCCTGTTTTGCAGCATTTATGGCTTCTTCTTTTGTCTTACCTGAATACTTATTTATAGTCATGAGTCACTTACCATTCCTACTGACTGAAGCTCGATATCAGATTCAATCTCGTTATATGAAACAACAATGAGGTCTGAATAGTAATCTTCGGTGATCTTCTTGAAATACATACGGACTATAGGTGAAAGTACCACAATCGGGGTCTTTCCCTGATCTTCCATCTTCTTTATCTCATTGCCCAATGAATCCATTATGGACTTGATCTTTTCAGGGTCAAGCGTAATGTATGCGCCCTGTTCTGTCTGCTTGACAGAGCCCATTATCTCCTGCTCCACCTTAGGATCGACCGTGATAACCTGGTTCGGAACGCCCTTGTCAAAGAACTTCGCTGAAATAGCAGGCTTAAGTCCCTGTCTTACATACTCAGTAAGTACATCGGTGTCCTTTGTATTCGTGGCGTGATCTGCGAGTATTTCAAATATAGACAGAAGATCTCTGATAGAAATGCCCTCGG
Source organism: Lachnospiraceae bacterium (assembly GCA_003862155.1). Lineage (GTDB taxonomy): Bacteria > Bacillota > Clostridia > Lachnospirales > Lachnospiraceae > Weimeria > Weimeria bifida. The sequence goes on from QOUV01000008.1 coordinate 29,257, forward strand.
AGAGCAGGTTTTTAAGCACTTTCTCTATATCGCCGAGAGACATCTCTGCAGGTGTCAGCTCGTCCACAAGAGCCGGATTTGTCTCTTTCAAGTTGTTTACAAGGTTCTGGACATCCTGTCTCGTCAGAAGCTCTGCGATATGGTTTCTGATGACTTCTGTAAGGTGTGTTGCAATGATAGAAGGCGGGTCTACTACGGTGTAGCCTAAAGACTCGGCACGTTCCCTCTGCCCCTCTGTGATCCAGATAGCCGGCAGATGGAACGAAGGCTCCGTAGTCGGGATACCTGAAATCTCTTCCTCGACATAACCTGGATTCATGGCCATATAGTGGTCAAAGAGGATCTCACCATCTGCGACCTGGACACCTTTTATCTTGATTATGTACTGGTTAGGGTTAAGCTGGATGTTGTCGCGAAGCCTTATGATAGGAACTACAGTTCCAAGTTCAAGAGCAATCTGTCTTCTGATCATAACTACACGATCCAGAAGATCTCCGCCCTGATTAACATCGGCTAATGGTATAATACCATATCCAAATTCAAGCTCTATAGGATCGACATTTAAGAGTGAGACGACGTTTTCAGGCCGCCTGATCTCCTCAGCCTGATTCTCCTCTTCCTGAACCTGGCTCTTGATGTCTTCTTTTCCAATGGTCTTCGACATCTGGTAGCCGACTATAAAAAATATCACTGCAAACGCTATGAAAAGGAAAGTATTGAGCGGTGTGAAAATTCCGAGAAGAGCGAGGACGATTCCAACGACATACATGACACGCGGAATGCCGAACATCTGCTTCATCATGACGCCTGAGAAATCAGCCGTCTTTGTGCCCTTTGTTACGAGAAGACCTGTAGCCAGGGAAATGAGAAGCGACGGAATGGATGAAGAAATACCATCACCAATTGTCAGGATACCGTACTTATTTATGGCCTCCTGAATACTCTGACCATTGTTTACCATTCCCATTATGGTACCGCCGATCAGGTTTATCATCGTGATGATAAGTCCGGCTGTAGCGTCTCCTTTAACGTACTTCGTAGCACCATCCATGGAACCGAAGAACGAGGACTCTTCCTGCAGCTTGTCCCGCTGCCTCTTGGCTTCCTTCTCGTCGATGGCTCCGGATGACACATCAGCCTCGATAGCCATCTGTTTACCAGGCATTGCGTCGAGGGTAAATCTTGCTGTAACCTCAGATACACGCTCTGTACCTTTGTTTACAACTACGAACTGTACGATAAGAATGATGATGTAGACTATGGCTCCGATGACTAAGTTACCTCCGCCGACGAATGAGCCGAATGTCGAAACGACATTACCTGGATTTCCGGTGGTAAGGATCAGTCTGGTCGAAGCTACATTAAGTGAAATCCTGAAAAGTGTGGTAAGAAGGAGAAGAGTCGGATAAAAAGACATATCCAGAGGCTCTACTACAAAAAGTGAATTGATAAGCACAGTAAGTGCTACCGCAATGTTTAGAGCAAGGCAGATATCAAGAAGCCATGAAGGGATTGGAACGATAAAGAAAATGACAGCAGCCAGAAGGTAAGCTGCCACACCAATGTCGGTCTTTTTCAGTCCGGTCTTTTTCTCAAGGACATTATCCAAACTGCTTCTCCTTTCCCATTAAATCTGGCTGATTCAGCCCCTCTTATGCTTTTTATTATAAATCACGGCGAGCACTTCCGCAACTGCCTGATACAATTCCGGAGGAATCTGCGCGTTGATATCTACTGTCGTGTACAAAGCTCTGGCAAGGGGTTTATTCTCGACGATCTCGACATTATTTTCGCGGGCCGTCTCCTTGATCTTTTCAGCGACAAAATCTTCACCCTTGGCAACAACGACAGGAGCTTCAGCCTGATCTGCGTCGTACTTTATCGCAACCGCAATGTGGGTAGGGTTAGTGATAACTACATCTGCCTTAGGCACCTGCTGCATCATTCGCCGCTGAGAGACCTCGCGCATCTTCTGTTTCTGGCGGCCCTTGATCTCAGGGTCTCCCTCTTCGTCCTTGTACTCGTCCCTTACTTCCTGCTTGGTCATCTTGATGTTGTTTTTGAACCTGATCCTCTGAATAAAATAATCCAGAAATCCAACAACAAGATAGATTACGCTTATTCTAATCCCAATATCGATGACCAGATCGACTATCAGAGCGACAGCCTGCGTCAGGTCAAGCTCATATAGAATAAAAAGCTCATTTTCATGGCTTTTAATGTCCGAATAAGCTACAAAAAAAATGATAACGATCTTCGCGATGGACACAAGCAGGTTCATAAGTGCCTGCACTGAAAACATCCTCTTGAAGCCGTTTATCGGGTTGAATTTTGAAAGCGAAGGTTTAAGCGGTTCAGTCGACACCTTGAACTTGAACTGAAGCCCTGTCCCGAACAGTCCTGAAAAAAATCCGACGAGCATGAACGGAAGCATTATCAGAAGCATCTGCTGGTAAACATCGCTCATAAGCCCGTGCACAGACGCCACAGTTGGTATCCGCCGCTCCGACTTTATATAGTCAGATATAACAGAGCCCAAAGACCACCGGTAAATTCCAAGCATTCTCTCAATCGCTAAATTTCCAAACACTCGCAGTGAGAGAAACAGAGCCAAAAGCTGTATCGCCATCGAAAGTTCCTGGCTTCGGGCCACGGAACCTTTCTTTCGCGTATCAGAGATTTTCTTCTCGGTAGGCTCCTCAGTCTTATCTGAGAAAAAAGTCAGATCAAGCTCTATTAAAAGCGGTTTTTTACTGAAATCTTTCGTCACTAACTAATGCAAGCCTCCGGCAAAATTACGCAGATTTATCTTCATCTGTTCATAGATCATGTCTACGACCTCTGGGAACAGGAATGTAACCAGATACATTACTGCAAAAGCTGCTAGGATCTTGATCTGGACACCGACAGAGAACATATTCATCTGCGGCGCCACCTTCGCCATAATACCAAGTACCACATTAAGGACCAGCATCACAGAAAATACCGGAAGCATGATCCTGAAACCCAGTACAAACATATTTCTCATATATGAGATCACAGACGCGAGCATCATTTCTCTTCTGAAGACTGCTCCTCCGAGAGGAATCAGAGTAAATGAATCCGCAAGCGCCCTGATCAGAAACCTGTGTGCTCCTCCAACCAGAAGAAGGAGAAGGACAAAGTAATAGTACATATTTGCTGTGATCGTGACCTGAGCATTTGAAGAAATATCAAATTCTGTCACCATCGCAAAACCGATGTCCATATCCATAATGTTTCCGGCGAACATTACGATGTAGTTTGCGATACTCGCCGAAAATCCGAGAAGCAGTCCGGTAGCAGCCTCTTTAAAAACAATAACTGCATAGCCGATCACTCCGGTATAGCTTACTTCGTTCGCAGGCATAGTCTCTATCATCATAAGAGCCATAAGTCCGGCAAAACCGATCTTCGTCTGACTCGGAACTCCCCGCATCGAGAAGAACGGCGCCGTAAAAACGAAGCAGCTTATACGCACGAATACCAGAAGAAAATATTCGATCTGGTACAGATTAAACGTATAATTAACCATAAATCTGCTACTTTATATAAACATTGAAATTTGACCAGAGATTGGTGATGAAAGTCACCAGGGTCCTCATAATAAACGAGCCAAATATAAGGAGAGCTATAAATATCGAAATAATCTTTGGTACAAATGTCAGTGTCTGTTCCTGAATCGACGTTACTGTCTGAAAGATACTGATGATAAGACCTACAACAAGTGATATCAAAAGCATCGGAGCAGAACATACGATGACGTTGTAGAAAGCGTCACGCATAATATCGAGAACCTGAGCTTCTGTCACAAAAACCTCCTTACTGGAATGTCTTTACAAGGCTTCCTATAACCAAATTCCATCCGTCTGCCATAATAAAGAGAAGGATCTTGAATGGCAGCGAAATAGTCGTAGGCGGCAGCATCATCATACCCATCGACATGAGCACCGACGCTACGACCATATCTATCACGATAAATGGGATATAGATCAAAAATCCCATGATAAATGCAGTTCTGAGTTCACTCAGGACAAAGCTCGGGATAAGGACATGCATTGGGACATCGTCGTAGTCATTATAGGTGATACCGGCGATATCACAGAAAAGATTCAAGTCCTTAGACTGTGTCTGGCCATACATGAACTCTCTTATCGGTTCCTTGCCTCTGTTGTATGCCTGCTCCTGAGTGATCTTTCCCTGGTCAAAAGGCACTATGGCTTTTTTGTACACAGATGAAAAAGTAGGCCACATGATAAACAGCGTCAAAAACAGTGCGAGACCGATAATGACCTGGTTCGGAGGTGTTGTCTGCGTCCCGAGAGCCAGCCGGACAAAATGAAGTACTATGATGACCCGGGTGAAACTGGTCATCATCACAAGGATTGCAGGACAAAGAGCGATGATCGTAAGGATGAGAAGAATCCTTATGGTAGAGTTCAGTGAACCGGAATCCCCGTTGAAGTTCAGGCTGAATCCGCCAGAACCTGTACTCGTAGATTCATTTGTGGTGTTTGGAGCCTGGCTTGTTCCGCCGTAATTTTTGTTTACTCCTGCCCTTCCGTCGTCATATGCCCTCGAATGGGAAGTGCCGTCGGATGAGTTCGTCGTAGAACTCTGCGAAGTAGCGTAGGCAGTCTGAGAAGTGCAGAGCAAAAAAATCGCCGATGAGAAAAATACGAGTCCGAGACATATAAGGATTGTAGTTAATATCTTTAAAAAACGCTTCATCAGTCGTCTGTAGTATCCTTTCCACGTCCTGTGTATTTCTTAAACAATTCTTTAAAGCTGCCAAAGTCCGGGTTCTTTCCTGGAATCACCGAGCCTGAGTCAGTCTTAAACGTGATGTCGTCCTTATCGATCTTGTCAATAAATGTGATCTCGTCTTTTCCTACTCCAATAAGATAATAATTATCCTTCCCAGCTTTTACGATCGCAAGAAACTTGTTGTTGGCAATCTTCATGGTATCGACTACAGCAAAGTTTCCTACGGACAGCTTTTTCTTCTGATAGTCTGCAATAAAATGGGTGGTAAAGTAGCACAATGCTACTACCACCACAAACATAAGTATAGCAACTAAAAGTTGTCCCAGACTTTCAAGACCAGACGCTAAAAACATCAGCCAATAACCTTTTTCACTGCTTCAAGTACTCGCTCTGCCTGGAAAGGCTTAACGATAAAGTCCTTGGCACCTGACTGAATAGCTTCAATAACCATGGCCTGCTGACCCATGGCTGAACACATGATAACCTGTGCATTAGGATCCTTTGCACGGATACCTTTAAGGGCACCGATACCATCCATCTCAGGCATAGTGATATCCATAAGTACGAGATCAGGTTTGGTCTCTGTGTATAACTCGATAGCTTTTACACCGTTCTCTGCCTCACCTACTACGTTATAGCCATTCTTCGTAAGGATATCTTTGATCATCATCCTCATGAATGCTGCATCGTCACAGATAAGTATGTTTTTTCCCATTTTGTCATCTCCTTGTTATTTGACCTTACTTTACTATCTCGGTAATACGAACTCCGAAAGACTCTTCGATGACGACTACCTCACCTTTTGCTACATATTTACCATTCACAAGGACATCCACCGGCTCTCCGGCTATCTTGTTCAGCTCGATAATAGTACCTGGAGCGAACTCTAGGATGTCTTTTATGGATTTGTGCGTTCTGCCAAGCTCTACCGTCACTTCAAGTGGAACGTCCATAATCAGGTTGATATTTTCATTTGCCAGCTGCGGGGTAATATTCGACGCAAATGGTGTGAACTGGGCCTGCTGAACGTTCACAGTATTTTGTACGGGCTGAGACGGTGGAGGCGGCATACTGCCCGGATTCTGCTGCATATACTGCTGTGCTCCATTATTATTAACTGGATTCTGATTCTGTACTGGCTGCTGCGGCTGTGGCTGTGTCTCAACAGGAGGCGGAGTAAAGTTCATATCGTCTGCAGTAGACTGTGAATCTTCCTGCATATTCTTTGCCACCAGTGAACACATCTCTTTTGCAAGGCTGATAGGATACAGCTGCATCATCTTTGAATCAACCAGATCTCCAATCAGCATCTTAAAACTTATCAGTACAAAAGATCCTTCAAGGAAAGAATCAATATCTCCTCCGTTGACCTGTTCGTGCAGATCAATAAGATCTGACTGCGGTGGTGAGATATCGACTGTCATATTCAGCATAGAGGAAAGTGCTGTAGATGCTGAACCCATCATCTGGTTCATGGCCTCTGAAATAGCTGACAGATGAAGCTCGGTGATCTCTCCGTCGACCTTGGTTCCATCGCCACCCATCATCAGGTCCGTGATGATCTTTACATCGTTTTCTTTAAGTATAAGGATATTGCTTCCGTTTAGTCCTCGGGTATAACTGATCTTTACCATGACGCAAGGGCGCTCGTACAAACCTACGATGTCATCCCAAGTCGCCATTGAGACTACTGGAGTAGAAATCTCAACTTTTTTATTCACCAGGGAGAATAAAGTGGTAGCCGCAGTTCCCATGCTGATGTTCGCGACTTCACCGATGGTATCCTTTTCCTGATCGGAAAGAGTATCTGCACTATTTGGTGCTCCTGCAGCGGCGTTTCCGCCATCGCCTGAAGCATTATTCAGGAGTGCATCAATCTCATCCTGAGATATCGTGGTATCTCCCATCCTAACCTTCTTCCTCTCGTATAACATTTGTTACCCTGACTGCATACTTATTATCATAAGTACCGGGAAGGGCATTGAACTTCTTTATAGACCCGACATAGACATCGAGTTCATCATCTGCTTTTTTGTCAAGTCTTATAATATCACCATTCTGCAATGAAATAAAGTCATTAACGCTGATGGTGGAATTACCTAAAACTGCAGTAACAGGAACCTGCGTTTTCTGGATAAGCTTTTCCATGTCTTCGGTAAAGGCCTTGTCATTCTGTTCCTGCATATTCGAGAACCAGAACTTCGTGTTCAGCTTATCCATAACCGGCTCTAAGGTAATGTAAGGAAGACAGATATTCATCATACCTTCAACATCGCCAATCTTCAAATTCATCGTCACTATGGCGATCATCTCAGCCGGAGAAATAATCTGGGCGAACTGTGAGTTCGTCTCTATCCTGTTCAGCTTCGGATGTATATCACACACATTCTGCCACGGCTCACGCAGCAACTCGACACAGGTATTTAAAACACGCTGAATGATCAGGATCTCTATCTCCGAGAAATCTCTTTCCTTCTCAAGTGGTTCACCCTCGCCTCCAAGCATACGGTCCACGATCGCAAATCCAAGACTTGTGCCCATGTCCATAATAATGTTTCCCTTAAGAGGCTCAACATCAACTATACTTAAAAGAACAGGGTTCGATAGAGAGTTCGTAAACTCCTGATATGTAACGGCTTCCGAGTTCATGACATCGGCCTGTACATTCTTGCGGAGATATACCGGAAGGTTGGTCGAAAGAAGCCTGCCATAGTGTTCAAATATGACTTCGAGTGTCCTCAGGTGTTCCTTAGAGAATTTCGACGGCCTGGAGAAATCGTAATCCTTAACAGGCGGTTCCTGCGGCTTTACATCATCGACATCCACCTCGCCATTGTTCATGGCGTTTAACAGCTTGTCGATTTCTTCCTGGGAGAGGACATCACTCATGATACCACCCCATTTTCTTTACTGGTAAATAACATTGGTAAATGAAACACCTACTACAAAATCTTTGTCAAAGAGCTTCTGCTCTGCCTTCGTGCAGGCATCTATAACAGTCTGCTGATTGTTCTGCATCTGAGTCACAGTATACTGAGAAACTGTCTGCTGGATAGCCTGTGAAACCTGGCCGGCTGCTGAACCCGACTCATTTGTCAGTGCAGCGTAGTTAACCTTGTAACTTTTAGCCTTGGAATTCATAATAAGCTGGGCCTTGATGACGGCGACGTGGTTCTTTCCGTCTGTAGACTTTAAGTTGATCGTAAGGCCATCGTCTCCGCCGATAGCTATCATAGTCTGATCTGCAATAGATACCTTCTGATCGGAATTACCTTCTCCATTGCTGGCAGTAGCTGAACCGTTCTGATCGAGATCGATCGCCGAAGCCACCTTCGAGACCAGTGAATTCACATTCTTTACTTCTGGAAGTATAGCAACAGCAAGTATCGCTGTAAGCAGAAGATTTATAAGGACTAACGCCAGAGTTACCATCGTGAGTAAACTTTTCTTCATCTAAAAACTCTCTTTCTTCCTCTATCTCTTTGAATAATATGAGTTATAAATCTTTATCTCTACTCTTCTGTTGCGGGCTCTGCCTTCCGGAGTCTTGTTGCTGGCTACCGGATCGTATTCTCCTCTGCCGGAGCTGTAGATGTGCGAAGCTTTTACAGAAGAATACTGTCTGATATCGTTTGCCACGTTCAGAGCTCTGTACGCTGAAAGAACGTTGTTGTCTTCGTACTTAGCAGAATGTATCGGAACATTGTCCGTATGACCTTCGACCTCTATAAGTGAATCCTTATAGTTATTTAAAATCTGGCTTATCTTCTGAACGATAGGACGAGCATCGGCTTTAAGTTCGGCCTTTCCTGAGTCAAACAAAAATGCACCGTTTAACGTCAACCTGACATACTGTCCATTGAAATCTATCTCTACGTTGTCTTGAATTCCATTGCTCTTAAGCTGTTTTTCGATGTTCTGGGACATCTTCTCGGATTCCTTTAGAGACTGCTCTTCAACAGTCTTCTTGGCCTCCTCCTCCGAGTTCTTCTTATTCTGCTCGGACTTCGAAGTACCCCCAGTAGCGTCACCTGTCGCTGTCGTTTTTCCAGACTGGCCATTATTTTTGCTGTTTCCCGACTGGTTCCCGGTCTCATTTGCAGCCTTTGTAAGAGCCTTTCCGAAATAATTCGCTATCTCAGGGAGCTGTGTCATGCCGTTTGATATAAGAATACCATCCGACAGATTACTGCCACCAGACGGCAGTATCGAAAACGCCTGGTTAACTGACTGTGCCACTGATTCAATCTTGGACTGTGTCAGTGTAGACATAGAGAACAGCAACACGAAGAAACAAAGCAGGAGATTCATCAGATCTGAGAAAGTCGACTGCCATAGAGGGAAGGTTTTGGGAGGCTCAGGAGGTTTCTTGAAAGCCATTAAGCTTCACCGCCCTTCTCATCTCCTACTGCTACAGAAGCCCTGTCTGCTGGCGGAAGGAAGGTCTTAAGCTTCTCTTCGATTACTCTTGGGTTCTCACCAGCCTGTATAGAAAGCAGTCCCTCAACTACAAGTGTCTTTATAGAAATCTCGTTATCTGTGTTTACCTTCAGCTTATTCTCAATAGGCTGGCAGATCCAGTTCGCGATAAGTGATCCGTAGAATGTGGTAATAAGGGCAACAGCCATATTCGGTCCGATAGTAGATGCATCCTGCAGATCCTTAAGCATGTTGATAAGTCCGATCAGAGTACCGATCATACCCCAGGCAGGACCCTGGGCAGCCCAGAAATCAAACATTCCTATGATAACCTGATGTCTCGAATACATCGAGTTCATATCGTTCTCAAGTATAGATCTGACAAGGTCGGCATCAGTACCATCTACGATAAGCAGGAGGCCCTTCTTCATAAACTCGTCGTCGAGGCTGTTCGCAGTCTCCTCAAGTGTAAGAAGGCCTTCCTTTCGGGCTACGTTTGCCATATCTATAATCTGTGTGATAACTTTCTTTGGGTCACTGTTCTTAGGCTCCTGTACAGCCTGTTTGATACCATTCTTGAAACTGTTGATAAGATCTGGAAGTTTCATACTGGTAAGCAGTGATGAAAGAGATCCTCCAATAGTAATGATGATAGAAGGAACATCTATATATGAATTCACGGAAGCACCTGAAGAAATGATTCCGTAAAGGGTCATACAAATACCTAAAACAAGACCAATTAACGTTGATAAATCCAATTTTATGCCCCCTGAGGTCTATTGTTTGTACACATAAAAAACACCATATAATATATTACTAGATTGCAGTGCGTTTGTCCACTTTTTTAGTAAATTTTTGTGTAAGATTTTTATACAATATACTAGAATTAGTAGTTTTCGTTTCGCACTGACGGCTTATTGCAACATCAATCAATGAATATATTCTATACTTTTTCACTAAAAAAATAAAGTAGGATTCTTAAAAAAAAATAAACCCATGCCCTTTTTCACTGTTCTGTGAAAAAATAACATGGGATTTTCAGTTTCCTCAGGCCTTACCTGAATCACCATTTACTGTGGTATCAGCTGTTTTTGTGTCTGATGCTGAATTCGTATTGGTTGAGGCTTTCGTAGTATCAGAAGCCTGATTTGTGTTAGAAGCAGTAGTATTTTTTTTGGATTTCCCGGTAAGAATATCTGCCCTTTTTACAAGATCCTCAATGGTCTGAACAGTAGTCTTAGGAATGAAAGACTGCTGATAAGTGGTCAGTGAGTTGTAAACTTTCTGAATATTATAGACAGATTCTGTATCTGCGACTGTCAGCTGGTTTACTGATGGAAGCTTTGCAAGCTCCTGATTTATCGTATCTCTTATGGTCGTCGCTGTGTAGTAGTCGCTGTCCTTTACACCGGTGACATTGTCTATAGAGAAGTCGTCGTCGCCGATATGAAGCCAGGTAGAACCGTCTTTTTTGAAGGTATATTCTACCTTTCCTGTGTGCTCTACTCCGTCGTCGTCAGTTGCTGTAGCAATCTGTCCGACAAGGGAATTTCCGCTCATTTTTTCAAAGGAAGTGGCCATATTTTCCACAGCTTCTACCTGTGAGAAAGATGCCATCTCTTTTAAGTACTCTGTATTGTCCGTAGGCTCAAGTGGGTTCTGGTACTTCATCTGAGCCACAAGGAGCTTCATGAACATATCCTTTGTCTGCTGTGTCTTAGATGTGGACTTCTCTGTTTTTGAATTTTCCTCAGCAGACTGACTCTCTACATTGGCTACAGACTTGTTACCGGTTACCGCTCCATTGATTATCTGTGTTGTAACTGCCATTTACCCGTCTCCTTGTAAAAATAAAACGTAACCTGTTCAGACGATCACAGCGCCATCGATATTCGTAAATGCTTTCTCCTTTGACTCATTACTGTCTAAGGCAGTGATAACAGTCTGTGAAGGAACGTTTACGATAAAAGCGAGTGAATCCATAAGAACAAGTGAATTCTTGATATCCTTCTCTTCCGCCTTTTTTAATCCATCCGAAAGCCGACCGGTCTGCTCTGCTGAGAGACTTATATCTCTCTGGGCCAGCCTTTCGGAGGCGTGTTTTGAGAAACGGAGCCCGTCTGTCTCCTGGCTTGCTGCCTTTTCGAGAACTGACTGGAAACTGTCGGCCTCCGTGCCTTTATTTGTCTTCTTAGGAGAATTGATCCCGTATGTGTCACGAATCTGCTCTATAGAAGTAAATCCTTTAATTCCGTTCATGAAGCACACCTCCTTTCGTTACGCTTCGCTCGCTTTCGCTAATCTCGAAGAACGACCTCGCTTCGGGCTCGGCCTACGCTATGCTTGTCCTCACCTCGAAGCTTTCGACAAAGAAGTTCTTCTCGCTAAGCTCAAACTTCGCTTCGCTCGTTTTCGCTAATCTCGAAGAACGACCTCGCTTCGGGTTCGGCCTACGCTGCGCTTGTCCTCACCTCGAAGCTTTCGACAAAGAAGTTCTTCTCGCTAAGCTCAAACTTCGCTTCGCTCGTTTTCGCTAATCTCGAAGAACGACCTCGCTTCGGGTTCGGCCTACGCTGCGCTTGTCCTCACCTCGAAGCTTTCGACAAAGAAGTTCTTCTCGCTAAGCTCAAACTTCGCTTCGCTCGTTTTCGCTAATCTCGAAGAACGACCTCGCTTCGGGTTCGGCCTACGCTGCGCTTGTCCTCACCTCGAAGCTTTCGGTCATCTCTTCAGGTTTGTAAGTTCCTCAAGCATCGTATCTGATACTGTGATGATTCGGCTGTTTGCCTGGAAACCACGCTGTGTGGTGATCATCTGAGTGAATTCCTGTGCAAGATCGACGTTTGACATCTCGAGGTAACCGGAATTCATCGAAGAACCATCTGAAGTAATTTCCTGTCCGATCCCATCGAATGATCCTGAGTTTAATGTGGTCTGATAGCAGTTATTTCCAAGGCTCTCAAGTCCTGATGCATTGGCAAATCTGGCAACAGGGATCTGTCCTAAAAGCTCTGTGTTGCCATTCGAATACGAAGCGAAGATCTGTCCGTCGTTTTGAATCGTAAGTCCGGTCATCTGTCCGATCTTCTTACCAGCGCCATCAGAACCATCAGAGACAGTACCTCGATTGAGACCGGCAGTTGAGCTTCCACCGTTGTCGTAGTTTAGAAGGGTTGAGAAGTCAATTGTTATATCCTTGGTGAACTGTTTTCCTAATTTTGTAACATTAAGGGTTACTGATGTGCCCTTAGACTCTTCCCCTTTGTCAGTTCGTGCCGACAACTGATGGAAAGTACCATTTGAAGTATTAAAGTACATGTCGTATGTTGCTGCATTGGACTTTACTTTCAGTGACTGGGTATTGTAGTCAAATGATACGTCAACTTGTTTACCAGAATAATTACTTGCTACACTTGAAAGAGAAGGGAAAACAGTTGCCAACGAAACAGACGTAGAAGTAGCAGCTCCAGAGAACGTGATTTTCATTGAGTTGATATCCCCACTTCCTATAGATGTGCCGGTTAAAGTAGCAGTCATCTGATCTGTGCCAGTTCCTGTTTTTATAATAAAGTTACCGCCATTTTTCTCTACCGTGTACTGAGAAGCATCGAGCTGGTATGAGTCTACAGACACTCCGCTGGCAGATCCAAACAGCTCTGATTGTGCCTTGAGTATATCTGTTTCGGATGAAGTCGGAGACACTTTATTTGTAACGTACTCATCATAAAGATCGAAAGGCACGCCATTTGAATTTGTCTTGGAATCTGATGTAATAGAATTCAGCTCGATAGTAAATCCGTTGTCAGAAACATTACCATCAGTACCGCTTTTATTTTCACCTGACTTAATATTAAACTTTGCTGTATAGGCATATCCAAGGCTGTCATAGAAAGTAAGACTCATTATATGTCCTGAAGTACCAGTGACATTTGAATCATTGGCATCAACTATTCCTGAAGCGTAAGCCTTAGTAGTCTGCTCAGGATCTGAAGTCTTATGTTCAGCGCTCATAACTTTAAGAGGTGATACGGTATCTCTCTTGATGGTTTTTGGACTCGCAGTTGAATCAACCTGCCAGCCCTGTACAAGGTATCCTGTAGATGTCATTGCGAGGTTTCCGTTGCCATCTACATAGAAAGAGCCGGCGCGGGTGAAGAGGTTCGATGAACCGTCGCTTACAATAAAGAAGTTTGTAGACTGCTTATCTACGAGACGGAGATCTAGGCCGTCACCTGTAGCCTCCGATGAACCCTGGGTTGTGATAGAAATCTTATTTGCAGCGGTAGTAACACCGAGACCTATCTGTCTGGCATTTACACCACCCTTTGTAGAAGTACCGCCACTGGCATTTGACATAGTCTGATACATCACATCCTGGAAGGTAGTTGATGTAGACTTGAATGCTGTGGTGTTTACGTTTGCGATATTATTACCGATGACATCCATCTTTGACTGATGGGTCTTTAATCCGGCTACGCCGGAAAAAAGTGATTTCATCATAAGGCGTTACCTCCTATATCCTGTAACTAACTGTATTTCCGCTGTCCTGCATGATCTGCGCCTCGAGGACTTCCTCTGAACTCATATCATCAGGAACGGCACCATTTCTTAAGTCTATTGAAGAACGGTTTCCACTGTGGCCGTTGTGTGATTTCTCATCATCAAAGCCCTGGGCTTCCTGGCCAGGGTTCTGTCCAAACTGGTTAGTCATGTTCTTCTCAAGATTTTCTTCAAACGCGTGAGGCTCAACTGAGATAGTGACCTCATTTACCTTAATACCCTGTCTGTTCAGATTGTCCTGCAGATCGGCAAGCCTGTTCTCTAAGGCGTGCTTTACTGCTTCGTTCTGGGCATACAGGTGAGCTGTCACATCTCCGCTCTTCTCAGTAACCTGCAGGAAAATTTTTCCGAGGCTCTGTGGATGAAGCTCCATCTCAAGGCTTGAAACCTTAGCTGAAAGAGTCTGCCTGGCTTTCTCGGCAATCTGAGAGATAAGATTATCCGTATCGATACTCGTGTACTTCTGAATCGTCGAAACAAAATCTGGCACCTGAGCATCAGCTGAGACATTTGTGGCACCTTCGGCTGATACTGCATTGGCATTCACCTGATCTGGCAGGGTCTGCTGCTTCTCGCTGTTTCCGAAGAGATCCGACCTGCTGCTGTCTGGCTCTGTGTTTGAACTGGAAGACTGAATCTGATCGGTTGTGATCTGGCCATTTATAGTCTGGTTAGAACTATTGTCATCAGATACAATCTGATCGGTGTCCTGCACACTTGCATCTGCAGCATTTGTCCCGGCTGTTTCAGTCGTCTCAACGTTTACTACAGTTACATCTAAAGCCTTGTCAGGCGTCATTAAACCATGACTATCGTCCAGGTTAAAAGCATTAGAAAGCTTATCTGCCTCATCGCCTGTAACAGGTGTGAGCCCGTCCAGTGCATCCGGTTCAGCAGCTGAAAAGATGTCCTGCATGTCACTTAAGAAAGAGGTAAACTGATCCGAAGTGAGGATGCTTGCATTGTCAGTGCCTGTCAGTTTTGAAAAAAGTGCTGCTACGTTTGAAGGAGTATTAAGATTTGCGAAACTTAGGCCGAGAGTTTTCATAGCATCTGTGATGTCGTCTGTACTAACGCCCAAGTCCTTTGAAATGGTATCAAGGATATCCGAGATGAGGTCATTCGTCGCCTCAGGTCTCTCCACCTTGTCATCTTCCGTTTCCGGTCCAGCTGCTTTGGTGTCCTTATCCTGATTCGAAATCTTACTACCCTTGTCGTCCTCCACTGTCGTTCTTCTGTCGTCTTTAGTGACTGGTGAAGGATCCTTTTTGTCAGCGGCTTTAGAAGTCGTTTTTCTGTCGGAAGTCTCCGGCTTCTTAACGTCCTTTGTCCTGTCTGTACCTGTGGTCTTCGTCGCATCGGCGGTCTTATCCTGAATGCTGGCTTTATAAGACGAAGAGAATTTAACTTCTCTTCTGCCTGCGAAATAAGTCCCGCTGGCTCTCTTACTGCCTTCCGATGACTGCTTCACGCTGTCAGGCGAATTGTTCCGCGACTGTGATCCTGCCGCCATGTCACTGATTGACACAGTGTTCATGACCGACATGAAATCAAAATCGTTCGGAGCATTTGTCTTCGCACTTCGCGCTTTCTTTACGATCTGACCACTCTGTACAGGGGATGTGATCTCCTCTGTCTTCATTGTGCTCCTTTCGTATCTATATAAGGTTAATAGACTCCATTTATTGTATCGGCAGAAATTTAAGGTGTTACATCACTGCCACTGTATTTTAAAAAGAACAATCTACATCTGCTTAAGCTGTTCTTTTACCTGGGCTAAAACTCGATCTCCTGTCCCTGGCTTTTTCATAACTAAAGGAGGTACGAGGATAAGCATCTTTGTCAGACCGGAAAGTACATTTGAATAGTACTCTGCCGGAACCGCGGCATCAGGATTTGACTCATCCATCTGATCTGCAATAAATATGACATCGGGATGAAGGGCCTTTAAGTCCACATCAGCAAAATATGACGCCATGCATTTCTTTGGAAACCCGTCCCGTTCGAAATGGTACTCTCCCAAAGTTCCGTCCTGATTTTTGTCGTAGTAAGGAATTGGAATGACCATAGTTCTTGAATCGGGATCTGTATCACAGGCTTCCCAGAGTGAATCAAGACTCTCCCACTGACTCGCCTTACAGACTAAAAATATGAAAAGGTGCTTTTTCTTTTCTCTTTCAATGCATTGCAGTACAATTTTATCAAATGGTTCGTAAATTCCCAGGCAGTCACAAAGGAGTGATTCTCTTTTTACAGAACTCTTTTCTTCTCCCGCCTTTAAAAAATTCAGGGCAAACTGGCACTGCGGCGGGAGCATAGATGAGAGAGGCTCGGATTCAAACTGCTCTTTTGAATATATATTTTTGTAGTAGTCTACACAGGCTTTTGAGTATTTGAGAAGCTCATCAGAAATTTCAAAATCATCCTTGTGATCTGCAATCTCCTTTTCTTTTGACTTCAGCCTGAAAAACCGGAATCTTATGTCACAGTCATCACTGAATGCTGCCATCATTTTTCTTACAGGAAGAACCCTCTCCTCGTCGTGTTTGTCGAAGTAAGTATTTACGACGTGACACCATTTTTTAAGAGGGACCTGCTTTAAGACAGCTGCGATGTCGAGACCCTTTTCGAGAGCTATCTGCCAGATGCTGTCATCTAAGTTGAAGAAGTCATTTGTCATCAGGACAAGAGCCCTGAATCTGTCATACAGCCTCTTTTCATCAGCCCCATATTCTGCCTCATACCTCAGGCGAAGGTAGTCCAGATAGTAATTTCTCCCATTCGCAGTCTGTCCGAGAACACGGATAAGCTTCGCGGTCTTTCCGTTTTTTTCTTTTTTGTCACTCTCTTCGAGTTCTTTTGCGTGATCACTGCATTGACTGGCAATATCAGGGTAAGACAGAAGCTCGTCTGCATAGCCAATAAACCGCTCGTCATAAGGCAGCTCTGCAATGGCATCTATAAGCTTTCCTGCAATAAATCTATACTGGCTTCCATCTTTCTTTAAATTTTTTAAATACTTGAAATATCTGTGGAGATCGTCGGCCTCGCCGATCTCAATGCCAGAGCAGATCAGGAAGGCGATGAGCTGAGCCACTTTTCTTGAGTTGAAAACGTCCCTTGTGGTAAGACTTCCGTTGGAGTTCAGCTTTTCCGATAAGTCAGGCAGGTCCTTCCATGCGAGATAGAGCTCCATATATCTGTGGCTATAGTTTATCGCATGCTTAAAATCCTTTTTTTTGAAAAATGCAAAGACGGCGCTGAAATAGAGGCTTGCATTACAGATATCGTTGTTCCGACGATCTTTTCTGTAGACGTTGAAATCCTCAATTGTCTGATCATAGTCGAAAAGCTCGTTGTCGGCCCACACTTTTCCAAAATAAAAATCGCCCCTGAGCCTGTTTATTTCAGGATTATCTATACCGTCAAGCATTTTTAACGTCTTATCGCAGAGATCTAATAGCTTGCTGCTGTCCCTTACTGCGATGTATTCCTGTGCAAGCTGCGAACGCCAGTGGATATCGCCTGGGTTCTCTTTTATCATACGAAGGAGCGGCTTGATATTTCTTCTGGCCTTGGCGAGGTGTTCCTCCTTGTTCGTGTAGGCATATCCATAGTGGTGGACAAAGCTGTGGATCATCTTACATTCGCCGATCAGCGGAGTAATGTACTCGTGAATGATACCGGTAAAATGCGTTTCGTCAGTCAGTTTGCAGAGCCGGGCACCCCAGAAGTCGTCGTAATCCTTTCCCGCTGTATCGAAATAATTTCTAATAATGTAGGAAGCCTGATAGTATTTTTTGTATTCACCTGATGTGAAAAATGACACGAGTTCGTCTGTATTCTCAAACCACTCGTCGTCATCTATAAACATAAACCACTCGCCAGAGCACTGCTTAAGGCCAGCATTCCTGGCCTTTGCAAAATCGTCACACCACTTGAATGGAACGACCTTATCGGCGTATTTGCCGATGATCTCTTTCATTTCATCGTCACAGCCGGTGTCTACAATAATAAGCTCACTCGGAATTCTGGAAATGATTGTCTTAAGAGATTCGAGTGTCTTTTTTGTCTCCGTCTTATGCTTTCCATTGCAGAGCATAGAAATTGAGAGGACTGGTTTTCCACCAATATTATTTATAAATTGCCCGTTGGATTTAAGGTATGGAGCGAATCTTGAAGTAATTTTTTCCTCTTTGTCAGATGAAAAAATTATATAGTCAAATGTATTTTCTTTTAATTTATTTTCAGGATTTTTATCTGTTATGATATTTCCGAACGCCCTGGCATAGGGCGCTTTAAGCTCATCAAGTTCTATACCCGTGTACTCCGCCTTTGGAAACAGAGTTTTCAGGCGGCAGGCACTGCTTCCGATTCCACAACCGAGCTCTAGTACAGAGAATGCAGAATTTTCATCCTCTTTTATCTTTGACAGGGCCCAGTTTTTTGCTGAGCAAAGTTCAGGCCATGGATCAAACTGCATCTTTCGAACGAGTTTTTCGTTATTTCTTTTCAAAATGTTCCCGAAACTCCGTCCATTTTTCTGAAGCTCTGCAAATGATCTGCTGCCAAAATGAACGACAAAGCTGTTGCGGCAAAGGACATTAAAAAAGCCATTCTGTCCGATACGAAAACAGATATCGAGATCTTCGCTGTTACCTGGGTTAAAACGTTCATCCAAAAGTCCTGTCTGATTTAAGACAGTCCTCTTAAGAAGCAGTGAAAAGCCGATCAGATACATTCTATACTCATACGGACGGTCCATTGGTACATTGGTTTTCGTTCCAAATGAGATGACGTCATCAACAGATTTCCATTTTCTTTCTATCATCTGATTGGCGCTGGCGTAATTTGTAACACTGCCGGTGCTTCCCGTTTTATCGCTCTCGTAGAGCCCTGTTTTAAGCCAGAAGAGAGAATTCGGAAGAAGAATTGTATCAGAATTTAACAGATATATGTCGTTATCTGGAGAAGCATTCTTTATACCATCGTTACATCCACCTGGAAATCCTCTGTTCTCATGATTTTCTATGAGAGTGATCCAGTCGAGGCTGCGCAGATACTCAACACTTCCGTCGGTTGAAGCATTATCGACAACAACAATCTGATTTCTGTCGAGATCTACAGTATTTTTTACACTTTCAAGGCACTGTTTTGTAAATTTAAGAGTATTGTACGAGAGAATAATAACAGATGTAGCGGGAACATGGATTCCTTCAGATTCAAGAGCAGCAGCCTGCTCCTCAATGGATTTGACCATTTGGAGATCAGACTGCTGTGATGCAATAAATCTGGCCTGATAGAGGCAGATAAGTTCCTGATATTTATTTTTTAAAGCGTATGAATTTGAAAGTGAAATAAAAACCGTAACTTTATTCATCTTATTTTCCTGAAGACGTACTCGGAGCCGCTACTGTAGAACCTGAGTTATTCGGGGTCGAGGAATTCGGCTCCATAAGCTTCGTAACAGCCGCGGCCGTATCCGGATCCATCTGTCCTAAAATATTGCCTCTAGCATCTTTTTTCATGGTCCAGAGGATCTTTCCAACAAGTTTTAAGTTGTTCGTCATCTTGTCAAAGATGGCGGCTGCCTCCTTAGGCTTCATGGAAGAGTATGCAGCTGCGTAATCAGAAAGCTTCGAATCAGTCTGAAGATCTCCGATAACCTGCTTATATAGCTTTTCGGCGGTCTCAGGTTCTATCTCCTCATAGTATTGTTTGTAATTTGAAATATCCGGAGCATTGTCGGCATAGACAACCTGCTGATAGAATTTGGTCTTCTCTTTCTCGAATTTCTTCTCGTTGTCCCGATACTTCTTCAGCTGCTTTTTAAGCTGTGACATGTCGGCAGAGTCATTTTTGGCGTCATTTAACTCTTTTTTCTGCTTCGCAACCTGCTTCTCAAGCTGCTTTACTCGGGCTACTGCCTCAGACATAGATGAAAAAGCATACGGGTCGTCCTTTGTGGCGTTTCCCGAAGCTGTAGCAGATGCAGGGAGGATTTTATTTACTCCTGGGATATTTTTAAGGTATGGGGAGATCATAGTACCGATACCGCCTACATCCATATGTATTAAAAGTGCAATGATGCCGAGCCAGGTAAGGAGGATGATAACACCCGTAATAACGACTACAGCGCCCGAGCCCTTTGAGTCTTCGTCATAATCACTTTTTTTATTTTTCCTGCCTTTTCTTTTCGGACTAGGGCGCTTCTCACCCTCGGTCTGAAGTGAATTAGAGTCTGCCATAAAATTCTCCTGAATATCAATCTTTATTTTTAGCTGAACCGTAGGTGTAGCTGGTCAGCTCGTCATTGGCCTTGTTGTCCTCGGCGTTGAGCTCGAGCTTGAACTCCTCGAAAGCCTTCTCACGAAGCCTCTCGTGAGTTTTCCTCTCTTTGCGGGCTTCATCGAGCCTGCGGCGCTCAATCTCCAAAGCGTTCTGTGCCTTCTGGACTGCAAACATCTGGTCGCGAATCAGCGACTTCATAGTAGTGTTTGCATTCCTTAAAAAAATGATCTCTTTTCTATCTAAGGAATCACTGTCCACAACTTCCGCGAGCCTGTTTTGATAATTTGCAGCTCTTACGAGAAGCTGAGTCAGTTTTTCCCTCTCTTCATTCTCCCTTGCCTGAGCCAAAGCAAACTCAGCCTTCTGCTGGTTTTCGAGCATCTGCTTTAAATTCAGGATATTCTGGAGACGATAAACAAATTTTGCCATACGCTGGTACTGCCTTCTCTGACCACATGGTGCGATGCGTTAAGATGCCTTCTGTTCCTGATCCTCAGAATTTTTCTGAGCCTGATCCTGAGGGAAAATTTTAAGAAGCATCTCGATGATCTCATCGTAATTGTACTTATCGTGCGTTTCCTGGAGCAGGAATTCGTTGACCTCCGGCATCTTCTTTATCGCAAAGTCGATCTCCGGATTTGAGCCCTTCTTATATGCTCCGATATTAATAAGATCCTCTGCCTCAGAATATGTGGCCATAACATTTTTGAGCTGTCCTGCTGCTTTTTTGTGGTCTGATGCTGCAACTGCGCTCATGACCCTGGAAATCGAAGCCAGGACATCTATGGCCGGATAGTGGTTTCGCTGTGCGAGACGGCGGTTTAGAACGATATGTCCGTCGAGAATACTTCTAGCTGTATCTGTGATAGGTTCGTTGAAATCGTCACCGTCTACAAGCACGGTGTAGAGGCCTGTGATAGAACCCCTGTCTGAGTTTCCGGCCCGCTCGAGAAGTCTCGGAAGCTGTGCATAGATAGATGGCGGATAACCTCTGGTAACAGGAGGCTCTCCTGAAGCCAGGCCAATCTCGCGCTGCGCCATACAGAAACGGGTCAGAGAGTCCATCATAAGAAGAACATCCTTGCCCTGGTCTCTGAAGTATTCAGCTATCGCAGTAGCAGTCTTGGCGGCTTTCTGCCTTATCAGGGCAGGCTTATCTGAGGTAGCAACAACTACGACCGAGCGCTTCATGCCCTCAGGTCCCAGATCGTGTTCTACGAATTCCCTGACCTCACGGCCACGCTCTCCGATAAGAGCTATAACGTTAATTTCAGCTTTGGTATTGCGGGCGAACATACCCATCAGAGTGGACTTTCCGACACCAGAACCTGCGAAAATTCCAATACGCTGTCCCTTGCCGACTGTGATAAGGCCGTCAACAGCCTTAACACCAAGTGGAAGCGGATCTTTTATGATGACACGGCTCATCGGGTCAGGAGGATCTGCCTCGCAGGGATACTCTTCTGTGAAATGAGGGTATTCCTCTCCTTCTTTCAGATCATCGATTCGTCCGATTCCGTCTACCGTATGTCCCAAAAGACCAGGTCCGACTGGAATCGAGAGCGGCTTTCCGGTATTTGTGACAATAGAGCCGACTGAAATACCTTCTGTCGCCTCAAACGGCATAAGTATCAGCTTCTTGTCGTTAAAACCGACGACCTCAGCCATAACAGTAGTGCCGAAAGCCGTCTGAATCTTGCAGAGATCGTTGAGCTTTGCCTCCGGACCGATAGATTCTATTGTAAGACCAACTACTTTCGAAACTTTTCCAAGCTGGTCATAAAGCGGCTCATCTAGAGCTTCATCAATTCTGGAAAGATCCATCAGATCACCTTAACAAAAAAATCAGAGTGTAAGGAGCCTGATCCGCTTGATCAGATTCTTAAGCTCTGTGTCAATCGATACATCATATACTCCTCCGTCAGTCTCGATCATGCACTGACCGTCTGTGAGCAGAGGATCCTTTGCAAATTCGATGTTTACTCCCTCTCCAACTTTATCTTCAATCTCTCCACGCTTCGATGTAAGGAGAGTATAGTTATTTTCATTTACGCGGATAAGAAGCTCTTTCGCTGAATCAACGTGATTCAGGCAGTTGTCAACCAGACGAAGGAGAAGCTCACTGTCATCGCCAAACTCTATGCCAAACGCCTTCTGAACGACATTTAATACAGTATCTAAAACTTCTTTCTCGAGAGAAGATTCCTTCTGTCTGTAGTTCTTTTCTAAAGTCTCACTCTGGACATTAAGTGAATTGAGCTTGTCCTCAAGTTCCTCGTGAGCTTTTGCCAGACCATCATTGTAGCCCTGGTTTACGGCCTTGTCTCTTGTATTTAAGAAAAGAGCATCAGCCTCTTCTTTAGCTTTCTCAATGATAGAAGCGGCTTCGCTGTTGGCAGCATCGATGATCTTTTTACGCTCGTCTTCGGAAATTACAGGAGTAGGATCTGTCACTTCCTCTTCGTTTTCTTCTTCCTCTTCAAAAAATGGCACGCCATTTTCATCGACAGAAAAAAGTGGCTCACCATCGTCCCCAAGCGGGATCTTTACTGAACCATCTTCGTTCTGCTCAAGTAGAGGATCTCCATTTTCGGACTTTGGGAGGCCACCAAGATATTTCTCGGCAGCTGCTTTGCGCTGTCTTCTCTTTTCATCCTCGGACTGTTTCTGCCAGGCTCTTATTTTTTCAAGAGCACGGTCATTGGAATTTATGATAATTTTATCCTTGCTGACCGTGCTGCCATGGTAAACACTATACAACGATGTCGTCACCTCCGCCTCTGGAGATAATGATCTCGCCTGCATCTTCGAGTCTTCTTATAATAGCGACGATCTTCTGCTGAGCCTCCTCGACGTCCTTCATACGTACAGGGCCCATGTACTCGATATCTTCCTTGATCATGGCAGAAAGTCTTGAAGACATATTCTTATAGATGGCATTCTGTACGTCCTCATTGGCGCCCTTAAGGGCCGTAGCGAGGTCACTGTTATCGACTTCACGCAAAACACGCTGAATAGAACGGTCGTCGAGAAGAAGGATATCCTCGAATACGAACATCTTCTTCCTGATCTCCTCTGCAAGCTCCGGAACCTCGATCTCGAGAGCTTCCATAATACGCTTCTCAGTACCACGGTCAACAGCATTCAGGATAGCGACAGTAGAGTCTACGCCACCTGCTGAGGTGTAATCCTGGTTGATAAGAGATGAAAGCTTTCTCTCAAGCACTCTCTCCACTTCCTTAATTACTTCAGGTGAAGTACGGTCCATCATTGCGATTCGCTTTGCGACATCAGCCTGCTTCTCAGGCGATAAGGCTCCAAGTATCATAGCCGCCTGTGAAGGAGGCAGATACGAAAGAATCATAGCAATCGTCTGAGGATGCTCGTCCTGAATAAAGTTCAAAACCTGTGAAGGATCTGTCTTTCTGATAAACTCGAAAGGACGAACCTGAAGAGATGCAGTCAGCTTGTTGATGACTTCCTGCGCCTTGTCGCTTCCGAGAGCAGTCTCGAGAAGCTCCTTAGCGTATCCGATACCACCTTCTGCAATGTACTGCTGAGCAAGGCAGATCTGATAGAATTCATTTATGACGGCATCTTTTACCTGAGGGGAAACACTCCTGGTGTTTGCTATCTCAAGTGTCAGCTCTTCGATCTCATCTTCTTTTAAGTGTTTAAATATCTCAGCCGACCTCTCAGGGCCCAATGTAATAAGAAGGATGGCTGCCTTTTGAACTCCTGAAAGTCCCTCTAGTGCGGCAGTATCTACTTTAGCCTGCGCATCTCCATTGGTTCTTGCCGGAGCTCCACCTGGGGCATTTGCCGGCGGATTCGCTGTATTTGTTCTTTCTGCTGTAGTATCGGCCATGATCACTCACCCCAGTCTTCGTTAAGCCAGTTGCGAAGCAGGTTTGCTGCAGCCTCCGGTTTTTCGTCCACAAATTTCTCGATGAGCTGTCTGGCCTCGGACTTCTCGTTGTATCCGATGTCCTCGAGCTGCTCATCCTCCTGCTGTTCCTTCAGGAGTGTATCCACTGATACCTCCTCTGCCTGTTCCTCTTCCTTCTTTCCACGGAGACTTCTGAATGCTACAAATCCGAGAAGCGCAAAGATAAGGATTGCAAGTATGATCTCGAGCCAGTCAACCCAGGTACGTCCACCTGTAGAATAGTGAAACTGAGGAACATTGTAAGCGTTTATCGTAATATTTGCCTGAGGTATTCCTGTAGCATTCGATACTGCCTTCAACATGCTGTTATTTACTTTCGCAGCAGTCATACCGCTGTTGGCCTGTACGAACTGGTCGAAAGTCTGATTCTTAAGCTGACCGGAAGACTTCATCTGGTCTTCATCATAGATCACGTCATTGTAAGCAGTGATAGTGATAGTCGAGTTGGATGTGTTTACTGTGCCGGCTGCAGGCTTAGTGTCCGTATAAGTCTCATTCGGCAGGTATTTGCTTGTGGTCTTGTTTGACTCGCTGCTTGTATTGCCGTTGTTTGTAGTAACGTAGCTGTTTACTCCGTTATTTGATGCTGTTCCAGGCTGTCCACCGTTCGAACCGGTCGATGAAGACGACTCTGTAGTCTGACTGTCAAGATATCCCTGATCCTGTCCGCTCGCTACTGAGTAATTCCAGCTCTTGGTCTCTGTCGTGTCGAAATTCATATCGAGATTGGCAGCCACCTGTACATTATCATAGATAGCGTCGCTGCCCGAACCGTTCTTCGAGAGGACTTTCTTTACCTTATCCTCGATGTACTTCTCCTTCTTCTGCTGGGCAGAAAGATTCGATGAGGCAATACCACCTGAAGTTGACTCATCTCCACCTGAGAAAAGGATGTTGTCATCTGTATCAATGATCGTAATATTTGAAGTGGTCTTATTTCCAAGACCTGTAGCTACGAATTTGGCAATCGCAGCGGCCTGGTCATCTGACATGGAATCGGAGAGATTTAACATGACACTGGCTGAAGCTTCCTCAGACTTAGCAGCGAGGGTACCATCATCATCAGGAACGCTCAAGTTTATCTGGGCATCCTTGACATTTGACAGAGTCTTCAGGTAGTTTTCCATCTGCTTCTGCTTAAAGTAGTTGTCCTTTCTCTGCTTATCCGACTCAGTCGTAGTAAATGAGCCATCTACAACGTTTGAAAAAGGATAGCTGTCGTCAGTTTTCTCGCCGGAATATCCGTTGGAATAGATACCATTCTGTCCTAAGATGATAGTGGCATTCGCCTCATCCTTCTTGTCAATAGTAAAAGTCATACCATCCTGGGACTGGGTATATTTGATATTCGCTCCGTCGAGATCGTCCTTTATAGTCTGGGCCTGAGTGGCATCCTTTGCGGTAACAAGAGTCATCTTGTCTGGACGAGTGGCCACAACTCCTAAAATGATAAGAGCAATGGCTACAATCGAGACGGAACTTATAATAAGCGCTTTCTGTCTGGAAGTGAACTTTTTCCACCAGTCTGCAATTTTTGTGAAAATGTTTTTAATTCTATCAGGCATTTAAGCTCTTCCTTTTATGATCAAATCTGCATGTTCATGATAGTCTGGTATGCCTGGATGACATTCGTCCTGATCGAGTTCGTGAACTGGAGCGCTATCCTGGCTTTCTGTGCTGCTATCATAAGATCGTGGGTATTGTCTGAAAGGCCAAGGGCAAACTTTACCTGCTCGGCATCTGCCTTGTTCTGTAATGTGTTAGTCTCTTCAACCAGATTCTTTGCTGCATCGAAGACAGTTCCGAAATCGTCGACAGAATTCGGATCCTCTCCACCTCTCTTCGGTGCAGTCTTATAAAGAGTATTTGAAGCATCAATTCCAGTAACCTGCATTTATAACTCCTGTAATTATACCGATGAACCTATGGAAATTCCCTGCTGGGCTGTGGTCTTCAAACCATTCAACACAGTGACATTCGCCTGATACGCGCGTGTCGCATCGATAAGGTCTGTCATCTCTGTAACTGTGTTTACGTTAGGATA
Source organism: Lachnospiraceae bacterium (assembly GCA_003862155.1). GTDB lineage: Bacteria > Bacillota > Clostridia > Lachnospirales > Lachnospiraceae > Weimeria > Weimeria bifida. Next base: position 55,305 of record QOUV01000008.1, read on the forward strand.
TGTGACATAGCCGTTCTGATCTGCATCGGGATTCGACGGGTCATAGACCATCTTCATCGGAGTAGTCGTATCCTCTACCACAGAGGCGACTCTTACGCCATTCCCCTTGTACGAATTCTCGTACTGCTCCAGGGACTCGGCAAAAGTAGGATTCAGTCTCTTCTCCTGAAAAATAACCGACTTCCTGCGGTACGGACCAGAGCCGTCCTCGGAGTGAGTCGTATTAATATTTGCGATATTTTCAGATATCGTATCCATACGGAAACGCTCTGCTGTAAGCCCGCTTCCTGATATGTTAAAAGCTTGGAATAAACTCATAAGAACCTCCTGCCTTATGACTTCGTAACAATGTTAAATCTGGCAAACGCACTCGAAACACTCGTAGACATAGCCTGATATCTGAGCTGCTCTCCGGCGTACTCAGTGCTCTCCTGGTCTATATCGACATTGTTCGTATCGAGTCTGTAATCGAACTCCGGATAATCAGTATAGATCTGTCCGTCGAGGCTGTCGTCCTTATAATTGAGCGACTTTACAGCCTGATCAAGATCTTTGTACTTCGTGCTGTCTAACTCATCTAAGAGGATATCCTGGAACTTCACATCTTTGCGCTTGTATCCCGGTGTGTCTACATTTGCTATGTTATTCGAGATGGTGGTCTCTCTGAGCCAGCTGGCATCGAGTGCCTTATCCATCAGATTTATATAGCTGAATGCATCAGACTTCAGCATATAGTTTCCTCCGTAATTATTTCTTAAAACAATGTAATCAATATATATTATATTTTTATTTGCCTAAAAATACAAGCTTTTTAACAAAAAAATAGTGGCATTTCAGCTAAAATGCCACACGATGTTGTTGTATTGAGTTATATGCTGATGTGTTCCTTTAATTTGTCAAGTTCCCCGAAGACTGCATCATTTAAAACCTTAATATAAGTGCCCTTCATCCCGGATGAATGTGACTCGATGACACCGGCTGATTCGAATTTTCTGAGTGCATTTACAATGATACTCCTCGTAATCCCGACCCTGTCGGCAATCTTCGATGTGACAAGAATGCCCTCACGCCCGTTCAGCTCAGCAAAGATATGAATAATGGCCTGCTGCTCTGAATAGGATAAGGTGTTTATCGCAGACTGTACATCTGTGATCTTCCTGTTTTCCTCTTCGTTCTCTTCGTTTACAGAGCGCATCATCTCGAGGCCTACAACTGTGGTCCCGTACTCTGCTAAAATGATATCATCAATGTCATACGGATTCTGGTATCTGTAGATCAGAAGCGTTCCAAGCCTCTCTCCCGAAATATCAATCGGAGTAATAAGCGCATTGTACGAAGCTATATCCTCCTGCTCGAACCCGAGTGTCCCGAGATTAACATTCTCTCTCGTAGAGAGGATGCCTAAAAGCCTTTCGTTTAAGTCAGGATTAATAAATTCTCCGACCTTGTCAGTAAGGAGTTCTGTGATGTGATGTCCATCTTCGTGCTGGCTGATGCCTAAGGCCTTGCCCTTCTTGCTGATGACCATGCAGGAGGAGTCTAAGATGTCTGTAAGGACCTTGCAGATATCATTGAATACTACCTTCGAATGGTTGTTGTTATGAAGGAGTTTGCCTATTTTTCTTGTCTTATCTAATAATTCTACGCCCATATTTTCCTCAAAATGTCTAAACAATTCTCTCAATATAGAAAATTATAACCATTTTCTGATAAATTTCAAGACTCTTCTTCAATTTTTGGCTCGCTGTATCCACAAGATGGATCTGAGCATACCAGTTTCTTTCCGCGAATGACCATGTACTTCCCACACCGAGGACATTTCTTTTCGACAGGCTTCTGCCAGCTCATGAAGTCGCAGGCAGGATAATCCTCGCAGCCATAGAATTTACGGCCCTTTTTAGTCTTTCTGATAACGATATCCTTACCGCACTTTGGACACTTTACGCCGATCTTTTCGAGATATGGCTTGGTGTTCCGGCAGTCTGGAAATCCCGGGCAGGCCAGGAATTTGCCATGCGGGCCATATTTTATCACCATGTGGCGCCCACACTTCTCACAGATGACATCGGTCTCTTCGTCCTTGATCTCGACTTTCTCGAGGTTCTTTTCGGCAGTCGTGACCTCTCTCTCGAGGTCCGGGTAAAAATTCCTGATGATCGACTTCCAGTCGACCTTGCCTTCCTCGACACCATCGAGGAGACTTTCCATATTTGCAGTGAAGGTCTTGTCGACAATCTCAGGGAAGTTTTCGACCATGATATTGTTTACTATCTCACCAAGCTCGGAAACGAAGATGTTCCTGCCCTCTTTTATGATATAGTGCCTCTTTAAAAGAGTTGATATCGTCGGTGCGTAAGTCGATGGACGCCCGATCCCGAGTTCCTCTAAGGTGTGCACGAGAGATGCCTCAGTAAAGTGCGGCTTCGGCTGTGTGAAATGCTGCTTCGGATCTGTCTTTACCTGGGAAAGGACTTCCCCCTCATCAAATGCCTTTAAATCCCTGGAGTTCTTCTCCTCCTTTTCGTCGGAATCTACATAAACTTTCGAGAAACCGTCGAATGTGACAGAGGTGCTTGAAGCATTAAATCCGTATCCGGCACAGGTGAGCTTAATTGATGTGGTCTTTCTCTTCTCCGGCGCCATCTGGGATGCCATAAAACGCTTCCAGATAAGGTTGTAGAGCTTAAACTGGTCTCTTGTGACCCTGTCCTTTATCTCGGATGGAAGAATCGTAAGGTCTGCCGGTCTTATAGCCTCGTGCGCGTCCTGGACATTCTTTCCGCCGGTCTTTCTGTCAGTCTTTATCCCTAAATAATCTTTTCCATATTCTTTTTCGATAAAGTCAGCTGCCGTGGCTTTTGCCTCATCCGCGACACGGGTGGAATCTGTACGAAGGTAGGTGATAAGTCCGATCGTTCCCATGCCCTTTATCTCTACGCCTTCGTAGAGCTGCTGAGCCACCATCATAGTCTTTGCAACGGCGAAGTTTAAAGCCTTTGAGGCCTCCTGCTGCATTGTAGATGTAGTAAATGGAAGAGGCGGCTTAACGGACTTTTCGGAATCTCTTATCGATTCAATGGTAAAGTCTTTTCCGTCTATAGCCTTTAAAATACTGTCAAGTTCCTCTTTAGATCCGATATTTCCTGCCTTTTTTCCCCTTCCGTGGTAAGAGGCGGTAAGCTTCTTCCTGCCGGAGCCCTTAAGTTCTACATCCAAAGTGTAGTATTCCTCCGGTATGAAGGCGTTTATCTCATCCTCCCTGTCGCAGATGATGCGAAGTGCGACTGACTGCACACGGCCTGCAGAAAGGCCTCTCTTGACCTTGGCCCAGAGAAGCGGGCTTATGCTGTAGCCGACCATTCGGTCTAAGACTCTTCTGGCCTGCTGGGCGTCCACCAGATTCATATCGATGTCTCTCTGGTGCTTGAAAGACTCCTTGACCGCTTTTTTCGTGATCTCGTTAAAAGTGATGCGGGCATAATCCTTGTCCGAAAGATTTAACGCAGGGATTAAATGCCAGGAAATTGCCTCTCCCTCACGGTCGGGGTCTGTCGCGAGATAGACTTTGTCTGCTTTCTTTACTTCTTTTCTCAGCGAAGCTAAAAGCTCCCCTTTGCCCCTTATCGTAATATATTTGGGCTCAAAATCGTGCTCTACGTCGATTCCCAGCTGGCTCTTCGGCAGATCCCTGACATGCCCCATCGTAGCGGCGATAGTATAGTTTCTGCCGAGGAATTTCTTGATTGTTTTGACCTTAGTCGGAGACTCGACGATCACGAGATTTTTTGCCATAAAAAAATATCCTTTCATATTTCGATTTCGTAGAGTACGTAGCAGTTTATAAATATACACCACTAATTTTTGTTTTTCAAGCCTCTTTTTTATGAATTGTACTTGCAAAATTGCTTTTTTTCTGATAATGTAATAGTGTCTTTCAAAAATATTCGTATTTTTTCATTTCAGATCCTGCGGTTTCCGCAGTTTTTTTCTAATGTTTAGCCAAATTAAATCAGGTACTTTACATGGCCTTGACGCTGCCGTCGTCACAGTGGAAGCAGATGTAAGTGAAGGTCTGCCAGTCTTTGATATGGTGGGCACTCTAGCCACTGAAGTCCGCGAGAGCAGGGAGAGGGTTCGAACTGTATTAAAGCTTATCGGCGTACCGCTTCCGGCAAGGCGCATCACTGTAAATATAAGCCCTGCCGATCAGAAAAAAAGCGGAAGCGGCTTTGACCTTCCAGTGGCCTGCTCTGTGCTTCTCGCCATGGGTTATTTTAAGAGTGACTCATTTGACGATACTTTTGTCCTTGGAGAACTCAGGCTGTCAGGCGAGATTCTGCCTGTACGGGGCGTGCTTCCGATGCTTCTTGCCGCAAAGGAAAAAGGACTTACGAAATGCATTATTCCAAAGGAAAATCTCGGCGAAGCGGCCCTGGTTCCCGGAATCAGGGCCACCGGAGTCTCTTCTATCGAAGAGCTGATAGAATTTATTAAAAGAGGCACTCTGCCAAAGCCTCTTATACCTTCACCTGAAGACTCTTCTTCTGATGAATATGAATACATGGATTTTAAAGACCTCCATGGGCAGAAAGCGCCAAGGAGAGCCTGCGAGATAGCTGCTGCCGGAATGCACAACCTTCTTTTGTACGGCCCTCCCGGCGCCGGGAAAAGCATGGCCGCCAGGTGCCTGCCTTCTATCCTTCCGCCACTTTCGGACAGCGAGAAACTAGAGCTTATGAAGATTTACAGTATAAGCGGAAAGAACAATTTTTCCTACCAGAACATCAAAAGCCCTTTCAGAAGCCCTCACCACACTGTTACTGCGATTGCGATGTCAGGTGGTGGCAGCAACGTGACACCGGGAGAAGTCACTATGGCCCACAACGGTGTGCTGTTTTTAGATGAGCTTCCTGAGTTTAAAAGAGATGTATTAGAGGTTCTCCGGCAGCCGCTCGAAGAGGGAAAGATAAACGTCGTCCGCAACAGATACCAGGAGGAATACCCTGCGGATTTTCTCTTTGCAGCAGCTATGAACCCGTGCAGATGCGGCTACTACCCTTCCGCCCGCTGTACCTGCTCAGTAAGTTCGATAAGAAGCTATTTATCTAAGATAAGTCAGCCGCTTCTCGACAGATTCGATCTCTGTGTCGAGGCGAAGAAGGTTTTGATCACTGATCTCTTCGGAGAAAGCGAAGACGAGGATTCAGATTCTATCAGAAAGCGTGTAATCGAAGCCTCTATGATCCAGAAAGAGCGCTACAGCCTCTGTTCGTATAACTACAACTCACAGGTTCCGTCTTCCGACATCGAGGAGTACTGCCGTCTCAGCGCCAGCGTAAAAGAATTCGTAAAGGAGATGTTTGAGAACATGGACCTTACTGCCCGCGGATATTACAGGATTCTTAAGGTCTCGCGTACCATCGCAGATCTTTCAGGCATTAAAGATGTCGGTAAGGATCATATAGCTGAGGCCTGCTTTTTTCGAAGCCTCGACCGCAGATTCTGGGAGGCCGCGCTATGATATTTGAAGAATTTGCATTCGCCTCCACCAAACTGTTCTCGAGAGGCAGAAAGAGAAAACTGCTAAAGATTTTTTCAGATGTAAATGGATTTTTAAATGCATCCGACAAAAAAATACTCGCATTTGACATCATTGATGAAAAAGAGCTTTTCGCCTTCAAAGACGAGCTGAAAAGCCCTGCTTTAAAAGAAAGCTTCCGGAGGTTTTCAGATAAGGGCTTTGATCTCGTGATGAATTACCAGAGCGGATTTCCAGAGACTCTTAAGTATATACATGAGGATCCGGTCGCACTTTTCTACTGTGGAACTCTGCCTGAACCTGAAGAAAAGGTCGTCGCGATGGTTGGCGCAAGGCGCTGCTCTGCTTACGGACGGGTAATGGCTGGAAATATCGCAGAGTGTCTTGCAAAGTCAGGCTACTCTGTAGTCAGCGGAATGGCCTATGGAATCGACGCCTATTCTCATCGCGGCGCATTAGACGGAGGAGGAAAGACCTACGCGTTTTTAGGATGTGGACTCGATATCTGCTATCCGGAGTCGAACAGGACTCTCTACAGAGATATCCCCAAAGGCGGAGCCGTTTTTTCAGAATATGCACCGGGGACCCAGCCCCTTGCAGCATATTTTCCAGACAGAAACAGGCTTATCAGCGGGCTTTCAAAGGCAGTATGTGTGATAGAGGCCAGGGAGAAGTCCGGAAGTCTTATCACAGCGGACTTTGCTCTCGACCAGGGAAGGGACGTCTATGCACTTCCTGGAAAAGTAACAGACCCATTAAGCTGTGGCTGTAACAGGCTTATCGCCCAGGGAGCCGGGATCGTTACCTCACCTGAAGCTCTCGCCTGCGAACTCGAATTCGGCCCCCATGCCGCAGAACTTTCTGTGAATCAGATTAGCGAAAAAACTCCTGATCTTGCGGCAGATGAGCTTAAAGTATTTAAGTCGTTTGATTTTAATGCGAAAGGTATCGATGAAGTGCAGGACGAATGCGGACTTACCCTGCTCGAACTCCTTGGGATAGTATCCTCTCTCTGCCAGAAAGGATACTTGAGGGAAGTGTTTTTAAATCACTATGTAAGAAATAAAATCTGAGTATTACGAGATGCTTTGATGTTTTTTATGTTTTTTCAGGACAAATTCCCTGATGTAGGCAAAGGTCGCTTCCTCGCCCTTCTCTGCGTTCATCTTCAGAAGCTTTGAGAGCAGTGCGTCACTTTCCGGGTGGATCAGGTAGTGCCCGTGCCCCTTCAGATAGTACTTATAAGCTGCATCATCGGTATATTTGTCACCGAGATAGTTTTTGCTGGCGGAAATCCTGTCTATAAACATCTCTACAACGTATTTTACGGGCATCTTCATGCCGATAAGCGGATATTCGCCGGGCTTGGAATCCACATTGTAGTCGATCCAGTACTCGTAGTGGTGCTTGTTTCTGCCTTTGTGATGGAGCCATGCGGTAGAGAGACCTGTCGCTTCGCGCTCCGCGTTATTCGGGCTTCTGGTGCCCTGATAGTACTTAGCTCCGACCCTGAACTCTGTCCAGGAGTACTTCGAAAGGTCGTGCAGCAGGCCCTGCCTGTAAAGTCCCACTTTAAAGCAGCCTTTCATGACTAAGTGCCGGTGATGTGTGATCGTCTTGAAATGTAAAAAAGCTTTCTTTAAACTCATATTACCTACCTGCAAGGATAGATACCGTGCCACCTGGAACGGTTATTTCGTCCTCATTACACAGAATTGGATTTTCATAGAAGGCCTCTTCCCCGGTATTTGCACACAGATACCATTTTCTTGAGTCTTTAAGCCCAGGGAGAGCATACGTCCTGTCCTCATAGTAGAAGTTCATAAGGACCATCACATCCTCTGAGTCTTTAGATACATAAGCTCCGGCATAGAGGATGCCGAGGCCCTTCTTCTCGGGGCCGATGCCCATGATCCACGGCTCTCTGTCGTGGTACGAAAGATCAGGAAGACCGCAGCCAATGTAGTCGCACTGCTTCATAGGAAGAGCGCTCCTTATTGCGGGATGGTCACTCCTGAATTTTATAAGCTGCTTTACAAACTCACGCAGGTATCTGGCATCTTTTTTGTTTGAAAACTGTGCCCAGCCAACCGGGTTATCCTGTCCGTACGGGTTGTTATTTCCCTCCGCTGAATTTAATGACTCATCGCCTTCAGTGATAAGCGGTATTCCCTGGGAGAGCATCAGAAGAGCAAAATCCGACCTGATGCAGACAAGCCTCTTTCGATTGACATTGCGGCTGTTCGTCCTGCCCTCGTATCCGTGGTTTGAGCTGCAGTTGTAGTTGCTTCCGTCGCGGTTTTCCTCGCCATTGGCTTCATTGTGCTTTTCACCGTAACTGTACGCATCTAAAAGGGTAAAACCTGTCTTTTCAGCCGTATAATTTACAAAGCCAAACTTCTTTCCCTGTTTTCTCATCTGGTTTGCAAGCTCTGCTACAGAGCCGTCCATATGATTTTCAAGCCGCCTCAGAGGATAGATGAAATCGTCGTTGTAGTAAAAAAATCTCTTGTGCTGCTCGTGTGACAGGTCTCTCTCATCAACTCTGTCGTAGAAGATCTTTACATCTGAAAGCTTAGGGTGAGACAGCAGATACTTTATCGGAAGTCCCTCACCGATAAGGTGAAAACCGTCGACCTTGTATCTCATATGCCACCAGATTAAAATATTTGAAATAAATCTCGGATTGTTTATTATTTTTTCGGAAGTGAAAGAAAATTCGAGAAGAATCTCCATCCCGGCCCTGTGGACTGCATTTACAAGAGTATCCATTCCCTTCTGCGGGTCTGATCCGAAATATGACGCCTTCGGCGCAAAATAGGAGGCATCCCCGTAACCCCAGTAATTGACTCCAAAAGGCTCTGAAGTAACTTCCCCTACTGTATCGTCAGGCTCTGTGACCTTGTATGAATGGTATCTGATCTCTTCGAAGTCATAGACAGGCATTAATAGAAGCGACGTGATTCCGAGCTCCTTCAGATACGGCAGTTTTTTTATAATGCCTTTGTAGTTGCCACGGGCTGAAGCCGGAAGTCCGTTCTGCTCTGTAAATCCCCTGACATGGAGCTTGTAGATTACCATATCCTCCGGGGAAACTGCCGTAAGCTTCTCAGAAAAATCAGCACAGCACTCGCCCACACAGCCGTAGACATCAAAATCGTTCTTCTTTCTCGAGACATCGTTCCACTTCTCGCGGCCAGATATGACAGGAGCATAAGGGTCTAGGTAAATGCCGTCGGAATCCTTTAACATATAGCAGATGTCGCCTTTAAGTGCGGGAAAAAAGACAGAGTACACCCGTCCAACACTCATAGACTTACTTAAAGTGACTTCTTCGAGCATCTTCTTTGTTTTTTTATCGTAAAAAATGACAGAAAGGCCGCCCTCCCTCCTTGCAACCACAGTGAGCTCTACTCCACCCCTGCAGTGGAACGCTCCGTAGTTTAAAAAGCTGCCTTTTTTCATTTCTAAACTCATATAATCTCCAAATTCTTTATTTATCCGCAACCGTTAGCCCTAATTATAGCATATCTCATTTCAAAAAAAACGAAAATTTGTCACAAACTGCCAAAAGCCTCTTTCAGAAACGGAGACGGATAGTAAATATGATTACCGTACTTCCCGCAGACTGAGATGTAGAGGCTCTTTTTTGCGCGAGTCATCGCGACATAGAAGATGCGCCTCTCCTCCTCGATCTTAGCGGCTGTGTCTGCCTTATCCGACGGAGTGATCCCGTCGCAGGCTCCGATTATAAAGACAGTGTTAAACTCTAGGCCCTTCGAACCATGAAATGTGTAGCAGCCGATTTTGCTTTTCCTGTCTGACTTAGTCTCTGAAAAAAGAGCCCTCTCCTTTTTTTCATGCATCGCTTCGCAAAAATCGCCGATATGCCTGAAGCGCATTGCTTCTTTCTGGAGGATCTCAGCGTGCCTGTTGTAGATTGATGCGTCCTGCCCGTTTTTATATGAAAAGTCGCGGATGAACTTCCCATATCCCATTTTTTTAAGGATATAGTTTATCGCGGCAGAAGGTGAAAGGCGCGAGATAAAACTTATGTCTCCGATAAATAAGACGGCATCCTTTGCAAATACAGTCTTTTTCATCTTATCAAGCCACTCCCTTTTGTCTACCTCTTTTCTGCCGAGGCCTATGACTCCGATATTTTTATCAGGGTGGGTAAGCGCTGTAACGAAATCCTCTCGCTTTACGACATCTTTCTGTGAAATTTCAAGGTAGGATAAAATGTCGATGAATACAAAACTCTTATAGAAAAATATGTCATCGCAAGTGCCAGGAGAAGAAAGCCTCTCCATCTCCTCGAGAAGGCAGGCACTTACCATCCTGCTGCGGTAGAGGACAGCGATTTCTGAAGGATCCTCTCCCCTGTCCAGAAGCTCCTTTATCTTTTGAGCTACGAGGCGTCCTTCCTCGCGTTCATCCTTTGAGGTAATAAGCTCAATGTTTCCCCTGTCCTTCGAAAAGGCCGACAGATTTTTTTTAAATCTTTCTCTGTTTTCAGAGATAAGCTTAGCGGACGATTCGACGATAATCGAGTCACTCCTGTAATTTTTATTTAAGATAATGCTCTCTGCTTTCGGAAAATCCTGCCTGAACTTTAATAGAAATGACGGGTCGCTTCCCCTGAAGCCGTAAATTGCCTGGTCATCGTCACCGACCAGAAACAGATTGTCGAGAGGATGAGAAAGTTCTGTAATTATGTCGTACTGAAGCTTATTCATGTCCTGCGCTTCGTCGACCAGAATAAAAGGGAACCTCTTCCGCCAGAAGTCAAGCCGTTCTGGATGACTTGAAAAGAACCGCCTGGTCTCAACCAAGATATCGTCGAAATCAAAGTATCCTGCATCTGTCGTATTCTTTGCGAAGGATGCGATAATACTTTTTACTTCATCTGTTGTGGTATCGTTTGGATAGAGATTTTCGTCAAGAAAGCCGGTATTCTTGTAATAGCTTATGGTCCGAAGAAGGGCTGAATAGAACTCTGAATTCACCTCCTTCCTGCCGCACTCATTTACGGACAGCGAAAGAAGCCCAATGGCCTTTCTTCCTGAGATAAGGCGCTCCGGTCTGATCTTTCCCTCTTTTAGTAAAATATTGTAAAAAACTGAATGGAATGTGCCGAATGCAGGCGAAGGGTAAATCTTATGCTCACCCTCGCAGCGTCTCTTCATAGATGAGGCTGCATCCCGCGTAAAAGTGACAACAAGAATCCTGCCTGGCTCAACGCCTTTTTTTACAAGAGACGCTATACGCTCGGTGATGACAAGTGTTTTGCCGCTTCCCGGCCCTGCAATGCAAAGGCAGGGCCCCATGAAGTGGTCTACAGCAGCCTGCTGCTCATTTGAAAGTATTCTCCCCATACTTTATCCCCCTGCTTCCCGGTTATTCCGGGTTTTATTTATTTGTTCTCAAGTTTTTCGATGCCAGCCTCTATACGCTTCAATGACTCATCTTTTCCGAGAATCTCCATGATCTGCGTAGCGCCGCCAGGTGTAGTCTGCTTGCCGGAAAGCGCCGTACGAAGCGGCCACATAACAAAGCCAACCTTGTAGCCGTTCTCTTTCGCAAATGACTTAAGCGTCGCAAAAAGCGCATCATTTGAAAAATCGTCCTGATCTTTAAGGATCGGAAGGACAGACTTTAAAAGTTCGAGTGAGTTCTCCTCTGTGCACTTGTTCTTCTTGTTTACATAAAGAGAGGTCTCGTACTCAGGTACCTCTTCAAAGAAGTCCACAAGTCCTGCAATATCAGGGAAGATCTCGATACGCGACTGAACGAGTCCTGCGATCTTCTCCTTGTCACAGTCTCTCGTTACTGCCTTATCGATGTAAGGCTTTGCCTCCTGATAGAATGCAGCAGGATCCATCTTTTTAATGTACTCGCCATTCATCCACTTGAGCTTCGTAGTATCGAAGACTGCAGGCGACTTATTGATATGGTGGTAGTCGAACTTCTCGATAAGCTCCGGAAGGTTCATGATCTCCTGGTTGTCCTCAGGGCTCCAGCCGAGAAGTGCCACAAAATTTACAATGGCATCAGGCAGATATCCCTGCTCGACAAGGTCCTCAAATGAAGAGTGGCCGCTTCTCTTCGAAAGCTTCTGATGCTCCTCGTTTGTGATAAGCGGGCAGTGGATGTACTTCGGAACTTCCCATCCGAAGGCCTCGTAGAGCCTGTTGTACTTCGGTGATGAAGACAGGTATTCATTTCCTCTGACGACATGTGTGATGCCCATCAGATGGTCGTCGACCACATTTGCAAAGTTATAAGTAGGATAGCCGTCAGACTTGATAAGGATCATGTCGTCAAGCTCGCTGTTGTCAACTGTGATGTCTCCGTAGATCTCGTCGTGGAAAGTAGTCGTTCCTGTGGTCGGATTGTTCTGTCTTATGACATAAGGCTTTCCAGCTTTAAGATTGGCCTCGATCTCCTCCTTTGAAAGGTGGAGGCAGTGCTTGTCATAAATGGATACGACCTTCTTCTCACCGTTTTCGTCTACGACTTCCTTCTTTAAACTCTCGAGTCTCTCCGGAGTGCAGAAGCAGTAATAGGCTTCTCCCTTGTCAATAAGCTGCCTGGCGTACTTCATATAGATGCCCTGCTTTACACGCTCGCTCTGGACATAAGGGCCGACTCCGCCGTCTTTGTCCGGGCCCTCGTCGTGCTCAAGTCCGGTGTCTTTTAAGGTCTTATATATGATGTCAACAGCTCCCTCGACATATCTCTCCTGATCTGTATCCTCAATACGAAGTATGAAATCTCCGCCTGCATGCTTTGCGATAAGGTAGGCATAGAGTGCTGTACGAAGGTTTCCAACGTGCATTCTTCCTGTAGGTGATGGTGCAAATCTGGTTCTTACTTTCATTTCTTTGTGCTCTTCTTTCTCTGGGACCTTCTCCGGTTCCGTATTATTTTTTTCAGTCTGTTCTGCTTCAGGAGTCTCTTCCTTTTCCACTGATTCACCATCCGGTGATCCAGCTTCTTTTTCTGCTGGTTCGCTGTCAGGTGTTTTGGCATTCTGCTCCTCGGTCTCCTCCTTGTCGAGAGACTTCAGAACACTATCATCCTCTTCTTTTCTCAATCTGTCAAGTCCGCAGAGCTTGTCAACGGATCTGATGATCTCTATGATCTCAGGTACATAGAAATCTGCCTCTTTCATAAGCTTATCTATCTCGTCACGTTCGCTCTTTACCTGGTGGATCTCAAGCCTTATCTGCTCTCTTACGTCTTTTCTCTTCTGGACGAGCTCACTGTGAACGTCACGCATGGCATCTTCATGATTTAAAGCAGCCGCCTGCTTCAGCCATATCTTGCTGTCGTAGAGCCTGAGCGGTGCGAGAAGCCTGAGGAGATATTCGTTCCAATATGTTAAATCCTCGTCATCCTTTACGAACCTGTTTCTTCTGTAATTAAAATCCTCATAGGCATTGAAAAGGTAGGTAAGCTCCGTTGACGAGTGCACATGGTATTTATCAGCCGTGGCATTTACCGCTTTTGTGACATTTGCGTACTCCATTCTGGTGACATTTAACGCAGTTATAGTGGAATTTAAATTCGAAAGGAGTGCTTTCCGCTGTCTTATGGAAGAAGCCTGCCACATGAACAAAAGCATGGCAATTACAGCAAAAACTATAAGAAAAATACCCGCTATCTGTGACGCTGCACTGCCTGATGATCCGCCTGCCGCAAAAAGAAATATAAGGCTCGCTGCAAAAAGGACCATAAGCAGAATGCAGATTCTTCTGGCAAATGAAGCGTGAGATGATGCCTCGTCAAAATCAAGCTTAAGCTCTCCTTTATCTGCTTCAAGAGCATGCATCTTTGCCGCGGTATTCGACTGGAGGATCTCGTTTTCTCTCATGCGGCTGATCTCCCGTTCTATAGTTCTGTCATTTTCGGCTATAACGGAGTATGCGTCGTCGGAGATAGTCTTCGGAGCATCTATAAAAGTTTTCCTGCTCTTCTGGACTTTTTCAATAGCAGCAGCTGCCTTTTTTACAGCAGCGGCCTCCTTGGGATTAAGCTCGTGGATTCTCTTTATATCTTCAAGATACCTGGTCAGGACTCTGTATTCGGCTTTTTTGCCTTCGATATCCTTTGTCTCCGAGATGATCTCTTCACAAGAATCGAGGATCATGTGCTCGATCTTCTTCGGACTTTCCATGTCATCTATGGCATTTGCCTCATCGACTAAGTCCGTAAATATCTCGTCTTCTGTCTTGTTCTTTTTTTTCCTTTTAAATCCAAACAATATTTATGCACCATACTTTCTGATGTAGTCGGACTTTAGCCCTGCGACAAATTCATGGAGATTTCCACCGTCTGTCACCTTCTCAGTGGCAGCCTTTACAGCCTTAGTCTCACCGGCAGCCGCAAACACGGCTCTTGCTCTCTCGAGCTCCTCATCTGCAATATGGTATGTCTCACAAATGTCCTTTATGCCGTCCTCGTCGTTTAGCTCCATAAGGGAGAACAGAAGCTGCATAAGGCTCTTTATGCTTAAGTTGTGCTCGTAGGCCTTTTTGTACCATTCCGCTGCCTCGTCAAAAAGAAACAATCTGGCATAGGCATAGCCAATATCGTGGCAGATATCCCCGTAAGTACTGCGCTCCAAGTCCTCGGTAGCAAGTATTCTCTGATATGCTGTTATACCCTTTCTCAAGGCACCGCTCTGAACCATAAGGTCTGCGCGCTTCTTTCTTTTCTCAGCAGTAGAAAGTCCCGCTGAAAGCCTGACTTCGCGTACACAGTCCTTTATCTCCTTCGGAGTCAGGTAGCCGCATGACGTGAGGATCATCTCGATAAGCACATGGAATGGCGTATCTGCATCCCTTCCCGCCTTAAGACGCAGCGAAAGATCGCGGTATCCGGCCTCATTTGAAATCCAGTCTATAAGCTCATCAGACAGAAAATCGCTCTCTAAGATATCAGTGTGGTGAAAGATAAACCAGCTCAGTTCCTCGAGCGAATATATATTTAAAGATGTGCTTTCTATGTAAAACGGTGCCGGAGCAAGTGGCTTCCTGCATAGTATTAATTCTCCCATTTAATCTACCCCAATCGTTGTAGTAAATGTCTTTCCGCTTCCTCTTGCAATCTCGCCAAAACCCATATCGAGAATCTTTATGCTGACTTTTTTGTCAGAAAGCGGAGTTGCAGTGATGCGGAGCCTCGTCAGCCGGTTGTCACGGACCGGGAGGTCTTTAAGCTTTAAGACAGAGGCCACGGTCTTTCTCGAATCCGGTCGTCCGATGTAGATCTCAACCTCCGGGCTTCCATCGAGGATCACCTCGCACTCTCCCTTCTCCTCATACCAGCTCTCGCCGGCTCTTATCAGCGGATAAAATTTCAGATCGTTCAAATCGGAAACTTTAAGCGAAACATTAAGTTTCAGTTCGTGGTCACCCACATAGGTGTACCCCCAGTTGACGCTCTTTGTCTTTACCATTGCGGCGTAGACTGCGCCACGTGTGTAGAGGTTCTGTCCTGTAAATACCCTGTGTCCGAGCAGTGCCCTCTGCAGTGACAGGTTCATCCACTCCCTTGAAAATCCAGCCCCTGTCAAAAATATGGCAGAGACAAGATTGCCCTTTAGCATCTCTTTTAAGGCTTCGTCAAATGAAGAGTCCTTATCCGAAGGGTCAAGTGTAAAATATTTCTCATCTAAAGTAATAAACTCTCCGTCGTCCGAAGCATTTTTATTAAGCCTCAGCGCATAGACATTTAAATTCTCACACTCGAACAGTACGAGGTCATGCCTTCTGATATCCGGGCTCTGCGACAGACAATAGTAATAAAATGCTTCTTTTTTGTCGATTACAGCAATTTTGTCCCTGTCTATGCCGATTTTTTCAGCACAGTAGGAAAAAAGCGAGACTGTCTCCTGTGTGACCTCCTGTACGCAGAAGACCAGAAGCTGCGTGTCTTTTATCCCACTCATAGTCAAAGCCATCGATAACAGTCTGCGCAGATATATCGTAAAAATATCCCTTCCGGAAAAGAGGTCGGCATCCACTATGATCTTCTCGTTCTCGAGTGCCCTCTTGTAAAAGTCTGGTATCAGCGTAACACCCTTTTCATCGGCGTGGCTTATGGCCTCCTCTCCAGTGTACCACTGGCCTATCCCCTCTTTTTTGGCTACAGCCATCGGTACACAGTAATTTTCCTCTCCATAGACTAAAGAGACAGTGACCGGTGAACTGCCATCCGGATTTACATAACTTATAAGAGCCCTGTCTTCCGAGACATCGATCCCGTAGACCGCTCCAGTTCTAGGTAATAGTTTATCTTCCATTTCTCACACCATCGAAAATAAATCTTCCGACGAAACATCGAGCCTGATATATTCTCTGATGCTTTCTTCTATAGCGCTGTCGGAATTTTTCTCTTCCTCAGAGATCTCATTTATAAGCCCGAATCTGCTCTTTACACAGCCGTCCGGATAATCCTGGTTCGAAGCGTTGCCGTTGTCAACTCTGTTTCCATCCTGGTCTTTGACCTCGTATGGGACGCTGTCACCATGGAAAAGTATCAGAGACGAGATGTAAATGCCATCGTACGCCTCATCCATGTCCATGAACCTCTCCTTATCAGATCCAGGGTTTAGCGTAAGTACAAGCTGCTTACCGGGCTTAAAGTGAACTTCGATAAAAACTCTCTCGTAGAGTCCGAATTCTCTTACAAGGTGAATGTCCATTTTTTTGTAGAAGGAGAAATATCTGCCATCTAAAATATTGTCGCGCAGGATCTCCTCTGCCGTTGAAAACTCTGCCGGTTTCAGAGGAGAGGAAAAAGCGTAGTGCTTCAAAAGTGCCGTCTTTACGCTCTGGTTTATGTCGTGGTCTGTAACATAGAGATTTCTGATATTAGTAAAGAAATCCTCGTTTCTGCTCTTCTCTTTTCCAAGGACATACCTGTCTGAAAAATATGTAAGATACGCTCTGATAAGAGTCTTGTCATCGGAATGGAGCGGAACATACGACATGAAAATATCATCGGCAATATCGCAGTCTCCCTCTTCGTACATCATCTGCTCTAAAATGCGTCCCGCAAGATCTGTGACTTCGCAGCCTCTGGCCTTCGCATATTTGAAAACAGATACAAGTTCCTTAAGCGGTCCTCTGTAATTTGCACAGAGGTACTTTAACGTTATCTCATTTGAGAGGTAGTGATCTAAGAGCCAGATTGAAAGACCTGTCAGAAACTCGTCTTCTTCACTGTTTTCGCACATCTTTGTAGCAAGATGCAGAAGAACATTTTCCGGAACAAGAAAACCGTAGACATCCTTGATCAGTGAAAATGCCTGCCCTGTCCTGTCTTCCTCTATCAGCTTTCTCAGATAATAAGTCACGACCTCAGGTCTTCTGTTCGAAAGCGAAATCTTTGCAGGAAGATAAGATATATCAACGCTGTCATAGTCATTTGAAGAAATAACGCTGTCGGCGAAAGCCTCTTCCGTATCCTCTGTAATCAGAGCCTTCCCCTCATGCGTCTTATTGTCTTCAATCTCTGAGAGCTCAGGGAGGAGTTTCTCTGTGTAGAACAGTTCCTTCTCGGCAAAAGTACCGTTCTGGTTCGTAAGAACAGTAAAGAAATTCTCCTCCGGAATATCTATTACAGCCGCGTGATCTTTCAGTTCTGTAACATAAGGTGTCCTGATCTTCGGCGTATATATCGAAAGTCTGCCGGACTTCTGCGACAGACAGAACACTTTTCTTGAATTCTTAAGTCCCTTTAATTTCGACAGGAGATCGTCATCAAAGAATTTTCTCTGGTAAAGGTCCCTGTAGATAATAGAGAGAAAATCGTCGATAACATTTCCCTGCAGCTTTTCTATAGCAAAGCGCTCAGTCTGGCTCTTGTAGGTCTCATAGATATCCGGTATCCTGTCTTTATACATAATGACATTCGCATACAGGTACTCCCTCTTTTCATCAGATATCTCATTTACATCGTACGAAAAATACAAAAGCAGCATCCTCGGCAGCAGGTCTGTATCACTGTCGTCGATGCAGGACATATAGGTCTCGTAAATCCCCGTCAGGTTCAGATCGAGCTCAATGCCCCTCTTGTACCAGATCTTGTACTGCTCACCAACGCATCTGTTTCTGAGAAGATATGAGTCTATAGCCGATAAAAGCTCGTCATCGTCGTATCTGTCATATAGCTTTCCCGCAAAATCGAACACTCCCGGATTAAATGTCTTAAGCTCTCCGATGCTTTTCGCCACATATTTGACTATCTCGTGGCTTAATACCCCGTTTCTCTGTCCGAAGCGAAGGATTGAAAGCGAAAAACTGTCGATCTGCCCGATGTACTCCGGATAGGCGTTCATTACATCGAGGGCTTCAGCATAGAGGACTGGGCTGTGACAGCCCCTGTTTATCCACTTTCTAATATCTGAGAGGCGCTTCAGAGGGTCATCAGTGTACTCTTTTCGTAAAAACAGCAGAAACCAGAACACTCTCGGGTCGTCAAGCTCTTTCTGTATCCCCTCTATCTCTCTTGTTATGGTATCGATATAGCTCTCGTCTGAGTCCATCAGAGTGCACAGATACAAAAGAAAAGCCCATTCGAAGCTCTTCTTGTCGGCGATCATCTCTTTAAGCAGTGAGATCGTCGTAAGTGCCTTCTGTTTCTGACCGGCCACGATCTGTGCCATAGTCCTGTACAGCAGTGCTTGGACATCAGCCGGATTCTGATTCAGAAAATATTCGCAGGCGTCAGTTGCCGACTTTAAAAATGCCATCGTGTCGGTCTTTCTTAATCTGAAATCGAGATACCCTTTCAAGCCGTTTACAATGGTATTCTTTCTCTCACGATCCTTTACATAAACCGGCTCACCCTTGCCATAAGTTGAGACAGTGATATCCTTCTCTATAAGGATGCCATTGCCCCTGATAGTCAGCTTTGTAGTGTTTAATCCCTGATGGATACGGTCATATCTGATAAAAAAAGGAACCTCGAGTGTTCCTCCGTAGAAATCACTGTCAGTGCCTTCCGTATTCTCAAGAGAAACAAAACTGTCTTCCGGAACTGAAAAACAAAGCGAAACATATCCGTCGGTATTTCTAGTAACGCGGAAACTCTCCCTGATATCTTCGTTTACTGCATAGTAATTGAGCTCGGCTGGGAAGACATGCAGCCTGACAGGCTCTTTAAGACCGTTCTCACAGAGAAAATTCTCGAGAGCCAGCGGTGTATATCCCATAGTCCCGGTTAGCGCCCTGTAGCTTAGCCAGCTGTCAGGAAAGTGCCTGATAAGAAGCTTTTTAAATTCCTCTGAGGAAAAAACAGAAACTGCTTCCCTTCTGTCTGTTTTCTCCAGCTCGTAGAGATCTGCGAGATTTTTGATATCTCTGCCGTCATATCTTGGGAATTTTTCAATAACGGTAAAAGTGTATGGGATTTTTCTGGAAAATCCGTCGCAGATTATCGAAAAAGCTCCATCTAAGGTCTGTCCGTGATAGAATCCGCCGGTATGAGCAGTAAAGTCGATTACAGCTTCCTTACCTGAAAAATCGCTCTGCTCTGATTTCACATAAGGGTTTGAAGAGCAGACCATACCATCGAGAGGAAGGTCACTATCTGTATAAATGCGAAAGCTTCCTGTGATGTCAGAGCCCTCTACTCCATCTTTTTCAATGATATCAGGGTCCGTAAGAGGCTCCGGGAAGTCCCGTTCAAATTCACCTTCTGCGAGCCTTGCGATTTTTTCTTTCAAAGGAAAGTCCTTTCTTTACATAAATTACAAAAATACTATAATGATTATAAATGTTTTATGTTATTTATTCAATAAAAGGAGTGATCAAAAATGCTTAAACATAAAGACCATTTTCATGGCAGCGACATGGAGCTGATTGAAAAAATATACGGCATCAAAAAAGAGGAGATCGTAAGCTTCTCCGCAAACGTAAACCCCTTAGGCATCTCGCCGAAGCTCGCCTCGGATCTCTCCGATCATGTTCACTGCATCGAGACCTATCCCGACAGGGAGTATAGTGACCTTCGAAAGGCTATATCCTCCTATGCGGGCTGCGATCCACACTATATTATTGTCGGAAACGGCGCGACAGAACTTATTTCTCTCTTTATAAGTGTCACGGCTCCGAAGCGGGCGCTGATCCTCGGGCCGACATACTCAGAATACGAGCGTGAGATCACCTTAAACGGCGGGCGCACTTCGTACTATCCACTTCGTGAGGAAAACGATTTCACACTGCAGATAGATGATTTTATCAGTAAGCTGACTGATGATATCGACCTTATCGTTCTCTGCAACCCGAACAACCCGACCTCATCAGTGATAAAAAACCGCGACATGAGACTTATCTTAGACGCCTGCAAAGTGCACGATATCTATGTTATGGTTGATGAGACCTACGTGGAGTTCGTATCGGACGAGCCTCTGGTCACTTCCGTTCCGCTGACTGCTGACTACAATAACCTTATAGTCCTCCGCGGCACATCGAAGTTCTTCGCGTCGCCCGGCCTTCGCCTCGGCTACGCTGTTACCGGAAATGAAGACCTTCTAAAAGAGATAAATCAGAAAAAAAATCCGTGGATGATATCATCCCTTGCCGAAGAGGCCGGAAAGATCATGTTTAACGACATCGAATACATAAAGGCGACAAAGGATCTGATCACATCCGAGAAGAAGCGGCTGTATGACATCTTTAAAAAAAGCTCTGTTTTCAAGCCTTACTATCCGAATGCGAACTTTATGCTGCTTCAGATCCTTGATAAAAATGAAGACAGTCACTCACTTTTTGATAAATGCATAAAACAGAAGCTTATGATAAGGGACTGCTCTACTTTCCCGTTCCTCTCGGACCGCTATATTAGGATCTGCTTCATGAAGCCTTCTGACAATGACCGCCTCTTAGAAGTTCTAAGGCCTTAGTCTTCTCAAGTGCCATTACAGTAAAGTACAGTATCAGGCTGTAGATGGGCCAGGTGATCAGGTTTTTTACAAGTCTCGGGATAAAGATCACTTTGAAAGCCTGGCCATAGAGGATTGAAAGCCAGAGGGTGTTAAGGATAATATTATTTAAAATTGTAACTGCTCCCTTGGCTGCAAAAATCCTTATCACACCGGCCTTCTTTCTGTAGAGAAAAAGCCCGTAAATTATGGCAGTAAGCACTGCTCCCAATGTAAATCCAGGGAAAAATGCCCCGTCAGGCCTTGTGCAGTAATTTATAACATCCAGTGCAGCAGCTGAAAATGCCCCAGTCACAGGACCGAAAAGAGCTGGTATGATCGCCATCGGTATCCACGAGAATCCGATGTGTATGAATTGACCGATATTAATCGTAGATACCATGTTAAGCACTGTGGAGAGCGCCATAAGCATAGCCACCGTGCATAAGCTCTTTACGTTCTTAAGCTCTGACAGTGAGTCTTTCCAGTAAAACACTTTTTTTTGCATAAAAAACCTCCTTTGCAGTATCCTTACCGCACAGGAGGTTTTGTTCTCTTATGCAGCAGCGGGATGCGGCTATAAAACCGTGGGCATTTTTACAAAATGCCCTTCGTTCCGGTGACAACTCCCTGTTCACCAGACACTTGACGCAATACAGCCTACTCTGCGTAACAAATATTTAATTCTTTACTACTGTATAGCTACTTATATTTTTTGTCAAGCGAAAAAGAAGCGGCCCAAAAGGGCCGCCCAACCGTATCAATATTTTCTTTTTCCAAATGTCAAGTAAAAATGAGCGGCGCATTCGCACTACTGTACTGAATATAAGATATCGCCGTATGTAGGATATGGCCACAACTCATGTGGAACGCGGCTCTCGAGCTCATCGATGATCTCACGGAGAGAATCCATATCAGGATGGATCGTGTTCCTGTTGTAAGATGCCAGTTCCTTAACGTCTGACATATCGTCCTCTTTGGCAATATCGCTGTCGAGCTTGTCGAGTCTGTCATAGAGATCGTCAACCATAACAGAAGCCTGCTGTAAGAGCTTCTCCTCAGTCTTTGTAGAAACTCCTGTGCCGGTAGACTTCATATCGTTGATGGTCTTTGAAAGGAATGACTCATAGCGGAGTGCTGCGCCAACGATCTCATCCTTTGTCATATCTGAGAGAGTCTGTGCCTCGATGTTGATCTGCTTATAGTAGTTCTCAAAGCTGATCTCATATCTAGCCTTCATCTCTGTCTCTGAGAATACCTTGTTCTTAGTAAATACTTCGACAGATTCCGGCTCCATGAATGCCTCAGTGGCTTCAACTGTAGAAGGAAGGTTTCTAAGTCCTCTCTTCTCGGCCTCCTTGACCCACTCTTCTGAGTATCCATTGCCTTCGAAGATGATCCTCTTGTGATCTGTGAGGTGTTTCTTGATAAGTTCTGAAAGAGATGAATCAAAATCAGATGACTTCTCAAGCTCATCAGCATACTCTCTTAAAACTTCTGCAACGATAGTATTTAAAACGATGTTAGGGTCTGCGATTGAAGCATTTGAACCAAGTGAACGGAACTCGAACTTGTTTCCAGTGAAAGCAAACGGGCTCGTTCTGTTACGGTCTGTCGTATCCTGTGGGATATGAGGAAGAACCGTAGCGCCGATGATCATCTTGGTCTTCTTGTTGTCGTCGTAATCAGTTCCATTGATTATAGACTTGATAACTGCGTCAAGCTCATCACCAACGTATACTGAGATAATAGCTGGAGGTGCTTCGTTAGCGCCAAGTCTGTGATCGTTACCTGCAGACGCTACTGAGAATCTCAGAAGTCCCTGATATCTGTCTACAGCCTCGATTACAGCTGTAAGGAAGAGAAGGAACTGAGCGTTCTGAGAAGGTGTATCACCCGGCTCAAGAAGGTTCTTGCCAGTATCTGTAGAAATAGACCAGTTGTTGTGCTTACCGGAACCGTTTACACCTGCAAATGGCTTTTCATGGAGCAGGCAGTGCATATGGTGTTTCTTGGCGACTGTCTTCATCAGCTCCATAGTCAGCTGGTTGTGATCGGTTGCGATATTTGTCGATGTATAAACAGGTGCGAGCTCGTGCTGAGCAGGTGCAACCTCGTTGTGCTCGGTCTTTGCAAGGATTCCAAGCTTCCAGAGCTCTGTATCGAGGTCTTTCATGAACTCCTTGACACGTGGCTTGATCTGTCCGAAATAGTGGTCATCGAGCTCCTGGCCCTTAGGAGGCTTGTTACCAAAAAGAGTACGGCCAGTGTAGAGAAGATCTGGTCTCTTTCTGTATACGTCCTCATCGATAAGGAAATACTCCTGCTCTGAACCTACTGTGGTATCCACTCTCTTGGTCTCTGTATCGCCGAAGAGACGGAGGACTCTTAAGGCCTGCTTATTTAAGACTGCCATAGAGCGAAGAAGAGGTGTCTTCTTATCGAGAGCTTCTCCTGAATATGAGCAGAATGCTGTAGGGATGCAGAGCGTGTCCTCTTTGATAAATGCGTAGCTGGTCGGATCCCAGGCTGTATAGCCTCTGGCCTCGAATGTGGCACGGAGTCCGCCTGAAGGGAAGGATGAAGCATCAGGCTCACCTTTTACAAGTTCTTTTCCTGAGAACTCCATCAGGATCCTGCCGCCACCAGCTGGAGAAATGAATGAATCGTGTTTCTCGGCTGTGACTCCTGTCATAGGCTGGAACCAGTGAGTAAAATGAGTAGCTCCATTTTCCAAGGCCCAGTTCTTCATTGCCTCGGCAATGACATTAGCCATGTCAAGCTTCAGCGAAAGCCCCTCATTAATTGTTTTGTGAAGTGCCTTGTAGACATCTTTTGGAAGTCTCTGTCTCATGACGTCATCATTGAAAACTTTGCTTCCAAAGATCTCAGGTACGTTTACCATTTTGTTACTCCTTTCCTTTAATCAGATACCACTTGCGCCATAGTTCTGTAATACTCTGGCACTCGGGTCATCGACATCGCAGTTCTCCCAGTTCTTGTTTGGCATCCAATATGCCGGGATCATCTGTGCCTGTCCTGGATAATATTTTTCAAAAAGATCTCTGTAGAGCAGGGATTCTTTTGTGAACGGAACCGGTGCGCCGCCCTCTCTTCCATAAGCTGCGGCTCTTTTCTTAAATTCTTCGTCGGTATAAAGGCTTTCTGCGTATTCCTTGATGTCATCGACCATCGAATGGCCAACTGCATCTGAGAACGCTGCCTTCTCACGGAACAGCAGGTCGTGAGGAAGAAGGCCTGTGCCTTCGAAAGCGTGACGGAGGAGATATTTGCCCTTGTTATATACATTCATTTTAATACTCGGGTCAATACTCATCACATAGCTTGCGAAGTCGAGATCTCCAAACGGAACCCTCGCCTCCATCGACCAGGTCGAAATGCATCTGTCTGCACGGAGCACATCGTAGAAGTAGAGCTCGTGAACTCTCTTCTCGGCTTCTGTCTGGAACTCCTCTGCATTCGGGGCAAAATCTGTATATTTGTAACCAAAGAGCTCATCTGAGATCTCTCCGGTAAGAAGAACTCTTATATCACTCTGCTCGTGAATGGCCTTGCAGCATAAGTACATTCCCATACTGGCTCTGATAGTAGTTATATCATATGTGCCAAGTTCTGCAATAACTTCTTCGAGAGAATTTATAACTGTGTCCCTGTCCATTATGACTTCATGGTGGTTGGAACCAATGTAGTCAGCAGCTTCCTTAGCGTACTTCAGGTCAATCGGGTCTGTATTCATTCCGATAGCATAGGTCTCGATCGGCTTTCCCAAAAGCTTCTGTGAAATGGCACAGACAAGAGATGAATCGAGGCCACCCGAGAGAAGAAATCCAAGAGGTGCATCTGAATCGAGTCTCTTATCGACTGCTGCTATAAGACGATCTCTGATGCCTGCACAGATATCTTCGAGATTTCCATTTACATATTCGTGTCTTTCCGAGATATCTCTGTACTTTGTAAACTTACCGTCCTTGTAGTAATAGCCTGGAGGAAAAGCTGTGATGGTACGGACAAGTCCTGTGATATCCTTGGCTTCACTTGCAAATATTATCTTTCCATTGTCATCGTAGCCGTAGAACAGCGGCCTGATTCCGAACGGATCCCTTGCTGCTACAAAAGTATCGGCTTTCGAATCGTAAATGACGCAGGCAAACTCGGCGTCGAGCCTTGAAAACATCTCTGTTCCATAGAGCTCATACATCGGGAGAAGCAGCTCACAGTCGCTGTCGCTCTTGAAAGTATAGCCTGCCTTCTCGAGCTTCTCCTTCTCCTTACGGAAACCGTAAAGCTCACCGTTGCAGACAACTCCGTTGCCGTGCAGCACAAACGGCTGCATACCTTCGGGAGTAAGTCCCATAATCGAAAGTCTCTGAAAACCAAGTCTCTTCTTTCCGAAGTCCATTATCCTCTCGTCATCCGGACCTCTGGAATGAGTCTTGGCGAAATGCTCCTTAAAAGAAGCATCGGACATGCCTGACATATCCTCTACTGCCATGATCGAACACATAAAAGCAACCTCTTTTCTATTCCTGTTTCAGCCAGGTAAAAAGCAGATTAAAAAAGGTGCCACGGACCCCGTTAAGAAATCCGCGACACCTTTGTCGTCTGCTTTAAGTTGTAGAAAAGTATAGGACTTTTGAGCATCTTTGTCAAGGGTTTATTTCTCTTTCTTATCCTTTGTCTTATCTTCAGACTCTGCCGACTCTGCTGCTTTTGCCGCGTCTTCAGGCTTTTCAACAGCAGCAATAGCTGACTTCTGCATAGGGATACGGCAGTTCTTGTTAGAACCGAATTCTACAATTATTGTGTCCTCATCGATATCGATAACGACTCCGTAGAAACCACTTGTAGTAAGAACAGTATCGCCTACTGCCAGTGAATTCATCAGTGCATTCTTCT
Organism: Lachnospiraceae bacterium; assembly: GCA_003862155.1. Classification (GTDB taxonomy): domain Bacteria; phylum Bacillota; class Clostridia; order Lachnospirales; family Lachnospiraceae; genus Weimeria; species Weimeria bifida. The sequence continues at coordinate 80,699 of QOUV01000008.1, forward strand.
TCTTTGTCTCTTTCTGCTGCGGACGGATCATAAGGAAATACATGAATACGAAAAGTACCACGATCCATATGATCATAGTGACAGCACTGCTGCCCGAAGAAGATGCTGACGAGCTCAAAAATAACGGGTAATTCATTCTTTATTGCCTCCTGATTTTTCAAAAACTTGTTTTATATTAGCTGATTTTACATGTTAAGTCAACCGTTTAAATAAACGCTCTCTTATTTTTCTTCTCTGGAGACTTCCTGGAGCTCATCCAGCTTGTTTTTCTTGAATGTGGCATACTCTCCGGCATCTATCGCATTCCTTATCTGCTCCATAAGGTGATTGTAAAAATAGAGATTGTGCAGTACGCAAAGCCTTAACCCTAACATCTCCTTAGCCTTTAAGAGATGATGGATATAAGCCCTCGAGTATGTCCTGCAGGCCGGGCACTGGCACCCCTCCTCGATCGGTCTCATGTCCTTTTCATAGCGGGCATTGAAGAGGTTCCTCTTGCCCTTGTTCGTATAGACATGGCCATGTCTGCCGTTTCTCGACGGATAGACACAGTCGAAGAAATCAATTCCTCTGTCAACCGCCTCTAAGATATTCTGAGGGGTCCCAACTCCCATAAGGTAGGTAGGCTTGTTCTGCGGAAGATAAGGCACAACGACATCCAGAATATGGTACATCTGCTCGTGTGACTCGCCGACTGCAAGCCCTCCGACAGCGTAACCATCGAGGTCCAGTTCGCTTATCCTCCTGGCGTTTTCAATCCTTAAATCCTCGTAGATTGCTCCCTGGTTTATACCGAAAAGGCACTGGTTTTTATTTACAGTGTCTTCCCTTGCATTCAGTTCCGCCATCTTTTTCTTGCAGCGGACAAGCCAGCGGTAGGTACGGGCTACGGAATTTTTGACGTAGTCATATTCGGCTAAGGCGTTTGGACACTCATCAAAGGCCATAGCGATCGTAGAGCCCAGATTCGACTGGATCTGCATCGATTCCTCCGGCCCCATGAAGATCTTGTGGCCGTCTATATGAGAGCGGAAAGTCACGCCCTCTTCTTTTATTTTTCTTAAGTCAGCGAGTGAAAAGACCTGAAAGCCGCCTGAATCGGTCAGGATCGGCTTGTCCCATACCATGAATTTGTGCAGACCGCCAAGCTCTTTTATCGTCTCGTCTCCGGTCCTTACATGAAGATGGTAGGTGTTTGAGAGGACTACCTGGGTGTCGATCTGATGCAGGTCGTCAGTAGAGACTGCACCTTTGATAGCTCCGACAGTCGCAACGTTCATAAACACCGGTGTCTCAATGTCGCCGTGCACAGTCTTAAATGTGCCTCTCTTCGCACGTCCATCAACTTTATGTAAAATATATTCTGCCATTTTTATAGTTTGATCCTGTCGACCTTTGCGTACTGGTTCTCGAGCAGCGCATCGGCAAGTACCAGGGCTGTCATGCTCTCAACGACAACGACTGCTCTCGGTACAATGACCGGATCGTGCCTTCCTTTGATTTCTATTGTAGTGTCGTCGCCAGCCTCTGTCACTGTAGACTGCGGCCTTGCGATCGACGGTGTGGGCTTAATATAAGCCCTTAAAATAATATCACTTCCGTCGGAAATACCGCCGAGTATTCCTCCGGAATGGTTTGTTTTCTTGTGGACCCTGCCGTTTTCTGAGAAAAATTCATCGTTATTCTCAGATCCCTTTGAAAGCGCTGCCTTACAGCCGTCTCCGACCTCAAAGCCCTTTACAGCTCCGATCGACATAATGCCGTAGGCAAGTCGCGCATCGAGCTTGTCAAAGACAGGGTCTCCCAGTCCCGCCGGAACGCCTGAGGCTATGCACTCTACAACGCCGCCTGCCGAGTCCTTTTCTTTGATACATTTCTCCAGATAGTCAGAGGCTTTCTCATATGCCTTATGGTCCGGCATATAGAGAGGGTTCTCTGCGCATTCTGACAGATCACAGTCAGAGATCTCTACAGGCCCGATAGCCTTTGTGTAAGCGTGGATCTCTATTCCAAACTCGTCTAACAGCTTAGCTGCTACTGCGCCTGCAGCGACGCGCGCTGCGGTCTCACGGCCAGACGACCTTCCGCCTCCCCTGTAATCTCTGATGCCATATTTGCTGAAATAACCGAAATCAGCGTGACCAGGGCGGAATTTGTCTTTAAGCTCCTCGTAATCCTTCGAGTGCTGATCCTCGTTTTTAATAAGGATGGCGATCGGAGTGCCTTCTGTCTTGCCTTCGAAGACACCGGAGAGGATCAAAGCCTTGTCACTTTCTTTTCTCTTCGTGGTGAAATCTGACTGTCCCGGCTTTCTCCTGTCGAGATATTTCTGAATATGTTCAGATGACAAATGAAGTCCCGCGGGACAGCCATCAATAATGCAGCCGATGGCCTTTCCGTGGGATTCACCAAAAGTAGTTACTTTGAAATTATTTCCGAAAACTGAGCCTGCCATAAATCTCCTTAAGGAATTTCAACAATTCTGATGCTGTTCGGCTTATTGATCTTAATAGGGAAATTCATCATAAGGATCGTCTCTGTCTTATGGTCAACAATAAAAGTGCGCATCTCGTCAGAATCGTGGTTTAACATTACGATGTACTTTCCTCCCGGGAGAACAGCCATAGACTTAGGGAAATATCCACTGGTAGGCTCCTGTCCCTTGTGTGTCAGAAGTCCCGTCTTCTCGTCGCGGGCAAACCAGCTGACACCGTGAAAACCATCGATAGAAACGTAGACATACTTTCCATCATCTGAAATAACGAGCTCACTCGAAAGGTCGGAAAGATTTGCATTGTCCAGAGAAGGGATAGCCTGGATCTGCTCAAAGTCAGGCTTTCCATCCTTTAGAGAATAGGCGTAAACCTCTATCTCATTCGTAAGTTCCCCTAAGATATAGAGGAATCTGCCGTCTGCTGAGAACTTCTGGGCTCTCGGGCAGGAATCGAGGTTCGTATGGATGTTATCACATAGCCTCATCTTGCCATTCTCGTAATCTAGCTCGTAGACCTTTACCTGATTAAGACCGTAGTCAGCTGCCAGAAGGAATTTCTCGTCCGGAGTAAGCCTTACACTCGATACCTTCGGGTGGTCGAGTCTTCTGTCGTGTGAAGATATGGCTACTCCCTGATGGAAAATGCCATCTGCAACGCCTTCGATACTTCCGTCCTCATTCAGCTTCATCATAGTGACTCTGCCGTCGTGGAAGCCTCCGACGAAAAGGTATCTTCTCTTCGAATCACAGGTCACGCAGCAGCCTCTCATACCGCCGATATTGGCCTGGTTGATCTTCTTGAGATCGCCATTTTTATCAATGGAGAATGAAGCGACGCCCTCATCCTCTATGGAATAGAGAAACTTTCCGTCACGCGATACATCGAGGTCTGAAGCATTATTTATAGGCTCAACGCCTCTCTCTGTAAAAATTCCGGTGTTCGGATCCACATCGTAAACATGGATACCGATACTGTTCTCATGGGTGTACGTCCCAACATATGCTACGAATTTGCTCATTCCTATACCACCTCTTTGCGTCTTAAAAGGTCGCCCGGCTCTGCCTCCTCTGGTACCTTAAAATAGATGGTCTCCTTTGGATGCGGGGCACTCTTGACAGCCTCCATGTCCGCATTTAAAAGCTTATCAATCTTTACAGGTATATTATCTCCGTTAGGCTTCATAATTTCAATAGTTTCACCGACAGAAAATTTATTTTTCTGTGAAATTTTTGCGAAGCCATCTTTTATCTCTTCGATCTCACCGATATAGGTGGCGCCTTTTTCGTATGTGCTCTCGTTGTAGATCTGCGCTTCTGCGCCTGGCTTTCCGTAGAAAAATCCGGTCGAGAACTGTCTGTAGGTGCACTCCCTGATCTCAGCCTCATACTTTGGAATGTTATTTCTGTATTTCTCAACTGACTCCGCCAAGTCGTCCAGTGCCATGCGGTATGCCCTGACAACTGTTCCGACATAGAGGTCAGTCTTCATCCTGCCTTCGATCTTTAATGAGTCAACTCCCGCATCCACCAGGTCATCCAGGTGGCCTACCATATTTAAGTCCTTGGAATTCATAATGTAGGTCCCGCGGTCATTTTCCTCGACAGGAAGGTATTCGCCCGGCCTTGTCTCCTCGACGAGAGCGTATTTCCAGCGGCACGGATGGGTACACTGGCCCTGGTTTGCATCTCTTCCTGTAAAATAGTTCGATAGCAGACATCTGCCCGAGTACGAAATGCACATGGCACCGTGGACAAAAATCTCCATCTCGAGGTCATCCGGGATATGGGCTCTTATGTCCTTTATCTCGGCAAGAGACAATTCCCTTGCCCCGACGACTCTTTTAGCGCCGAGGCTGTGCCAGAATTTAAATATCTCGTAGTTCGTATTGTTCGACTGTGTAGAGATATGGAGATCAGTCTTGCCGTTGGTGATAAGCTCTTTTGCCATCATAAAAATGCCTGGATCGGCAATGAGAAGCCCGTCTGGTGCCATTTCGTTCAATTCTTTTAAATATTCTCTGACACCTTCCAGGTCCCTGTCATGGGCGAAAATATTTACAGTGATATAGACTTTGCAGCCTCTGTCATGGGCGAACTTTATACCACTTACGATCTCCTCGTTTGTGAAATTGTCTGCCCCGGCGCGCAGCCCGAAGCTCTCACCGCCAAGGTAGACGGCATCTGCGCCGTACCTTACAGCAGTTTTTAAAACTGAAAGGTTTGCTGCCGGTGCGAGCAGCTCTGGTAACTTATCCATTCTTTCTCCTGTATGCTGAGACAGCTAGACCATCTCCGACCGGAAGTACGGTCGAGACAAAAGACTCATCTGTCATGATATCTGAAAGGTAGGCCCGAATCCGCTTGTGGATCGTCCTGTCGCGGCGCTCTAAAGCCTCCTTTGGCTCTAAGATCCTGCCGTCCTGTAAAATATTGTCCGCAGTGATAACAGCCTTATCCGCAAGAAGCGGTCCAACGAGCCTAAGGTACTCCGGATACTGCCCCTTGGCGGCATCGATAAATACGAAGTCGAATTTTCCATCGAGATTTTCCAGGATATCTGCGGCATCACCAGCAAGAAAGGTGACTGGCGCATCAAATCTTCTGAAATTCGCTCTGGCCTCTCTTATCCTGGGCTCGTAGTCTTCTATGGTAACAAGCTCTTTCAGATCATCGTCAAAATTTGCCATAAGAAGGGCAGAAAATCCGACCGCAGTGCCGATCTCAAGAATACGCTCTGGACTTATGAGTTTCATAAGAAAGGCCATAAATCGCTGCGTATCATCTCTTATGACAGGCACATGATCTGACAGGGCTTTTTTCTTAATCTGATAAAGTTCATCCGGCAGCTTGAAAGGGTAACTTCTTAAGAAGTCCTGAAATCTGTCGTAGTCTTCAAAAATCATACTTCCTGAATCACCGGAAGGATCATAGGATTTCTCTGTGTCTTCTTCCAGACGTAATCTGAAAGGACGTTCTTGACCTCAGTCTTGATGCGAGACCAGTCGCGTACCTTCTGATCCTCTAAATCTACAAGTTTGTCAGATACTATCTCTTTGGCATCCTCCATCAAATCCTCCGAATCCTTCACATAGACGAATCCGCGGGATACGATGTCAGGGCCTGCGGCGATAGTGCCGCTTGCGCTGTCCATTGCCATAACTACAATAATGATTCCGTCCTCAGCCAGATGCTGTCTGTCGCGAAGAACGATATTTCCTACGTCTCCGACTCCAAGACCATCGACCATAACTGTTCCGGTGTGAACGTGGCCTGTGACCTTTGCCTGTCCCTTCTCGTTAAACTCGAGGACATCTCCTGAGGATAAGATCTTTATATGCTCTGTGTCGTATCCAAGTGCCCTCGCGATCCTCTCCTGAGCCTTCAGGTGCTTGTACTCTCCGTGTACAGGGATAGAATACTTTGGCTTTACAAGTGAGTAGATAAGCTTTATCTCCTCCTGGCAGGCGTGTCCTGAAACATGGATATCACGGAAAATGACGTTTGCACCCTTTCGATAGAGCTCGTCTATAACGTTTGAAACGTCCTTCTCATTTCCTGGTATAGCACGGGATGAGAAAATTATCGTATCGTCAGGCTTTATCGAAATCTTCTTGTGAGTTCCGTTTGCCATTCGTGAAAGTGCAGCCATCGACTCTCCCTGGCTTCCGGTCGTTATGATAACTGTCCTGCTGTCAGGGTATTTGTTCAGGTCGTCTGCCGAGATCAGTGTCTTCTCAGGGAACCTGATATAGCCAAGCTTCTGGGCGATGTCGATGATAGTTACCATGCTTCTGCCCTCTACAGCTACTTTTCTGCCGTATCTGTAGGCAGTATTTATGATCTGCTGGACACGGTCCACATTCGAGGCAAATGTAGCGATAATTATACGGTGGTCCCTGTTCTCTGCAAATATATCGTTAAATAGTTCTCCGACAGTGCTCTCAGACGGTGTAAATCCAGGTTTCTCAGCATTGGTCGAATCGCACATGAGTCCTAAGACGCCGTGTTTTCCGATCTCTGCGATTCTCTGCAGATCGATCGTATCTCCGTAAACAGGTGTGTAGTCGACTTTGAAATCTCCGGTGTGCATTATGACTCCGACCGGAGTAAAGATGGCAAGTGCAGCGGCATCCTGAATGCTGTGATTTGTCTTTATGAATTCTACCTTGAATGGACCTGTCTGAATAGTCTGGCCGTATTTTACGACCTTTCTTCTGGTCTTTTCGAGAATGCCTTTTTCCTCGAGCTTGTGATCGATTATGCCCATCGTAAGCTTCGTAGCGTAGATCGGCGCATTGACTTCGCGGATGACATAGGGAATAGCTCCGATATGGTCCTCATGACCGTGAGTTATGAAAAATCCCTTGACCTTTTCTTTATTTTCAACCAGATATGTGATGTCCGGGATGCACATGTCGATTCCCAACATGTCGTCCTCTGGAAATGCGAGTCCACAGTCAACGACGATTATCGTATCCCTGTACTCGAATGCTGTCATATTCATACCGATCTGCTCAAGACCGCCTAATGGTATGACTTTAAGATGTGCTTTTGTATGAGTTTTCATTATACCTCCGTTTTCAGGCATAGCTTCACAGAGGGCAGTATTTTTGCATGAAAAAAAGAGCTGTACCGCCTTCTGCGTTCCGCTTTGAATTATTCTTCTGTGTCACTTAATTCTTCTCTGAAAACAGCAAAAACCGCATCGATAGTCTTCTGATCCTCTATAAGCTCATACTCGAGCTCACCGTCTGAATCAGCTGTCTTTCTCATAATGTAACAGTCAGTCTCCTCCTCTTTGTCAGGATCCTGATCTGAAACTAACAGATAGCTCTGCTGGTTTATAACTGTCTCTGAAATTATATAAAAATCCTGCTCTTTACCGGATTCTTCATCAAAAAAACTAATTTTTTCCATGTCTTAACATGTATGTCTCTAAAATAAGAACTGCTGCAGCCTGATCCACAGTCTGCTTGACTTCGTGGGGATTCTTCTTTCCTCCCGCTATTATAGTACTCTCAGCCTCTATAGTCGTAAAACGCTCGTCCTGGTAATCTACCGGGATACCGAGCTTTTGAACAAGAAGGTCACCAAACGCTCTTGTCACCTGGCACCTGTCTCCCTCTATACCGTCAAGGCCCAGAGGAAGGCCCAGTACAATTTTTATAATGTGATATTCTTCACAGATCTCCCTTATGGCAGCAATAGTCTGCCTGTACTTCGTCGGGTGCTTCCTCTTTATCGTGGTAAGCCCCTGTGCAGTAATAAAAAGTGGGTCAGAAACTGCTGCACCAACAGTTTTAGACCCATAATCAAGTCCTAAAATCCGTCCTTCAGCCATCAGTCTTCCCAGGCTTTTCTCTTGATGTATTCGCGAAGAAGCTCCTCAACCAGCTCATCGCGCTCAACCTTCATGATGAGGCTTCTGGCGTTGTTGTGGCTTGTGATAAAAGTCGGATCGCCTGACATAATATATCCGACTATCTGATTCACCGGGTTATAGCCTTTTTCAGAAAGTGCCTTGTAAACTAATTCGATGATCTCCTTCACCGAAATAGAATTATCGCTCGTAACCTTAAAGTACTGAGTCTGATTAACATCTTTCATAAAAGTTCTCCTTCACGAATCCA
>QOUV01000009.1 GCA_003862155.1 Lachnospiraceae bacterium
CATCTGAACGTGGTGTACTGGTTGCTTTTCTCTTCTTGCCATAATAATAGGCCCTCCATGAATTAAAATAATTGTATCATGAAAGACCCTATATGAAAACTTTTACAGACTTTTTTTCAAACTCTCTGAACCTGGAGCAATTATTCTCTAAACGTCAAATAAACATAATTTTCGATACTATAATTGTGAATAATGCACAAAATATACCGCCCATTTTTGTGCGAATTTTCTTAAGGGCGGTTTGATTTTTTTTATTTGAGCTCATATTTTTGGCAGATTTACATGAACTCGATTTGGATATTTTCTATTTTTTTGTTAAAAATCTGCCGATCCCGCTCGTAAGAGCGGGTGGATAGAAATCACAGGGAGCTAAAAACCTTTTCAACTCCGTGATCCCGCTCGTAAGAGCGGGTGGATAGAAATCTCTGTGGCTCTGTAGCACGGTTCAAATGGTGATCCCGCTCGTAAGAGCGGGTGGATAGAAATGACCTAACTATCCTTTCCATCATCGCATTAACGATCCCGCTCGTAAGAGCGGGTGGATAGAAATAACTTTTTCGCCCGGTTTCATTGCTGGGTGGGGATCCCGCTCGTAAGAGCGGGTGGATAGAAATACATGTCGTCCGTGAAGCTGATCTCCGGAAGGGATCCCGCTCGTAAGAGCGGGTGGATAGAAATAGGATGTCCGTGATCGGGTTGTCGTCGCTTCGGATCCCGCTCGTAAGAGCGGGTGGATAGAAATAGTGCTACTCCGAGGTAAGTCGTTCCGTGATAGATCCCGCTCGTAAGAGCGGGTGGATAGAAATAACAGATCAGAAAGGCTGTTGGAAAGGATTGGATCCCGCTCGTAAGAGCGGGTGGATAGAAATACATGTCGTCCGTGAAGCTGATCTCCGGAAGGATCCCGCTCGTAAGAGCGGGTGGATAGAAATACACCTGGGACAAAATCGCCTACTCGCAACTCGGATCCCGCTCGTAAGAGCGGGTGGATAGAAATACGGGTCTTGCATGATCACGTAGCCCAGCATGATCCCGCTCGTAAGAGCGGGTGGATAGAAATAGCGACACAATCGCCCTCACGGTTTACAACGAGATCCCGCTCGTAAGAGCGGGTGGATAGAAATGTCCTCCGCTCATCTTCATGGAATCCAGGAGGATCCCGCTCGTAAGAGCGGGTGGATAGAAATACTGCATTACTGATAAAATCGACCGCACCACTGATCCCGCTCGTAAGAGCGGGTGGATAGAAATATTGATAAACTCAAGCCGTCAGTAATCCTTGTGATCCCGCTCGTAAGAGCGGGTGGATAGAAATAAGGTCACGCACGAAGTATATGATGATCAGTGATCCCGCTCGTAAGAGCGGGTGGATAGAAATTGAGATGAAGTCGATGTGGTAAGGGACTGGCTGATCCCGCTCGTAAGAGCGGGTGGATAGAAATGATTCCCCACCATTCATAAATTTCCTGCATATGATCCCGCTCGTAAGAGCGGGTGGATAGAAATATTATTGCTACGATTATCCAAGTGATAGGACAGATCCCGCTCGTAAGAGCGGGTGGATAGAAATTTCGACAAGAGGGCTGAAGTCTTGCAGATGTGATCCCGCTCGTAAGAGCGGGTGGATAGAAATCAACGTCATTGGCATTTCTTACCATCTCGTTCGATCCCGCTCGTAAGAGCGGGTGGATAGAAATAGAGCTGACAGACGATGAGGCCGCAGAGCTTGATCCCGCTCGTAAGAGCGGGTGGATAGAAATATCGGAGAAACGATCGAAAACATCACGAACAAGATCCCGCTCGTAAGAGCGGGTGGATAGAAATATGTCCATGCAGCAGATCACGATGGCCGTCAGATCCCGCTCGTAAGAGCGGGTGGATAGAAATATAGGAATGCAGATCAAAATTGAGAAGGATAAGGATCCCGCTCGTAAGAGCGGGTGGATAGAAATGTTACTGTTGCTCCGTCTGCAGTTCTAGCCCAGATCCCGCTCGTAAGAGCGGGTGGATAGAAATACGTTTACGGGGTCAGAGTTTGTTCAGGCACCGATCCCGCTCGTAAGAGCGGGTGGATAGAAATGCCATTGCAACACCGGTATTCATACCACTCATCGATCCCGCTCGTAAGAGCGGGTGGATAGAAATATTCTTGACTATGCTTTTGATGACAAGGAAAGATCCCGCTCGTAAGAGCGGGTGGATAGAAATACCGACCGTGTGCCTTATGACGTTTGGGTTGATGATCCCGCTCGTAAGAGCGGGTGGATAGAAATTATGCCGTCGATAGAAGCCCAGGAGATCCTTGGATCCCGCTCGTAAGAGCGGGTGGATAGAAATTCGAGGAACTCGCTTTCCCACTCCTCAACGGTGAGAGATCCCGCTCGTAAGAGCGGGTGGATAGAAATTTTTATCGCACGAGTGATGGAACCGCCAGTCTGGATCCCGCTCGTAAGAGCGGGTGGATAGAAATCCGCCTATTATGTATATTCAGAAAGATGCCTAGGGATCCCGCTCGTAAGAGCGGGTGGATAGAAATATCTATGACGCTTTATGACAACTTCAAGGCAGGATCCCGCTCGTAAGAGCGGGTGGATAGAAATTGCCTCTTGTCAATGCTGTAAAGCCTCTGCAGATCCCGCTCGTAAGAGCGGGTGGATAGAAATCTTGTACATCGCCCTTATCAGCTTTCCAATCGATCCCGCTCGTAAGAGCGGGTGGATAGAAATTTTATTATGTAAAATTATACCGCTTGATACCCGATCCCGCTCGTAAGAGCGGGTGGATAGAAATCAGAAAGCCTCAGAGAGTGCTTCTGATGATCGGATCCCGCTCGTAAGAGCGGGTGGATAGAAATACATAATAACACGCAGATTCTATCACCTTGCGATCCCGCTCGTAAGAGCGGGTGGATAGAAATGATTATTTTCCTGATGATCTTGGAGAGGGTGCGATCCCGCTCGTAAGAGCGGGTGGATAGAAATAGGAACAGGATGTAGCATAACCTGAAGCTGCAGGATCCCGCTCGTAAGAGCGGGTGGATAGAAATAATCGGATGCCTCGATGATCTCTTCCAGTGCGATCCCGCTCGTAAGAGCGGGTGGATAGAAATAATCGGATGCCTCGATGATCTCTTCCAGTGCGATCCCGCTCGTAAGAGCGGGTGGATAGAAATCGGGCTATGCAGAGCAGTTCGCAAAAGCAATGAGATCCCGCTCGTAAGAGCGGGTGGATAGAAATATGCCCTTTTTATACTTATCATCTTCAAGCAGGATCCCGCTCGTAAGAGCGGGTGGATAGAAATTATGAGAGGTCTGCCTTGGTAAGTTCCCTTAGAGATCCCGCTCGTAAGAGCGGGTGGATAGAAATATATATTCATAAAGAACGATGAGTACTGTATCGATCCCGCTCGTAAGAGCGGGTGGATAGAAATCTTTCTTTCCGCACTCGAAGCAGAAAACATAGGATCCCGCTCGTAAGAGCGGGTGGATAGAAATACTACCGAGAGATGAAGAAGACCGCCGACACGATCCCGCTCGTAAGAGCGGGTGGATAGAAATTTCATACCGACGAAGACGACGTAGGAGATACAGATCCCGCTCGTAAGAGCGGGTGGATAGAAATGCTTTAGAGACTCTCTTAGTAGCCTCTACATCAGATCCCGCTCGTAAGAGCGGGTGGATAGAAATTGAAGTACTAACTTTGTATGGTCAAGAGGTACAGATCCCGCTCGTAAGAGCGGGTGGATAGAAATCAGTTGATGCATTCCCTTCTTTTTTCTCCCGGATCCCGCTCGTAAGAGCGGGTGGATAGAAATTATCGCCCTGGACGCTTCGAGCCGGTCACCGATGATCCCGCTCGTAAGAGCGGGTGGATAGAAATCAAAGAATACGATAGGATATTCAGATAACTGGATCCCGCTCGTAAGAGCGGGTGGATAGAAATGGGTATGGTAATTTTACAGAAGATAGTAAATTCGATCCCGCTCGTAAGAGCGGGTGGATAGAAATAATCAGATCATTAAGAAGGTTTATGATATTTGGATCCCGCTCGTAAGAGCGGGTGGATAGAAATTTGAACACCACAAGCAAGCCGAAAGTGGCAAGGATCCCGCTCGTAAGAGCGGGTGGATAGAAATAAATTTATTGAGGTAGTAAACGAAGAAAAGAAGATCCCGCTCGTAAGAGCGGGTGGATAGAAATTCCTGATTCTTTTGCGACTTACTGACCGCCTGATCCCGCTCGTAAGAGCGGGTGGATAGAAATACTACACCTTTTGCAAGGTTCACGCCGACTTCGGATCCCGCTCGTAAGAGCGGGTGGATAGAAATTATTCGTCAGTTTGTTCGTAGAGCAGAACGAAGGATCCCGCTCGTAAGAGCGGGTGGATAGAAATCTGATTAGGACTATAATCGAACATCCATGTCTGATCCCGCTCGTAAGAGCGGGTGGATAGAAATAGTTATAGGTGTCTGTCATGTTCTCGACGAATGGATCCCGCTCGTAAGAGCGGGTGGATAGAAATTAACTGGGTAGATGCAAATAATGTAACGTTCGATCCCGCTCGTAAGAGCGGGTGGATAGAAATAATGAAAAATCCCGTTAGCCATACGCTTGCTCGATCCCGCTCGTAAGAGCGGGTGGATAGAAATTTCTGCAAAAATGACGTTACTTTTGCTGCACCGATCCCGCTCGTAAGAGCGGGTGGATAGAAATATGATAGCCGGCAAAGATATTATCAAGTCTGGATCCCGCTCGTAAGAGCGGGTGGATAGAAATAATAGGACGAACAATACTAGAAGGAATGGAAGGATCCCGCTCGTAAGAGCGGGTGGATAGAAATACTTGAAAACAACTTGAAAATAACACTTGACAATCCCGCTCGTAAGAGCGGGTGGATAGAAATGTACGTTCATTAGGAATCTGATATACATTCCAGATCCCGCTCGTAAGAGCGGGTGGATAGAAATTAATTGTGCACTCTGGCAAGATTCCAGTTGGGATCCCGCTCGTAAGAGCGGGTGGATAGAAATAATGAAAAATCCCGTTAGCCATGCGCTTACTCGATCCCGCTCGTAAGAGCGGGTGGATAGAAATGACGGTGGATATACGGAGATTGGTGGTGGTACGATCCCGCTCGTAAGAGCGGGTGGATAGAAATAAGTTAATTCCATACACGGTGTTCACAGGTGGATCCCGCTCGTAAGAGCGGGTGGATAGAAATGTATGGCCGGATCAGGAACTCCCTGCCTGTCTGATCCCGCTCGTAAGAGCGGGTGGATAGAAATATGCAAATGTTATATATGAAGCAGGCGACAAAGATCCCGCTCGTAAGAGCGGGTGGATAGAAATATTGGCTTCAGCTACTTTATCCATAGCTTCAGATCCCGCTCGTAAGAGCGGGTGGATAGAAATAAACAGATTATATAAGAAGTCTTGAAGAAAAAGATCCCGCTCGTAAGAGCGGGTGGATAGAAATATAGGATGAAGAACACCATGATCTGTTCCCGATCCCGCTCGTAAGAGCGGGTGGATAGAAATATCACAAGCATTACAGATACTATCGGAGCAAGGATCCCGCTCGTAAGAGCGGGTGGATAGAAATAAACAGATTATATAAGAAGTCTTGAAGAAAAAGATCCCGCTCGTAAGAGCGGGTGGATAGAAATTATCAACCTTCTTTTAGTGCTTCACGCACCTTGGATCCCGCTCGTAAGAGCGGGTGGATAGAAATGTAAGAAAGAGCAGAGGTGATACAGATGATAGGATCCCGCTCGTAAGAGCGGGTGGATAGAAATTTTGCCTGCATATCTGCCGTGTAGGTCACTCTTGATCCCGCTCGTAAGAGCGGGTGGATAGAAATTTTATCTCATTGATTGCAGCAACTGCACTCGGATCCCGCTCGTAAGAGCGGGTGGATAGAAATAAAGGCATCACGAACATGAACCTTGCGGAGTTCGATCCCGCTCGTAAGAGCGGGTGGATAGAAATTATGCAATCATTGATTCAACAACTGCTGGGGGATCCCGCTCGTAAGAGCGGGTGGATAGAAATCCAGTATTTGGCTCATCCTTGCCCTCGTTTGGATCCCGCTCGTAAGAGCGGGTGGATAGAAATAGTTCGCTGAACCATCAGGATTGATAATAGGGGATCCCGCTCGTAAGAGCGGGTGGATAGAAATCATAGACCTTTCATCCTGGAGTCTTTCTATTGATCCCGCTCGTAAGAGCGGGTGGATAGAAATTCAGACTCGCTCTCTGATGAAGAATTTGTCCGTGATCCCGCTCGTAAGAGCGGGTGGATAGAAATGCATAAAGGGTGTGTTTGCTGCAATGGGCGCAGATCCCGCTCGTAAGAGCGGGTGGATAGAAATTCCGAGCTCATAGGCAGCTCTTAATGTAGTTGATCCCGCTCGTAAGAGCGGGTGGATAGAAATGCCACCTATGGATTCTGTGAGTTCATCCACTGATCCCGCTCGTAAGAGCGGGTGGATAGAAATATAGCTGACTACAATACCAGGCTCGGGCTAACGATCCCGCTCGTAAGAGCGGGTGGATAGAAATTTGAAGAAATAGACGGTCGAGACGGTGATATTGGATCCCGCTCGTAAGAGCGGGTGGATAGAAATAGGCTTGTCAAGTTGAAATGTATCAACTTGCGATCCCGCTCGTAAGAGCGGGTGGATAGAAATGCAGGTCGGAATCCCTACACTGACTCCGGCAGAGATCCCGCTCGTAAGAGCGGGTGGATAGAAATGGTATCTGGGACAACTACAGCATGATGCTTGGATCCCGCTCGTAAGAGCGGGTGGATAGAAATATAAAAGCTACTCCTACTCGAATACAGGCACGGATCCCGCTCGTAAGAGCGGGTGGATAGAAATACGAAATGCTCGTGATCTATGACAAGGAAGACCGATCCCGCTCGTAAGAGCGGGTGGATAGAAATACCGGAGAGGAACCGCTCTCAACCGAAACAACGGATCCCGCTCGTAAGAGCGGGTGGATAGAAATACTGGACTGTATCTCAGACTAAAGCTCTTACTGATCCCGCTCGTAAGAGCGGGTGGATAGAAATTAATAGCCTTGATAGAGCCTTTAGGGAGCAAGGATCCCGCTCGTAAGAGCGGGTGGATAGAAATACACAACAACCGTGAATTTATCACGGAAAATGGATCCCGCTCGTAAGAGCGGGTGGATAGAAATTTTATATTTATAGTTATGCCTTGAATAAGGACGGATCCCGCTCGTAAGAGCGGGTGGATAGAAATTTATAACGTTCCTGCAAACTTGCCTTGACGATGATCCCGCTCGTAAGAGCGGGTGGATAGAAATATTCGATGGCTTTTCGTGCTTTCACGAATGCTGAGATCCCGCTCGTAAGAGCGGGTGGATAGAAATGAAGGGTTGTTGCTGGAGCAACGTACACTGGCGATCCTGCTCGTAAGAGCGGGTGGATAGAAATGAACAACCTTATAATAGAATTTTGGCTGTTCGATCCCGCTCGTAAGAGCGGGTGGATAGAAATTTCGTATCGTCTTCCAAGACCTGACTCATGTGATCCCGCTCGTAAGAGCGGGTGGATAGAAATAAAGAGTTCCCGCTCCGTTGGTCGCCAATGTTGATCCCGCTCGTAAGAGCGGGTGGATAGAAATTTCGTATCGTCTTCCAAGACCTGACTCATGTGATCCCGCTCGTAAGAGCGGGTGGATAGAAATAAAGAGTTCCCGCTCCGTTGGTCGCCAATGTTGATCCCGCTCGTAAGAGCGGGTGGATAGAAATTTCGTATCGTCTTCCAAGACCTGACTCATGTGATCCCGCTCGTAAGAGCGGGTGGATAGAAATAAAGAGTTCCCGCTCCGTTGGTCGCCAATGTTGATCCCGCTCGTAAGAGCGGGTGGATAGAAATCCTGCAAAGGCAGCAGGCTTTACGCTTTTTACGATCCCGCTCGTAAGAGCGGGTGGATAGAAATAATATTCCTTTAGGTATCGCTATGAAGTTACCAGATCCCGCTCGTAAGAGCGGGAGGATAGAAATTTTGGCTATCCGCAATATAAGGTTGAAAACTTGAGATAACTTTTAACAGTCTGTAGTGGCTTTTGGTTGAAAACTCTTTTCCGGGAAGGCTAAGTGCCATAGAAACGGCATATTTAAGCCATTTGCTGAATGCAGTTATCTCAGTAGTAAATAGTTAAATCCAAATTTGTGTGTAAATTACCTTTTTGCAAAAAAGAATATCAGGCGGCCAGCATTCCCTTCTGATTTTCAGCTATAGTTTCAAAATCATTGCGTAAGTCGGAAGATAACAACTTCTGGTATGTTGGTTTGCCAAACTCCACGTATTCGCCTGCATAAGCATCATCAATCTTAAGCAATACAGAACCTGTAAGGCGGACAAGCGATGCCTCATTAGGAAATACTCCTATTACATTGGATCTGCGCTTAAGCTCCCTGTTGATTCGTTCTATATGGTTCGAAGTGCGGTAATACTGACGTATCCCAGCAGGAAGGTGCATAACAGTCATGATACTTTCAAAGCCTTAATCCAGTACAGAGATCCGATACAGCTGACTTGGATATTCCAGTACCGCACAGCTTCTCGACAACGTTCGACACTTTTCTTGTAGAGACCCCACATACCACCATTTCTGCCATGCCTGCAATAAGAGCGGATTCACTTCTTGAATAATTGTCGAAGATCATTGTCTTGAACGGCTGATTGCGGTGTCCTGGCACCTTAAGCCTCTGGACAAGGTCACGCTCACGGCTGCCATTACGGCTGTCTGTGCGCTCTTCAGTGCGCTCATAAGGCTCTGCCTTAAGCTGTTCAGTAGATTCCGCCTTGAGCATACTGTTTAAGCAGTTCTGCAGTAAAACTTTGAAAGCATCATCACATTTTCTGAAAGTAACTGTAGAATTTCTTCCTGATTTAGTGTAATATTGAGTTTAGCCATTGATTCCTCCTTCTAGGTACATTGTTTATTTTCGTCGATTTACATTATACCAAAAGGTTGAGCCAATGGCTCTTCTTATTTTTAAATTTACACATTTATAAGGCCTTGATCCACTATTTAGCAGATAAATAAGTGTTGCGAGATTTTATTATGAATGATGAAGAGTTTTTTCAAAAAACGCGGCAGGAAATGATAGATGAAGTCGTAAATCTTGGCTTCCCAGAAGAATTGGGAGAGGCTGTCGCCAAGAATTTAAATTCAGTAAAAACGATGCAGCGAATGGCATCTTATCTCAGAAACGTCAGGCCAAACAGTGATGTTCTGATAGTCGATGAGATGCTTGCAATCATGGATGACAGAAGACGCTGGATCGAGAAGAAAAAGAGCGAAGAGGCGAACGCAAAGTACAATGAGTTCCTTGAAGAACAGAAGAGAAACGAAGAGGATGATAGCTAAAAATGGCAATCATCTTTTTTATTCATCCTTCCCTGGCAGCGACCTCAAAAATCTTATTGCGAGTGGCAGCGTCGTAAATGCTGCGAGAACATCGGCGATTGGCTGGGCTGTTTCGATGCCTGTGACACCAAGAAAATGCGGCAGAATAAGTATCAGCGGGATGAAGTACAGCCCACTCCGAAGCGATGCGGCTGTATTTTTTTGCACCGTAGTTAAATGACGCTACAGGCTGCAGGCCCTGACCGAGTCCGATCATTACAGAGCCTGCAAAAAATTGGATTCGCCCGACAATGCTCATGGCTGCGATGCAGGCGTCGCCGTACGGGATCGATGCTCTGTTCAAAAAAATCGTTGAAGCTGCATTTAGAGCCTGCCTCACCAGGGACGAGAAGCCAACCTTCATAATGTTTGTATATGTGCGCGCTGAATGAGAAGCGTGACGAAGCGAAACGTCGGTCACAACTTTTCCTGACCTGAACATATAGAGCAGTATGAAAAAGCTGATCGTCTGCGATAGTCCTGTCGAAAGCCCAGCACCTGTAACGCCCATTCCGACACCAAACATCAGGATTGGGTCCATAACCATATTTACAATGCTTCCAGCGAGAAGCCCGATCATTGCAAGATTTGCACGGCCGTGGTACCTGAGCTGGTTATTCAACGTGCAGGATGCCGACTGCAGCGGGCCGGCAAGTATTATAAAAATCGCATACTGCCTTGCGTACGGGTAAATGGTCTTCGTGCTTCCGAGAATGTAAAGCAGTGGCTCTGACCGGAGTTGTCGTCATTTTTTTATATTGTTTTGCAGCGATGGCGTCATTATCGTTCATTTTTGTATCTCCATATGCTTTCTTGATATACCAGCAGCAATCTCAAATGGTACATATATAAGTGCCATCACTGAAACCGCCATTACAGCGTAGCCGATAAGGTACCCCGGAACTCCCATAAACGATGCCATCCACGACAGCGGCGTGCCTTCATCCGGCCAGTTGATGAAGAGATAGTTGCAGTCGAATTTTTTATCAAAAATAAATATCGGCGGGACGATCACAGCCAGAAATACGATTTCATACCACAGATGAAAAATCCTCGGTTTTACGCGCCTGTCGATAAGCAGAAGAAGTGGGTAGAGCAGCAGAAGCTCGTGCCAGATGTAGCCGTAAATATTGAAGAAATTCCAGACCGGGTAGAATGACCAGTCCGGAAGCAACAGCGCGAAAACCGAACCTGGTCCGAGAAGTATCACGGCCACCTCACCGAAAAATGCCCGGGCTTTTTTTGATGGAAGAAACGAGGCCGGCACAAAGTCGTAGACCGCGAGCCCGCAGAGGTGAAGCGGCAGCATTCCGATGTTTGCCTTGTGAATGGAGAAGAGCACGATCCATTTCGAAGCTTCCATGCACAGCAGAAAAATCGGAATTTCTTTAAGAATCCTGTCGCGGCCTTTTTCTCTGCATCTGATAAAAATCACGGCGATTACCGCCATGACAGCACCGACAGCGGCAAGGCAGAAAAAGTGCGTCGCAGAAAAAATCTGGTATCCGGAGCCTTTTGGAATATCGTCCTGATATGTGAAAAATGGAATCAAAATGGATCGCCTCTTTTGGATTTACAGTCTGTGCAGCACGCTTGGATCGAACGACTTCATATCTTTGACTCCGGTGTAGATGCACATTTCAGAAAGCTGGGCGTTCATTCCTTTTACCTTCCTGACAACTCCTTTGCGGCCCTCTTTGAGAAGCGGCATCAGAATTCCACGTCCGACAGCAACAGCATCTGCGCCGAGAGCTAAAGCCTTGTAGGCATCGTAACCGGTATCGATCGAGCAGTCGCAGAAAATGGAGACTCCGCTTCCGGCAAGAGCTTCTTTGATCTTCGGCAGAATGTAAAGTGGCGGAATGCCAAACGGAACTCTGCCATGATGGTGTGAAACGAATACAGCAGCGGCGCCAGCGTCGCGGGCCATCAGGGCATCATTTACAGATAGTACGCCTTTTACAACAAATGGAACTCCGGCGGCTTTTACATATTCCAAGAGATCTTTGAAAAATACCGGCCCGATCGGCAGTCCATCGACGACATCGTAATTTCCATCTTTTCCGGCAACATGGTCGATATCCATTCCTACAGCGACAGCCCCACATTTTCTGGCAAATTCGATCTCTGAAAATATTCGGTCGTGATCAGCAAAAGGCTTGATGATCCGGACAGTATCAGCGCCCTCCTTTGAGAGCTCCTCAAAAGTCTCGTTGGTTTCCATTCCGACCCAATTTAAGGTGTTAAGCTCTTTAGCAGCCGCAGCATATTCAGACATGGGTTTTCCCTTAGAAGAATTTGTCTTGTTCAGATGCGAAAAGGCAGGCATCATGATCGGAGTGCTGTACGTCTTACCAAAAATATTTGTACTTAGATCCGGCTTGACCGAATCGATAATCCGCATTTCAACGTGCAGACTGTCCAGAAATCTTCGTGTCGTGACATTTGCATCCTCAGGCGACTTGTCCGTAACCGGGATAACTCCCTCGGGATCCGGCCAGGGTGATTTAACATTTTCCATTTTAATTCTCCTTTCATAAATGGGACAGCGGGGACGGTTCTTTTTGTCCCAAAATCAGAATTGTCAGATTTTGGGACAAAAAGAACCGTCCCTATTGTCCCAGCCTGACGGCTTTGGGACTTTTTCCGTACGTCTTTTCAAAGAGCCGGTAGAAGTAGCTTGTGTTTTCGTAGCCGACTGACAGCGAAATTTCGGTGACAGGGAGAGCGGTGTTTTTCAGGAACCATGTGGCCATGTCCATCCGCTTTTCTGAGAGCAGGCGGGTGAAATTTTTGCCGGTATTTTTTTTGATGATGCGTCCCATCGTGTAAATGTCGATGTGGTTTTTTTCACAAAACGATGAGAAACTCGCGGTCCTGTAGTCGGTGTTGATGTAGTCGAGGAGGGTCAGCATCATTTTTTTGTCGTACGAGTCATCGGCCATATGAAGGTGTTCGGTCTGATTCATCAGGTGCAGAAAAAGAAGAGCCATCGTCTGCTGGCTGATCTGGCGGTTTTTCTCCGGCGAGTCGAGCATCAGGATGATCAGGTTTTCCATCAGGTTCTGCACCGGCAAAACGTCCGATACATCAAAATACAGATAATTTCCCCCGATACCTTTGCTGGTCAGACACCCGATCAAAAAATCGCAGAGAGTGGATTTTGTGTCTCCGATCCTCTTGAGCACTTCATCGAAAAATGCCGGCAGTATTATAAAATTCACTGCGATATCATCTTTGCCGGCTGGCTCGATTTCCTGCTTCGCATGCTGATTCATAAAAAGCAGATCGCCGCTTTTCAACTCGACCTTATTTCCATCGATGTAGTGAGTGGTATGCCCCTGCACCATGTAGACGAATTCTACGAAATTATGCGTGTGCTCCGGAAAGTGTACAAACCTTGTATTTGGCCGTATATCAATCAGTCGCCCCTGCTTCAGCAGCAGTGCCGCATCGATCTCATTCTGCTTCGAATGGTAGTAAATACTTCTATCTATATCTTTATTACCATCCAGAATTTTTTGCTCCTCAGGAGTGATTTTCGAGAGTCTTTTGATTAACTTTTTCTTCATATATGAGTCCCATTCTGGAAAACCTGAGCGGTTACACTATTCAGATTATACTACGAAAAGCGCAAAATAGGACGCATTTTTTTACAAATCCTGTTCTATAAATATAACCCTACAGGGCGTAATATCAAAATAATAACAGGAGGAAAAATATATGAAGGTCATAGACTCAGAACTATTAAAAGCGTACGCCCGTATGGCGATGGATGGATTTAATCAGGGATGGCACGAGAGAAATGGCGGCAACCTGACATACAGACTTAAAGACAGTGATGTCGAGGAACTGAAGGACGATTTTGATGAAAAAGGCGTCTGGGAGGACATCGGCTGGCAGGCTGGACACGAGGACGACAGCGCATTTCCGGACCTCGGTGGAGAGTACTTCATGGTAAGCGGATCGGGAAAATATTTCAGAAATATTCAGCCGGATCCAGAGAACAACGTCGCAATCATCAGGTTAAATAAAGAGGGCACCAGATTTATGAAAGTCTGGGGCTTAAAAAATGGTGGCAGACCGACTTCGGAGCTTCCAACTCACCTCGCAAATCTGGACGTACTAAAGAAGAGAGATGCTGATATCAGGATCGTCTATCACTGCCATCCGACAAACTTAATTGCACTGACATATGTGCTGCCGCTCGATGAGAGAGTTTTCACCAGAGAAATCTATGAGATGGCAACTGAGTGCCCCGATTGTTTTTCCAGAGGGGATCGGCATAGTACCATGGATGCTCTGCGGCGGAAAAGAGATCGGAGATTACACCGCAAATCTTATGAGGACTCACGACATCTGCGTCTGGGCTCAACATGGAACGTTTGTCTGCGGCCGCACTTTTGACGAAGCGTTTGGGCTTATACACACGGCTGAGAAAGCAGCAGAGGTTCTTGTAAAAGTTATGTCCATTTCAAATGTGAAGAGGCAGACCATTACTCCGGACCAGTTCAGAGAGCTGAATGCGCCATTCGGAG
The DNA here is from genome assembly GCA_003862155.1 of Lachnospiraceae bacterium. Lineage (GTDB taxonomy): Bacteria > Bacillota > Clostridia > Lachnospirales > Lachnospiraceae > Weimeria > Weimeria bifida. The sequence goes on from QOUV01000009.1 coordinate 13,984, forward strand.
TTCATATCAATGAAAAATTTCTCTATGAGAAAAAAGACAACACAATTGGGCAGATGCCGGAGGACTGATCATGTTAGTAGATACAAAAGCAAGAGTTGGAGTATTTTCAATTGCACTCGGTGCATATCTGCCGCAGTTCCCACAGCTGGTGCCTGAGTTTAAGGGACAGTACGAAGTTTTTAAGAAGATGCTTCCTGACACCATAGAGATAGTCGATGGCGGACTTGTCACGACAAAGGAGGAGGCACAGGCAGCTGGAGATAAGTTCAGGGCGGCTGACGTTGACCTTGTATTTTTACAGCTTCTAACTTATGCGACATCCTACAATATGCTTCCGGCTGTTAAGGATCTCGATGTACCGGTCATTCTTGTAAACCTTCAGAAATTAAGAGTTCCGGATTATAAAAATGCACAGATCCCTGACTGGCTCGGCAAGTATTACGCCTGCGGGGCTGTCGGCGAGATGGCTGCGGATTTGAACCGCTTTGGTAAGAGACACGCGGTGATCACCGGGGTTGTTGAGGGCGGAGATGAGCAGGCTAAGTGCGAGATCAATGACTGGTGCAGGGCTGCTCAGGTCAGACGCAGATTCAGAGACACTAACATTGCGCAGATCGGCCGTCCTTACCCGGGAATGATGGATCTCTATATCGATGAGTCGAACCTCTACAGAAGGCTCGGCCTCTACACTAAGCAGTTCGACTGGGAAAAAATGTGGGCAATCGCAGACAACATAGACGATCAGGCTGCTATCGAAGCAAAGGTAGAAGATATCCACGGCACTTTTGACATAACAGGTGAATACGAAGAGAGTGACATCAGGACAATGGCCAAATACGTCGTTGCCTTTGAAAAATGGGTCAGAGACGAAAAACTCGGGCTTATCGCTTCGCATTACGATGGTTTCGCAAAAGGACAGGCCGGTGTGCTCGATTCTATGCTTATCCCGGCATTTTCAATGCTTATAAAACAGGGCACTGCCTGCGCAGTTGAAGGTGATATGAAGGTCGCAATGGCGATGAGCATCATGAAGACAATATGCGGAAGCGGCCAGCTTTCTGAGATGTATTCGATTGATTTTGACGACGACATCTGCATCATAGGGCACTCTGGTTCCGGCGACTACGATATTTCAAAGGCGAAGAAGCCGACTATGAAGATCGTTCCTGTTTTCCATGGTAAAACAGGCGGCGGTTATCTGACACAGTTTTATCCGCCGGCTGGAGACATTACCTACCTTGCAATCACTCAGGACGGAGACGGCAATTTCAAATTTGTAGCCGCAGAGGGCGTAAATGAGGACGGTCCAATCTATGGATTCGGCGATACAAATATGCGCACGAGATTTTCATGCGGAGCAAAAGAATTTGTAAACCGCTGGAGCCAGGCCGGCCCGACACACCACATGGCAGCAGGTATCGGCCACAATATCGGGACCATAAGAAAAGTGGCTGAGATCCTTAACGTACCACTGGAGGTAATTGAATGAGCAGCGAATACCTGGCGGTAGATATTGGCGCTTCGAGTGGAAGGCACATTGTCGGAACGGTTGATAACAAAAAGATAAATATGACCGAGACCTACCGCTTCGAAAATGGTCTCATCGAAAAAAATGGGCACAAATGCTGGGATATAGAGAATCTGAAAAACAGCGTGATCGCAGGAATTAAAGAGACTTTAAAAAGAGGCTTCTATCCAGAGACTTTGGGTATAGATACCTGGGCAGTTGACTTCGTACTTCTAGATAAAAATGATGAAATAATTGGCGATGCTGTTGCCTATAGGGATTCGAGAACGAATGGAATTTGCGAAGAACTTGAGAAACTTAAGGTTATTTCATTCAGGGAGCTCTATTCGAAAACCGGAATCCAATACCAGAAATTCAATACGATCTACCAGCTTTTTGCTTTGAAAAAAGAGCACCCGGATTATTTTGAAAAAGCTGAGACTTTTCTTATGATCCCGGATTATCTGAACTTTGTGCTGACGGGCGTCAAGGCAAATGAATACACCAACGCCACGACGACGGCTCTTGTGAATGCAAAAACCGGTGACTGGGATTTCGAGATCATTGACCGGCTCGGCCTTCCTGGACATATTTTTCAAGAAATACAGATGCCAGGCACCCCGCTTGGCAGACTCCGCCCGGAGATAGCTTCAGAAACTGGAGCGGATATTGAAGTCATACTTCCGGCAACTCACGACACCGGTTCTGCTTTTCTATCAGTCCCTGCAAAAAATGACACCTCTGTATTTTTAAGCTCTGGCACCTGGTCGCTGATGGGCGTCGAGAATAGAGAGGCAATCGCATCAGACGCAAGCCGTGCTGCAAATTTTACAAATGAGGGTGGCTACGAGCACCGCTTCAGATATCTGAAAAATATCATGGGTCTATGGATGAACCAGAATGTGCGCAGAGAGCTTGATCCAAAGCCTGCATTTCCGGATCTTATCGCAAGTGCGCAGAAGTTTTCAGACATAAAGACTACAGTGGATGTAGATGACGAGAGGTTTCTTGCGCCGGTTTCGATGATCGATGAAATCAAAAAAGCCTGCGCCGAAAAGAATGAACCAATCCCAGACGAGACAGGCGCTGTGATGCAGGTCATCTACAACTCACTGGCAGACGACTATGCAAAGACAGTAAAGCAGCTTGAAAAGCTGACTGGAAAGAAATTTACCTGCATAATCGTAGTTGGTGGAGGAAGCCAGGATAAGTATTTGAACAAACTTACATCCGAGGCTTCTGGACTTCCGGTATATTGCGGCCCGGTCGAGGGCACTGCGCTTGGAAATCTTATTGTTCAGTTTATCCATGCGGGAGAATTTGAGGATTTAAAAGAAGCCCGAAAAGCTGTCTCCATTATGAAACAGTGAAACGGTTGAGACAGTCATGCTTTTTTTTAAAAACGTTGTTTTTCCAATTGACGGGAATATGTTTATAGGTTATTATATTTTTTGCAGGTTAGGAGATGCTAACAAATAAGCTATGCCTAACATGTTAAGATACCAATCAACCCACATACACCTAATTGGGAGGTCGTAATGACAAATTTTGATGCATGGGAAGGCTTTACGCCGGGCCATTGGAACGACGATGTGAATGTTCGTGACTTCATTCAGAAGAACTACACTCCATATGATGGAGATGAGAGCTTCCTTGAGGGACCGACTGAACGCACCAACAAACTCTGGGGCAAACTGCAGGAGCTTCAGAAGCAGGAGAGAGCAAAGGGAGGAGTTCTCGATATGGAGACAGACGTTGTCTCAGATATCGATGCTTACGGACCGGCTTATATCGACGATTCTATGAAGGATGATGAGCAGATTGTCGGACTTCAGACAGACAAGCCGCTGAAGCGTGCTTTCATGCCATACGGTGGTATCAGGATGGCAGAGGAAGCACTGACTACTTACGGGTACACACCGAACCCGCAGCTTCACGAGATTTTTACAAAATACCACAAGACTCATAATGAGGCTGTTTTCGATACTTACACTCCGGAGATGATCACAGCCCGTCACTGCCATATCGTTACCGGACTTCCTGATACTTATGGAAGAGGCCGTATCGTTGGCGACTACAGAAGAGTCGCTCTCTACGGTATCGATTACCTGATCGAGAAGAAGGAAGAGGACAAGGCTGCAACTGGTCACAACGATATGATGACTGGTAAGGTTGTACGCTTAAGAGAAGAGATCGCTGAGCAGATCAAGGCTTTAAAGAAGATGAAGAAGCTTGCTGCCTCTTACGGATTTGATATCTCAAAGCCGGCAAAGACTGCCAAGGAGGCTGTTCAGTGGCTGTACTTCGGCTACCTTTCAGCTATTAAGCAGCAGAACGGCGCCGCTATGTCAGTAGGCCGTATCTCTACTTTCCTCGATATCTATATCACAAGAGATTTAAATAAGGGACTTATCACTGAGAAGGAAGCGCAGGAGCTTATCGACCATCTGACTATGAAGTTTCGAATGGTAAAGTTCGCCCGTATCCCTTCATACAACGAGCTCTTCTCAGGTGATCCGGTATGGGCTACACTCGAGGTCGCCGGTATCGGTATGGACGGAAGAAGCATGGTTACAAAGAACGACTATCGTTTCCTTCACACCCTTGAGAACATGGGACCGGCTCCTGAGCCGAACCTCACTGTTCTCTACAGCAGTGATCTCCCTGATAACTTTAAGAAATATGCCGCAAAGATCTCTGTTGATACTTCATCTATCCAGTATGAGAACGATGATGTCATGAAGCCTGTCTGGGGCGATGACTACAGCATCTGCTGCTGCGTTTCCGCTACTCAGACCGGTAAGGAGATGCAGTTCTTCGGAGCCCGCGCCAACCTTGCAAAGGCTCTTCTGTACGCTATCAACAGTGGTAAGGACGAGAAGTTCAAGGATAAGCAGGGCCACCATATGCAGGTTGGACCGGAGCTTGCTCCTATGACTTCTGATATTCTTGACTACGATGAGGTCATCCACAAGTATGATATGACTCTCGACTGGCTCGCCGGTCTCTATGTCAATATCCTCGACCTGATCCACTACATGCACGACAAGTACTACTATGAGTCAGCAGAGATGTCTCTTATCGACACCAACGTTCGCCGTACTTTCGCAACTGGTATTGCCGGTTTCTCACACGTAGTTGATTCACTTTCAGCTATCAAGTACGCAAAAGTAACCGCTATCCGTGACGATGAGGGTGTTACCACTGACTTCAAGATCGAGGGAGACTTCCCTAAGTATGGTAACGACGATCCTAGAGCCGACGAGATCGCTGTCAAGCTCTTAAAGACTTTTATGGGCAAGCTCAGAAAGTTCCATACTTACAGAGATTCAGATGCTACCACCTCTATCCTTACTATCACTTCAAACGTTGTTTATGGTGAGGCTACAGGTGCTACTCCTGATGGAAGAAAGGCATTCACTCCATTCGCTCCTGGTGCAAACCCGGCTTATGGCGCTGAGCAGAACGGTCTTCTCGCTTCCCTCAACTCTGTTGCAAAGCTTCCTTACGAGTATTCTCTCGATGGTATTTCAAATACCCAGACTATGACTCCGGATTCTCTTGGCCATGATGAGGATGAGAGAAAAGGCAAGCTCGTAAATGTTCTCGATGGTTACTTTGATCAGGGTGCTCATCACCTTAACGTTAACGTCTTCGGTAAGGAGAAGCTCCTTGACGCTATGGATCATCCTGAGAAGCCTGAGTACGCTAACTTCACAATCCGTGTTTCTGGTTACGCTGTTAAGTTCATCGACCTGACCAGAAAGCAGCAGCTCGATGTAATCAACCGTACATTCCACGATCATCTTTGATCTGACTGTAGGATTTTTCTAAACAGCTGCCGCAGATAATGGTTCTCTAGGTTACGCTTTTCTGTTCATTCGCGCGCGCCTATTTGCGGCCCTCTGACAAAACGCACAGAATTGCTTTTATAAAAATTGCTGACGCAATTTTTTTTAGCAATTCTGTTTGAACGGTTGTCACCCGGGCCGCAGCTGGCGCGCTCATTCACAACGAAAAGCGCAACAATCGTTTACCATTTATCTGCGGCAGCTGTTATTGTAATGTACAGAATTTAGTAAAGATATTCATAGATAGGAAAAATATGGAAAGTATTAAAGCGCGTGTTCATTCGATTGAGACGTTTGGCTCGGTGGATGGTCCGGGAATCAGGTTTGTGCTGTTTCTTATTGGGTGCAATTTCAGGTGCCGTTACTGTCACAATCCTGATACCTGGAATCCGAATGGTACCAAAAAGACAAAACCGGAGCTTATGACTGCGGATGAAGTGATTGAGAAGGCCCTGCGTTATAAGCCCTACTGGGGAAAAGAAGGCGGTATCACTGTAAGCGGCGGCGAGGCTCTGCTCCAGATTGATTTCCTGATCGATCTATTTAAAAAATGCCACGAGCGCGGGATAAACACCTGCCTCGATACGTCTGCCGGCCCATTTACAAGGGAAGAACCATTTTTTTCAAAGTTCAATGAGCTTATGAAATACACTGACCTCGTGATGCTTGACATCAAGCAGATTTTCGATGACGAGCACATTAAGCTTACTGGCCACACGAATAAAAACATCCTCGATTGTGCGACCTATATGTCAGACCTCGGAGTTCCGATGTGGATCCGCCATGTCCTTGTTCCGGGAATCACCACAGATGAAAAAGAGCTTAAAGAGCTTCGGAAATTTATCGACACCTTAAAGACAGTCAAGCGTGTGGAGGTGCTTCCTTACCATACTCTCGGAATTTACAAGTATGAGGAGCTTGGAATCCCATACACACTGCAGAACGTAAATCCGCCAACCGAGGAGCAGATAAATACCGCCCGAAAACTCCTCAGAGCCAAATAGGGACAGTAGGGACGGTTCTTTTTGTCCCATTTTTAGATTATTCAGATAATTATGCTTTTTTTAGCCCAAAGCAGCGTCGCAGATGGCCAGGTCTCGCTCAGTAGGATTTTTCTGTTCGCGTGTGCGCGCCTAATTGCGGCCTTCTGGCCAATGTATGGTTTTCATGCGTTTATGGTTTAAGCGGGTGGCCACCCAGGCCGCAGCTAGCGCACACGCTTACAACGAAAAATCCTAAGGTCGCGAGCCTGACCATCCGCGGCGCTGCTTCTGAGGTGAAGTCATTTGTATCTGCAATGGTTTATTTTTAAGGAGGTGCAATGGGACAAAGAAGCTCCGCATGGGAGGGATATGGGGTAAGCACACTGTAAAGAATTATCTTCCGGCTCCGCGGTAGTGGTACTTTCAATATAGGCTTACATGTAGTTGAAAATCATCAAATGTGTCTGCCTGCAGCCGGTATGTATGAAATGATTTAAATGTAGAGATTTGCGTAGCTGGAAATATACAAATGTGTCTGTCTGCTTCGCGGTATGGAAGAATTGTTTCAATATTTAAATTCGTGGAGCTTGAAATATACAAGCTTCGTTCTCGCAGTTTCAGTATGGATATACATGAGACTAAAAATCTTAAAGACTAAAAAGTCATTCTCGATATAGATTCACGAAGCGTTGAAAATCTTAAACGCTCAAATGTACGCTCTCAATATAGCCTGTCGCGGAGCTGGAAATCTTAAGTGCCTTGTAGAATATTCAGAAGCAATGGCTGTATATAAAAATTTGAAATATACTCTTTAAGATTTTTGAGCATTATCCCACACATCTTGAGAATGTTTGAAAGCTCTTTAAGAATTTGACTTCTTCCCTGATCTATCTTGAGACTGGAGGAAAGCCATTGTATAAATTTCACCCCGAGAGGGACTATACTGAAAACGTGGCCAAACAGATATCCGTGCAGAAAAAAGCAGCACTGCGGATACGGCGCCTTTTAACCAAAAAGCAGTTCTGCGGATACGGACGCCTTTTAACCAAGAAGCAGCGTCGCAGAATGGAACGGGCGCGCGACCTTAGGATTTTTCGTAGAGAGCGGGCGTGCTAGCTGCGGCCTGGGTGGCTACCCGCTTAAACCATAAACGCATGAAAACCATACATTGGCCAGAAGGCCGCAAATAGGCGCGCGCACGCGAACAGAAAAATCCTACGGAGCGAGCCCGGCCATCTGCGGCGCTGCTTCAGACTTAAATGGTATGATTTATCTGAATAATCTAAAAATGGGACAAAAAGAGCGGTTCGCCGTTTCCGCTCTGACTTCGTCCTACGGACTCGTCAATCGCGGACGGCTATCGCATGGGCGGTTTATAATGCTCTCGCTTCGTCCTGCGGACTCGCGACAGCATAACAACCGCTCCAACCGTCCCTTCTGTCCCATGTCAGAGAAGTTTGATGAAGGCGCCCTGCACGCCTCGCTTTCCGTGGCTGGCCCGGTGGGAGAAGAGGAGGTCGGGATTTTCGCAGGTGCAGATGTCGGTGGTGTGGATGTGATCTGGCAGGACGCCGGCCTCTTTTAATGTGATTGAGACGGCGCTCCAGAGATTGAGCTGAAAGTGGCCGTTGTGTTTATCGAGAAGGATTTCTGGAGTGTGCTCTGGAAATTCTTTTTTGAATTGTAAGGCGACGTCGGTGCTTATTTCGTAGCAGTCAATGCAGATCGAGGGGCCGATCGCGCAGATGATATCTGATGGAGCGGAGCCGAAGTTGTCATGCATCGCACGAATAGTATTCAGACTGATGCGGGAAACTGTGCCTCTCCAGCCGGAGTGGCAGGCACCGATGCATTTTCTGACTGGGTCGAGGAAAAGGACAGGGACGCAGTCCGCGGAAAATATTGAAAGCACAAGGTTCGGCACATCTGTGACGAGCCCGTCCACATCGCTGTAGTCGCGTGGGAGGGTTACTCCCTTTCCGGCGTCGGATTCTTTTACGACGCGGACGTTTGCAGTATGGGTCTGCTGGCTCAGGACGATTCTGTCTGGAGTCGTATCAAAAGCAGCCGATACGCGCCGGAAATTTTCGGCAACATTTTCAGCAGTATCGCCGAGCTCTTCTTTAAAATTCAGACTCTTTAAAAATCCTCTGCTTACGCCGCCGAGTCTTGTCGTAAAGCCGTGCATGGCGCAGGACTCCTTTGAGAGCGAATCAAAGGTCAGGAGAGGGATATTTTTTGAGGTGTCAAATCTAAGGTGTTCAGTAGAGTTTTTTCTTATAATATTCATAGAAAAAGAATATCACAGAGCGACAGAATATTCCACCAGTTATCTTAACCGGGAAGAGTTTAATTTTTTAAGCATAATAATGGCAGCGGCTGCGGCAGCGATTTCTCCGGCATATTTTCCTGATTTTTCTTATCCACAAATACTCCTTGTTCTGCCAGAAGTAAGAGCACAGGGATGGATTATTTTTTTTCTGGAAAAATTTTCCCGAACAGCCAGTGTGTGAATGGAGCTGCTGCGAACATGTTCCAGAAAAATGCCATCGGAAGATTTTTAATGACCGTTCCGACCCAGATGGCAGGAAGATTGCAGATGGGCTGGTGCGCAAGGATCACATTAAAAAGGATCGAGGCGATCATGCTCATGGTCGGGCACATGATGGCGACGGTTCCAGCCTGGCGCATGACACGGCAGAAGTATGGGTTGTCCGTTTCCGGGTTCGTGTGGCGGGCTGCGAAAGCAGCGCCAATCCGGTTGCCCCAGAGGCTCGAAGTGATGAAAACAAATATTCCCATGTAGGACGCTTCAATCAATGCGTCGAGAAATACGTGGTTTGTCATCGTCGAAAAACCGCCGATGTTCAGGTTAAAACCTTCCTTGATCGCAACATTGTACACTTCCATACCGTAGGCCATTGCGTAGGACATGATCAGTCCGAACACAACACCCTGTATCTTAGTTTTTGGCATTTCTGCTCCTTTCCTGTGGGACAGCGGGGACGGTTCTCTTTGTCCCATTTTCTGAAAATTTTGAAAATGGGACAAAGAGAACCGTCCCCGCTGTCCCAAATTTACGCGCAAAAAAAGAGCAGCGAGGAGATGTCTTCCAACGGAGTTCCGTCTGCCAACGTCCCGGCTGCTCTTACAGATAGCGGGTTAAATATATTTTTATCATATAAAATCATAGCTCATCAATAAGAAAAAATGCAAAGGTAATTTTTTACAAAATTTGCAGCTTTTTCACCGCCTCGTTTGTTTATATAGTGAAAGAAAACCATACCATTTGACTCAGAGAAGTCTGATAATATATACATTCCAAACATGAATGTATAAATAGAATTACCCTCAGATTGACAATCAGCCCGAAATGTATATTTGAAAAAGACATTAAATCCCCGATTGAATATTTCAATCAGAGATTAAACTTTTATAATTAGAACTGGATAGAAAAAAATTTAGCACTCGGCCTCTTTGGCTGATAGAAACGGAGTGATCTTTTCAATGCTTAAATTCGGAAAGGCGGTAGTTAAGGGTAGATTCTTAATCCTTATCGCAAGTGTGCTGCTTCTTATCCCAGCAATTATCGGGTATGTGCACACCAAGGTAAATTACGATATCCTCTCTTATCTTCCGGAAAATATCGACACGATGAAGGGACAGGACATCCTTCTTGACAAATTCGGGACAGGAGCCTACTCGACGGTCGTTATAGAAGGAATGGATAACAAACAGCTGAAAAAAACAGCTGACACCATTTCCAAAATTCCTCACGTAAAAAAGGTACTTTGGTATGGATCGTTCGGTGATATGAACATCCCTAAGGAAGCACTTCCTACAAAAGTTTACAAGTTCATCCACAACGCTAAGAGTAATTCTGACCTGATGTTTGTATTGTACGATCAGGGAACATCGGAAACAGGTACGATGAACGCTCTGAACGCGATGGACAAGAAACTTTCGAAGCAGTGTTTTGTAGCTGGAATGGCTTCAGTCACGAATGACACGAAGAACCTTTCGAAGAAAGAGGTTCCATTCTATGTCCTTCTGGCAGTGATCCTGTGTACTATCGTTTTGATGCTGACTCTCGATTCAGCATTTGTGCCAATCCTCTTCCTTGTTTCAATTGGAATGGCAGTTGTGTACAACCTCGGAACGAACTTCCTGCAGGGACAGATCTCATATCTGACGCAGGCGCTGGCAGCAGTACTTCAGCTCGGTGTCACTATGGACTACTCGATATTCCTCTGGCACAGCTACGAAGAGCAGAAGACCGTGTTCGACGATAATAAGAATGCTATGGCGCACGCTGTTGCAAAGACCTTTGGTTCTATAGCAGGATCTTCTACGACGACCATCGCAGGATTCATTGCACTGTGCTTCATGAGCTTCAGAATCGGCTTAGATCTCGGCGTTGTAATGGCAAAGGGCGTACTCTTCGGACTTATTTCCTGTGTTACGATCCTTCCATCACTTATCCTGGTATTTGACCCGATCGTAAGAAGGACGAACCATAAGGTCATCATGCCGGATCTCGGACGTACTTCAAAGTGGATCGTAAAACACTGCTACGTATTTTTCGTAATATTTCTGCTTCTTATCTTCCCGGCCTTCTATGGACAGGCTCACACGAAGGTTTATTACGATCTGGCGAGCAAGCTTCCTGACTCTATGAAGAGTAAGAAGGCCAATGAAAAAATGAACAAAGAGTTCAAGATGGGCGCCACTTCGATCATTATCGCCGACAGCAAGCTCGATTCCCAGAAATCTGAGCAGATGATAAACGATATCAAGAAGCTCGATGGTATCAAGATGGCTGTTTCGATGGATTCACTGACAGGACCTATGGTCCCTTCAAGCGCTATTCCGGACAGTATCAGAACTAAACTCAAAAAAGGTGACAAGCAGCTTATGGTAGTTACATCAAACTACGCAACAGCTTCAAATGCCATCAACAAGCAGTGCAATCAGATCGAGAAGATCATAAAGAACTATGACAAGTCGGCAATGCTTATCGGCGAGGCTCCTTGTACGAAAGACCTTATGGAGATCACGAACACTGATTTCAACAGGGTAAACAGTGTATCTATAATCATCGTATTCCTGATCATCTTAATCGAGTTCAGGTCGATCTCGATACCTATCATCCTTGTCGCAGTAATCGAGTTCGCTATCTTCATAAATATGGGAATTCCTTACTATACTGGAACGACGCTTCCGTTCATCGCAAGCATCGTAATCGGAACCATTCAGCTTGGTTCTACAGTCGATTATGCTATACTTATGACGAACCGTTACAAGGTAAACCGTTACAACGGCCTTGAAAAGCATGCTGCGATAACAGATGCCCTCGGCGGGTCTATGACTTCGATCATTGCATCGGCGCTGACATTCTTCGGCACTACCTTCGGAGTTGCAGTATACTCAGATATTGATATTATCTCTTCTATGTGCAACCTTATGGCAAGAGGAGCTCTTATCAGTATGGCAGTAGTTATCTTCCTGCTCCCATCGATGTTCATGATCTTTGATAAGGTCATCATTCATACGAGTGCAGGTTTCATAAATAAAAACGCAGTCACGCAAACAAACACAAACACCGCAAAGGCATGATTGGAGGAAAAATAAATGAAGTTACCAGAGCTTAAAAAAATTTTCCGAAAGAAATACATCATCAGGGTAGTAGCAGGTGCCCTTGTAGTTGGACTTGTAAGTACAAGTTCAGTTCAGTACACTGCTTTAGCTGATAAGGCAGCCACGACAGAGCAGACCACAAACGACATAATAAGCACTGACGATGTAAAGGTATCGAACAAGGATATTGACAAGGACGAGACAGTTTACCTGATCTCAAAGGCAGACGGAACTGTTTCAGATACGATCGTAGCTTCTCACCTTGTAAATAAGGATGGTGCGGATAAGATCGAAGATGTCGCTGACCTTAAGAACATCAAGAACACAAACGGCAATGAGAAATTTACCCAGAACGGCACAGAAGTAACCTGGCAGGCAAATGGTAAGGATATTTACTATCAGGGCCATACGACAAAGGAAGCCCCGGTTTCTGTAAAAGTCACCTATACTCTCGATGACAAAGAGGTAAAGCCAAAAGACCTTGCAGGAAAGAGCGGTCATGTAAAGATTCACTACGAGTACACGAACAATTCGACCTACACTGAAAATGTAAATGGTGAGAGTGTAACGACAGTAGTTCCGTTCGCTGCCATCACCGGAATGGTCTTAAACGATGATTTCACGAATATTAAGGTCACAAACGGCCGTGTAGTTCAGAATGGCACAAAGTCAGTAGTGATCGGCTACGCGCTTCCTGGACTTAAGGATTCACTCGAGAAAGCCGGAGGCAAATTTGACAAGGACGTCGAGCTTCCTGACTCACTCGATATCGAGGCAGATGTAAAGAATTTCGACCTTGAGACTCAGATGACAGCCATTGTAGATGCCTCAAATACTATTACATCAAGCTCCAAGTCATCTAATACAATCTCAAATGATATTGATAAGCTCTCAGATGCAGGAGATCAGTTAAAGGATGGCTCAGAGCAGCTCGCAGACGGCACCAGCCAGTTAAATGACGGCGCAAAGAAGCTTGCAGGTGGCGCAAAGAGTGCCAAAGACGGCAGCAGCAAACTCGCTTCAGGCACTAAACAGCTGAAGGACGGCCTCGGCACCCTGAATTCAAACATGGGAACATTCAAGAGCGGTGCCTCATCTCTTTCCAGTGGCTTAAACCAGTACACAGCGGGAGTTTCAAAGCTGAACGGCGGCATTGGAACACTTAGATCCGGACTCTCTCCACTCAGGAGCCAGCTTCCAGCTTTAAAGAAGATAAACTTTAACGACCTGGCAAACCAGCTTACTGCACTTTCAACTGGTGTAAGTCAGTTGAAGAGTGGTTCTGACCAGCTCCTCGCAGGATATAACGGCGATGGCACCGCAAAGAATCCTGGACTTGTAAAGAGCATGGATCAGCTGACAGCTGGCGCAAAGTCGGTATCTGACGGAGCTTCATCTGTATCTTCTGGCGCTTCAAGTTTATCTGATGGTGCCACGAAGGCATCGACTGGCGCCTCAAGTGTATCGAGTGGAGCATCGGATGTATCGAATGGTGCTGCAAATGTATCAAATGGAGCTTCGACACTTTCAGATTCAGCTTCAAAGCTGGCAGGTGGAGCCAAATCAGTATCTGATGGTGCTGCAAAGGTAGATGCCGGAATCGGTCAGCTTGAGACTCAGCTTTCAGGGCTTGGTACGCAGTTTGGCACAATATCGCAGGAACAGCTGACAGAGACAATAGACAAAAGCTTGAACACAAATCAAAGTCTTATATCTCTTCTAAAAAGTACAAAAATTTTAACAGACGATAAGATCACGCTTGCAAATATTGACGGTGTCGTTACAAAACTTACAGAAAATCAGACTCAAGTAATAGATGCTCTGGCAAAGGCAAATAGCAACGATACAGTAACAGCAACAGCTACTTACTATACAGCTCTTGATGTTCTGCATCGTGTACAATCAGCACGTGATGCACTCAATACAGCCGAACAGTCACTTCAGGACATGCTGACAAATGAAACAACTCAGAAACAGCTGAAGGAACTTAAAGATGGATCTGCGCAGGTGGCAAATGGAGCTAAGCAGGTTTCTGAAGGATCACAGCAGCTTGCAGCCGGATCAAAGCAGCTTGCAACTGGATCGAAGTCACTGGCTGATGGATCTAAGAATCTCGCAACTGGATCAAAGTCACTGGCCGATGGTTCAAAGACACTGGCAGATGGAGCTAAGCAGCTTGCCGACGGTTCAAGCACACTCGCTACAGGATCAAAGACCGAGAGCGACGGCATGACCCAGGCCAATGCTGGAGTTAAGCAGCTTGCCAATGGACACAAGCAGCTGTCCGATGGAATCAATGAGCTTTACACCTCGCTTAACAATTCCGGCATCAGCAAGCTCGATGTAAAGAAGTACTCATCACTTCCGACAGCGGCAGAGACTCTTATCGATGGTGTTGATCAGCTTTACAAGGGCGGCAATACTCTTGTGGCAAATAACAGTAAGCTCACCGGAGGAGCTTCGAAGCTTTCAAGTGGTGCAGGTCAGATTTCAAGCGGTGTCAGCAGACTCTACAGCGGAGCCGGAACACTGTTCAACGGACAGAATACTCTGACGAGTGGACTTTCAACACTCTATGATGGCACGAACACTCTCGCTGACGGAGCCGAAAAGCTCACAAGCGGTGCAGATAAGCTTCATGACGGAATCGTAAAGCTCGACAAGGAAGGCATTGAAAAACTTGTAAACTCTTACAACGGAGACATCAAACCTCTTGCAAATCAGCTTCGTGCAGCACTAGATGCCGGCGAGGACTACCAGAGCTTCTCAGGTCTTGCCGATGGCAAGCAGGGATCAGTTCAGTTCCTTTACAGAATGGATGGCATCTCAAAGGATGACGACTGATCTCGGATGCATAGCATCTTGAAAATGAGAACGCTATGGACTAAAAAATAGCTGATTGATTAACGATCAGATGTATGCTAAAATACCCCCGGCAGGTAAATCTGCCGGGGGTATTTTTAAAATGGCAAAGGGCTTCGACTGCCATTTACATTAAAAAAGCCAGAGGTACTTTATTATGAGATTCAGACCGTGTATCGATATCCACGATGGACAGGTTAAGCAGATTGTAGGCTCAAGCCTCGATGACAGGAGTGACAGCGCAAAGGAAAACTTTGTCTCGGCTCACGATGCAGGATATTTTGCTTCGATGTATCGGGAAAAGGACCTGCCGGGTGGGCACGTCATAATGCTTAATGCCCGCGGGACCGACGAGTATGAGGCCTCGAAGAGACAGGCCATGCTCGCTCTTGAAGCCTATCCGGGCGGGCTTATGGTTGGCGGCGGATTAAATGACGAAAATGTAGGAGAATTTCTGGATGCGGGCGCGAGTCACGGCATTTTTACAAGCTTTATATTTTCGGATGGACAGATCCAGATGGACCGTCTGAGAAGGCTTGTGAGATCGGCCGGAAGAGAGCATATCGTCTTAGACCTCTCGTGCAAAAAGAGGGACGGCGATTACTACGTCGTAACCGACCGCTGGCAGAAATTTACGGACCAGAAGCTTTCTTTGGACCTGCTCAGATACTTAGAGGACAGCTGCGACGAGTACCTGATACACGCTGCCGATGTCGAGGGAAAGAAGGCCGGCGCCGATGAGCAGCTTCTTAGTGTGCTCGCAGATTACGACGGACTGCCGGTGACTTACGCAGGAGGAGTCGGAAGCTACGACGACCTGCGTGAGATAAAAAAACTCACGGATGGCAGGATAGATGTGACGATCGGGAGCGCGCTCGATATTTTTGGCGGCACACTTGAACTGGAGCAGATTTTAAGTATAATAGAAAAGGGCTA
The DNA here is from genome assembly GCA_003862155.1 of Lachnospiraceae bacterium. GTDB lineage: Bacteria > Bacillota > Clostridia > Lachnospirales > Lachnospiraceae > Weimeria > Weimeria bifida. The sequence continues at coordinate 29,760 of QOUV01000009.1, forward strand.
AGGAGGATTTTTATGACATCGATAGATTTTACGAAAATGCATGGCTGCGGTAATGACTATGTCTATGTCGACTGCACGAAGGATGTTATAGAGGATGGTTCTTCTATCGCCAGATTCGTCAGCGACAGGCATTTTGGCATCGGTTCGGACGGACTGATCCTTATAAAAAAGTCCGACGTGGCCGATTTTCTGATGGATATGTACAACGCCGACGGCTCGAAAGGTGAGATGTGCGGAAACGGTATCCGATGCGTAGCGAAGTTCGTATATGACAATGGACTTACGGATAAGACGACTATCACTGTTGAGACTCTTGCCGGAGTAAAGACCTTAGAGCTTACCGTAAAGGAGGGAAAGGTTGCTGAAGTCCTTGTAAATATGGGCTCTCCAGACCTTATCGCATCGCATGTTCCGGTCACATTCCCGAAAGAGAAGATGATAAACGAACCTATGGAGGTCGATGGTAATATTTACCGTGTGACCTGTGTTTCGATGGGAAATCCGCACTGCGTCATTTTTACAGATGAGGACAACAGGACACTCGATCTGCCACATATCGGACCTATTTTCGAGAATCATTCGACCTTCCCGAAGAGGACGAATACCGAATTCGCGAATATCCTCGACAGGAAGAATATCCGGATGAGAGTCTGGGAGAGAGGCAGCGGTGAGACGCTTGCCTGCGGAACAGGCGCCTGTGCTACGACTGTAGCAGCAGTTGTAAATGGACTGACTGACGAGGAAGTCACGATGCACCTTCTTGGAGGTGACCTGACAGTCAGATACGACAGGGCCAATGATACAGTCTGGCTCAAGGGACCTGCGACTACTGTATTTACAGGACATATAGATATTCCGGATTCGTTTGAGAAGGACGATGTGAAGATCTACGAACCGGGTAAATGATTTTTTCTAAACATATATGGACCAGGTAAATTTTTTTCAAATAGATAAGGAGAAACAGATGTATCAGGTTAACACGAATTATCTGAAGTTACCGGGAAGCTACTTGTTTTCGACTATTGCGAAGAAGGTAGCAGCTTTTCAGGAAAAGAATCCTGACAAGGAGATCATCAGGCTCGGAATCGGAGACGTAACCCAGCCTCTTCCAAAGGTCGTTATCGATGCCCTTCACAAGGCTGTCGATGAGCAGGCTGATGCGAAGACATTCAAGGGCTATTCACCGGATCTCGGCTATCAGTTCCTTAGAGACGCCATCGCAAAGCACGATTTCAAGGACAGAGGATGCGACATCGCATCTGATGAGATTTTCGTATCTGACGGCGCGAAGAGCGATTCAGGAAATATCCAGGAACTTTTCTCAGAGGACAATGTGATCGCTGTGACGGATCCTGTCTACCCTGTATATGTAGATTCAAATGTAATGGCCGGACGCTGCGGAAACTACGATCCGAATACCGGTATGTGGGACAGGGTGGTTTATATGCCTTCTACCGCCGAGAACGGATTTGTGCCGGAGCTTCCTGAGAAGACACCTGATATCATCTACCTCTGCCTTCCGAATAACCCGACAGGAACTACTCTTAAGAAAGCAGAGCTCCAGAAGTGGGTTGACTACGCAAATCAGAAGGGCTCTATCATTATTTTCGATGCAGCCTATGAGCACTACATTTCATCACCAGACGTTCCTCACTCGATCTACGAGTGCGAGGGAGCAAAGAACTGCTGCATAGAGATCAGATCGTTCTCGAAGACAGCCGGATTTACCGGACTTCGTCTCGGATACACTGTAGTTCCGAAGAGCCTGAAGTCGGGAGACGCTTCTCTTCACGACATGTGGGCCCGCCGTCACGGAACAAAGTTCAACGGAGCGCCTTACATCGTACAGCGAGCTGGTGAGGCTATCTTCTCAGAGGAAGGCCAGAAGGAGATAGATGAGCTCGTCGGCTACTATATGGAGAACGCACGTATTATCCGCGAGGGACTTTCATCCGCTGGCTTTACCTGCTTCGGCGGCAAGGATGCTCCTTACATCTGGATGAAGACACCTGACAATATGTCAAGCTGGGAATTCTTCGACTACCTGCTTGAGAAGATAAATGTCGTAGGTACACCGGGAAGCGGTTTCGGTCCTTCAGGAGAAGGCTACTTCAGACTGACAGCTTTCGGCACTCACGAGAATACAAAGAAGGCAATCGAGAGATTCAAGACTCTCTGACAGACAAAAAGGTCCGCTGCAGTTTCTGCAGCGGGCTCTTTTTTATTTCAATACTTTTATCGGTTTAAAATTCAGATAGTCGCCGGATACGAGAGAGTACTTCACACCGTGATGCATTCCATGGATGCTGTCGTGAAAACGCTCTCTGCCGTGGCTGTGCGAGTAGATGACCTGCTCGACCCCGAGCTCCTCGGCGATACGGGTAAAGGTCGAGTCGGTCTCTAAGATCGAAGTAGGCGGATAGTGGAGAAAGATGATAAATTTCTTGAAGCCGGCTTCCTTTGCGGCATTGATTCCTGTCACAAGCCGGCTCCTCTCGCGCTCTATGAGCTCCTTCGAGTGCTCAAAGGCGTCTCTGTCATAGCCTGTGATCATATTTGTCCTGGTATCGACATAGAAAGGTCCCTCGAAACAGAATCCCTTGGTGCCAACCAGGGCATAGTCTTTGTAAGTGTAAAAATTATTCTGAAGGAAATAAAGCCTCCCTTTGAAGATATCGTTAAGCTTTTTAGTCTGATTAGCCTTCCAGAAGTGGTCGTGGTTTCCGCGCAGCAGGATCTTCCTGCCTGGAAACGCTGCGATAAATTCCAGATCGCGCTGAGACTGCACGAGGTTGTTTCCCCATGAGTGGTCGCCGGTAAGCACCAGCGTGTCGTCTGGTTTTACAAGTTTTTCTATATTTTTCTTAGCCTTCCACTCGTGATCTTTCCAGATTTTTCCAAAGCGCTCCTGCGACTTTTCCGGATTCGAAAAGGAAAGGTGAAGGTCGCCCAATGCGTAAAGTGCCATATTGTGCCTCTTGTCTTTCGGTTTGCTTCTAATTATAATAAAGATGTTGACAAAATCAAGAGAAAGGAATGAATGGGACAGGTCAGATTTTTTCTAAAAAATAAAACGGCAGAGGACGAGGCTTTCCTTAAAAACAATGCGCTCTCGCCCGATATCGCACACGATGTCGCAGTCTGTGATTCGGCAGAGGATGCCGAAGAACTTAAGAAAAAGCAAGTGGCGGTGATCTGCTATGAGAGAAATGAAAAGCTCTCCGGGAGATACATCATAGACTCGCTTTCGGCGCTCGATGATGAATTCATTAAAAAAGTGCACGACGCCTTTTACAGGGTGCCGAGGGTGATCTTAGAGACAGAGCGCACGATAATAAGGCAGTGCGATCCTGAAAGAGATGTCCTGCCGATGACTAAGCTCTACTCGAAGCCCCATGTGACGGATTATATCGAAAACCTCTACCCGCTCGCGCAGGAGACAGTCTACCAGAGAGAGTACTTCGACAATATCTATGACCTGTATGATTTTGGCATGTGGAATGTCTTTTTAAAAAGCACGGGAAAGCTAATAGGAAGGTGCGGACTCGAGTACATGGACCCGCCGGCAGAGCTTTTTTATACGACTGACCCGACACTTGAGCTGTCGCGGACAGAAGATCCGTGGCTTGAGCTCGGCTATGTCATTGATCCGGGTCTGTGGCATACGGGCCTTGGATTTGAGACGACATCTGCAGTGATGTCTCTTGCGATACAAAAAGGCCACAGCCACTTTTTCGCAGAGATCGATCCGAAAAATATCTCATCAAAAGGACTTGTGAAAAAGCTTGGCTTCAGGAAGACCAAGCCGGATCTCTGGGTGCGTATCATTTAATTGGATCAGGATTCTTTCATCTCAGATGATTTTTCGGAAATCCATTTTGCGATTTCGTCAAGTGCCTCCTCTTTGAATTCAAAGTTCACAGAGGACATTTTTTCTTCAGGGGTCTTGTCGAAAGAGAACGGCCCTGGCCAGATGGTCACTTTCATGACTTTCTTTTTCGCGTCATCCTCCCCCTCTTCAGACTTTTCAATGCGATACCTCAATGGCCCGTCACTTCCGAGATACGGGCTTTTTTCGTAGAAACTCAGGTGCAGCAGGTCTTTTCTTTGAACCATATTTCCTCCATAAGAAAAACAGACTGCCCCTTTTTACTCCGGGGCGTTTGTGGTAAAATAAATAGCGCAACTAAATGATATACGAAAAGAGACATGTATGCAAAGGTTTTTCAGAGAAAACAGGGACAGACTGATCTCGGCTCTGGTTGTTTTTGTAATGCTTATTGTCTGCTTTGCAAATTCGGGCAGCGGACAGATCGAAGATGCTGTGACCGACTCGAAGCAATACAAACCGACTACGGAGTGGATGCAGGAGATAGACGACGACACGCCGATTTCATCTATTTCTATTCCGGGCACTCACGACAGCGCCGCAGAGCATATTTTCCCGGGATATTTTTTACAGACACAGAGTATGTCGATAGCCGACCAGCTGACGAATGGCTTCAGGTATCTTGATATCAGACTCGAAGTCGAGTCCGGAAAGAACGGAGATTTCCTGGGCTTCGTGCACAATTTTGGAAAGTGCCGCAGGTCGGGCAGCATTTTTTCAAAGCAGCTAAGATTTGAAGAGATCGTAGATCAGATCTATGCGTTTTTGAAAGCGCATCCGTCCGAGACGGTGCTGTTTGCCGTAAAGGATGAGAACAAGAGCGACAACGCCAGGGAGTTCGAGAGTCTGCTTTTTAAGGAGATCAATCAGCACAGAGACAACTGGTATATTTACGATTCTATACCGAAGCTTTCGAAAGTCAGGGGCAGGATCGTACTGATCCGAAGATTTTCAGATGCCCTGGACTATGGCAGCGCCGGGCTCAATTTCAACTGGAACGACCAGGGCTCTAAGATAAGCGTCGATCTTCCGTATGTGATGTATTCCTTAAATGGCATGGATAAGCTCTGGGTTCAGGACAGGTACAGGTTCAATGTAGGGCAGAAGAGGGATGCGTTCCTCGACATGCTGCGAAACGTTGCGGCCGATGACCACACCTTCGCGCTGAACTATCTCTCGACTGCGGGAGACGGTGCGGCGGGGCACCCGCAGGGATATGCCGATATTTTAAATAATATACTGCTGTCCACGCGTCTGGCATCCCAGACCAGCTACGGCACCATTGTCGTAGACTTCGGAACGAGGCGCATCGCACAGCACATTTATATGTCAAATTTCATGCAGGAATCATAGATAGAAGGATTTATATGAGTATCAGACCATTTGATAAATATAAGGATAAAAACGGCAACCCGTACCAGGTTATCGCCACAGCGATCTCGTTTACGACTGAGTCCGAGGAGATCGTTGTTCAGCAGCTCTACGGCGGATATGTAAATATCTCGATCCCTAAGGATAAGTTCGAGAGGATATTTACCAGGGTGGAGAGTGAAGAGGATAGCAGGACAGCTGCTTCCGATAATAATACGATGGTTCCGGAGAAGAGGACCGCTATAAACAAGCCGATCGAGACTGTAAAAAAGCCTACGGTCATAAAGCCCGCTTCTTCACCAGAGGTCGTCGTCCGCCCGTCACCTGCCACGATAACTACGGTAAATGACAGTGACGAAGACACAGAAAAGACTCCTGCCGTAAGGGATATGCTCGCATTCCTCGACACAGATGATTTCGATGAGAAATATATGATAATAGAGCACATGGCCCAGAATGACGAGTTAAACGATACTTTTATAGACAATATGGCAGCGTCCATTGATATAGTAATAGACGACGGGCCGCTGGACGGCAGGATAAAAGAGCTGTTAAAGTGCGTTGGGACCAGAAAACACTTCGAGGGCACAAGGCTTAGAGATTAAGCTTTATCTGTGATGCCGGGAAGACCGTTTAAAGAGAGGTCGGAGTTCGAAAAGCCCCTGATCTCCGTTACGTCTTTTCCAAACCACTCCGGCGGGGTGTAGCTTCTGGCAGAATCCTTTGAGTCGAATTCCACTTCGGCATAGACAAGTCCCAGAAACTCTCCTTCGAAGACATCGAGCTCTATAGTCAGATCCCTTCCTGAAGAGGTGTCCTTCACTCCGGCCGGGATCAGGTAGCGCGTCTTTTCGATGATGTGCCCATCACACTTAGTAAAGAGCTTTTCACCGGCATCCGCAGGAACTTCGATATTTATCTCCTGCCTTGCGAGCCCGCCGTTGTCCTTGTAGGTCATAATGTATCTGGGATCGCTGTCACCTGACTGCTCTTTTCTTATACGAAGGCAGGGACGATGCAGTACGTATCCCTGTTTTAAAGACTTGGATGGGTAAGTTTTGTAGTTTTCGGGCAGCCTGCCCTTATCGATTAAAAATTTGCGTTCTATTTCCATGTTGAGCTCCTAAGCTGTGTTTGTCAGCTTCATTATAGAGAAAGGATGGTATTATGTCAAAAGTAGCGATTCTTATAGCGGACGGTTGCGAAGAGTGTGAGGCTCTGATTCAGGTGGATATGCTCCGCAGGGCGAAAATAGATATCGACATGGTGTCTGTCAGTGATTCAAGGCAGGTTACGAGTGCGAGAAATATCACATTTATCTGCGACAGAGTTCTGAGTGACCTGGATCCGGACGCATACGACGGGGTTATCCTCCCTGGCGGAATGCCTGGGACCACTAATCTGAAGGAAAATCCGAAGGTCATCTCACTGATAAAGAAGTACAACGCCGAGAAAAAACTCGTCGCTGCCATCTGTGCAGCCCCGACTGTCTTAGGTTATGCGGGTATCTTGAAAGGCAGGAATGCCACCTGCTATCCGGGAATGGAGGATGGCCTGACAGGTGCCCTGAAGAAGACGGATCCGGTCGTTCGCGATGGAAATGTAATAACGAGCCGAGGACTCGGCACGGCGCTCTCATTCGCAGGCGCGATTATAGAGTATTTTACAGATCAAGCCACAGCTAAGGATACGCTTACGAAAGTGGTCTATAAATACTGATTCGACAGTCTGTTCGCAACACCTGTTCCGAACGTAATTTTTGTAACATTTGCACAAAGTAAAGCATCTACCGTAATATCTGGTAGGTGCTTTTTTTGCTGCCACAATATATTGTAACTTCCGGCTTGAAAAAATGCCCCCACAACGCCCCACTCCTTGTTTTACAAGGGAAATCGAACAGCCATTTCATTGAAAAATGTCTCGATAATGTATAAAATTGTAACAAAGTGGTAAGAAGTGGTGGAAAGTGCCACAAAAGTGGTGAGCCGGGAAGGAGGTGACAGCCGTTATGTTCATGGGTGAGTATAATCACACTATAGATCCGAAGGGCAGGGTGATAATCCCGGCTAAATTTCGTGAAAACCTTGGTGCCCAGTTCGTGATCACAAAAGGACTTGACGGCTGTCTCTACGGCTACTCTTATGATACCTGGGAGGAAGTAGGAGAAAATTTCAAACAGTCTATAAAGGCCAGTAAAGAGGCCAGAAAATTTTCGAGATTTTTCTTTGCGTCTGCTTCGAGCTGCGATATCGACAAGCAGGGCAGGATACTTATACCGGCAAATCTCCGCGAGTATGCAGGACTGAAAAAAGACGTTGTCCTGGCAGGAAACCTGACTCACATAGAGATCTGGGACAAGGAAAAGTGGGATGAGGCCAGCTCGTTTGACAATATGGATCAGGTGGCTGACAATCTTGCGGATCTGGGGCTTACATTATGACAGAATTCAAACATTATCCGGTGATGCTTGAAGAGGTCATAGATTCTCTCGATATAAAGCCGGACGGAATATATGTGGACGGCACACTTGGCGGCGCCGGACATTCATTTGAGATAGCAAAGCGCCTCACAGAAGGCGGAAGACTTATTGGAATAGATCAGGATACCGACGCGATAGCGGCGGCGGGCGAGCGGCTTTCACCTTTCAGTGACAGAGTTACTATAGTTCATGACAACTACGAGCATATAGGAGAGATCCTCTCATCTATGGGCATTGAAAAAGTGGACGGAATCCTCCTTGATCTCGGGGTTTCATCGTATCAGCTCGATACGGCGGAGAGAGGTTTTTCCTATAAGACCGACGACGCCCCGCTTGATATGAGAATGGACCGGGATTCGGATTTTACGGCGAAAGAGCTTTTAAACACCTATTCTGAGAAGGATCTGACGAGGATAATAAGAGATTACGGTGAGGAAAAATTTGCCGACCGCATTGCAAAAAATATCGTAAAAGAGAGACCGTTAGAGACTACGGGCGACCTGAACCGTATTATCAGGGAGTCGATCCCGGAGAAGTTCAGAAGGACCGGCGGAAACCCGTCGAAGAGGACGTTTCAGGCGATAAGGATCGAGCTTAACAGGGAGCTTACAGTCCTTACCGACACGATTGATACGATGATAGACCTGCTCGAAGAGGACGGAAGACTTGCGATTATAACCTTCCACTCACTTGAGGACAGGATAGTAAAGAGCCATTTTAAAAAGAAAGAGTACCCGTGTACGTGTCCGCCGGACTTTCCGGTATGCGTCTGCGGGAATATTTCAAAGGGGTATCAGCTTAAAAAAAAGCCGATACTTCCGAGTGAAAAAGAGTTAACAGAAAATAAGAGATCGAAGAGCGCAAAGCTTAGGGTCTTTGTAAGAGCGACATCACAGAATTCCCAGCCAGTCAGGAGGAGAGTTAAATGAAGCAGACATATATTTTTGAACAGGGTTCAGAGGCACATGCATTTGTAACGGAGAGAGAGCACGAGGAGAGGCTTAGAAGAGAGAGGGAGGAATTAAAACGCAAGCGCAGGGCCCGCGCCAGAAAAAATGCCAAACTCCTCAGAATCAAGAGGAGACGTTTCAGAATTTCCCTTGTCGCAGGCGCTCTTCTTTTTGTAATGTTCGGGGCTTTTGTATTTCTTGAGAACGGCATAACATCTTCGATCAGAAATATTTCATCCTGTGAGCAGCAGATATCTGATATAAAGGCCGAGAATTCAGCACTGCTCTCAAAGATCAACACAGACGCCAACCTTTCCAATGTCAAGAAGAAAGCTACGAAAGAGCTTGGAATGAAGTATGCAAAGTCTGGACAGATAGTGTATTATACTATGGACGAACAGGATTACATGACCGTGGATAATAAATAGAGTTTTATGAGCGTTAATCAAAAATATCATAGAAATCACAGAAGAGGGAACAGGATATACAAGAGAATGCAGGCCACTCTTACGCTTGTATTCTTTGCGTGTCTGGCCCTTTTTTGCGTTATACTGGGGCGGGTAATTTCAATCCAGGCAAAGGACGGACCCAAATACGCAAAGCAGGTTTTAAGCCAGATGTCCTATCAGAACAGGGTTATTCCCTATAAGCGGGGGGATATAGTAGACAGCAAGGGAACGACTCTTGCAACTTCTATTGATGTCTACAACGTTGTCTTGGACTGCAAGGCCTTAAAAGAAGAAAAAAAGAATAAAAAAGGGATCATCGAAAGCACTGCAAAGTACGTACACCAGTATTTTCCAGATATTAAAGAGAGTGCGGTGACAGATGCCGTTGAAAAACATCCGAAGAGTCAGTATACAGTCTTAAAGAAAAGAGAAAGCTACGAGAGAATGAAGGCTTTCTCTGATTTTTCATCTTCAAAAAAGGGGAAGAAGGCAGTCGCCGGCATCTGGTTTGAAAAAGAGTACAAGAGACAGTACCCTTATCCAAACCTCGCTTCGCAGCTTATAGGCTTTGTCGCATCGGGAAACACCGGAGTCACGGGACTTGAGAATCAGTACAATTCTGTATTAAACGGCACCGACGGCCGCTCCTTTGGATATCAGAACGAGGATAACTCCGTCGAAAACAGTGTCATCGAGCCTGTAAACGGCAACACGATCCAGACATCTCTCGACGTTTTTACTCAGCAGACTGTAAATAACGCTGTCACCAAATTTAACAAGAGAATGGAGAAGGCTGCCGGAAATCACAAGAGAGGTTCAAAGAACACCGCAGTTCTCGTAATGAACCCGAATAACGGCCAGATCTATGCGATGGCGACTTATCCGTCATTTTCACTGAATAAACCGAGGAAGCTCTCTAGTCTGTATACGAAGCAGGAACTGAGCGGCATGTCATCAAAAGATCAGCTCGACGCCTTAAACGGGCTGTGGCAGAACTTCCCTGTAAGCCATACCTTTGAGCCGGGTTCTACGTTCAAGCCTTTTACAGTGGCAGCAGGACTTGAGACAGGACGTCTTAAGGATTCGGATACATTTTTGTGCGACGGCGGCATGAAGTTTGCGGACAACGTCTATGTAAAGTGTGAGTCCCATCACGGAATTGAGACAGTCAGAAAAGCACTGATGGATTCGTGCAATGATTCCCTGATGCAGATCGGACTTAGGCTCGGAGCGAAGAATTTTGAATTCTACCAGCACCTGTTCGGCTTCGGACAGAAGACCGGTGTAGACCTTCCGGGAGAGCCAAGGACGAACACCCTTCTTTACTCTGAAAAGGAGCTGCAGAGAACTCCAGTAAACCTTGCGACCAACGCATTCGGACAGAACTTCAATGTCACGATGATACAGATCGCGAGCGGTTACTGCTCACTTATAAACGGGGGAAACTATTACAAGCCGACAGTCGTGACAAAGGTCGAAGATGATTCCGGAAACACAGTTTCAAAGAATGATCCGGAGCTTCTTAAAAAGACTATCTCAAAGGAAACTTCAGATCAGATCAGAAGCTATCTGAAGTCGGTAGTTACCGGAGGTACCGGTGTCACTGCCCAGGTCAAAGGTTATTCCATCGGAGGAAAAACAGGAACAGCTGAGAAACAGCCTAGAAAACAGGGCAATTATCTGGTATCATTTATAGGGTTTGCGCCGGTCGAAAGTCCGAAGCTCCTTGTCTACGTTGTAGTCGATGAGCCGAACGCACCAGACCAGGCACATTCCAAATTCGCTCAGGAGATAGCTCACGATATTTTCAAGACCCTTCTTCCGTACTATAATATAGAGAAGACTTCGAAGAAGAAAAACAGTAAAAAATGAGAGCGTATCTCTACAAAGGAGAAAACATGTTACAGATAGTCGTACCACTTATTGCAGCTTTCGCTGTTTCAGTATTACTCGGGCCGGTCGTTATCCCGTGGCTTAAAAAGCTCCACGCGAGCCAGACCGAGAGGGATTATTTAAAGACCCATGTCGCGAAGAACGGGACGCCTACTATGGGCGGCATTATGATCCTTGCAGGACTTCTGGTGGGAACTTTGATCGGAGCTGCAAAGTATCCGAAGGTGCTACCAATTTTAGTCCTTGCTATAGGATTCGGAATCATAGGTTTTTTAGATGACTTTCTTAAAGTCGCACTTCACAGGACAGACGGACTTTTTCCGTGGCAGAAGATGCTTTTGCAGATTATAGTTACTACAATTTTTGCAGTGTGGCTTATAAAATTTACCGATGTAGACCTTGCGATCATGATCCCTTTCACATCGCAGAATCTTGTAAATATTCCGGAATGGCTCGCGATAGTCATATTGTATTTCGCAGTGCTTGGCACAGTAAACGGGACGAACTTTACAGACGGACTCGATGGACTCGCCTCATCTGTTACGATAGTGGTCGCTGTATTTTTCATGATCGCATCACTTCTGCTCGACGGAGATATCGAACCGGTCTGCGCTGCCATGGCGGGTGCCCTCTGCGGATTTCTGGTTTACAATCACTATCCGGCAAAGGTCTTCATGGGAGACACAGGTTCCCTTGCACTCGGAGGGTTTGTGGCAGGAGCCGCATACCTTCTCCATATGCCGATCTTTATCCTCATCGCTGGGTTTATTTATCTGATCGAGGTCGTATCCGTAATCCTTCAGGTCGGAGTCTTCAAGCTGACTCACGGGAAAAAGCGCCTGTTCAAGATGGCACCTATTCACCATCATTTTGAAAAGAGCGGATACTCTGAGAAGCAGATAGTTATCGCATTTACGCTGGTTACGGTGGGCTGCTGCGCTGTTGCGCTGCTCGGCCTTATCTTATGATCATATGGAAAGGAAAAAAATGAAAGACAAGTATCTTGTAGTTGGTCTCGGAAAGAGCGGAGTAGCAGCAGCCAAGCTGCTTCTTGCAGAGGGAAAAGATGTTGTACTGTTTAACAGCTCTGATATGGATGCGGACGATTTTCTAAAGAAAAATCCACAGCTTAAAGGTCTGCCGTTTTACACGGAAGAACTGCCGAAGGAGCAGTATGAGGACATAAAAGAGGCGGTATTAAGCCCTGGTGTGCCGCTCGATATCCCGTTTGTAGAAGATCTGAAGAATCGCGGGATCCATCTCTCGGGTGAGGTGGAGCTCGCTTACTCATTTTCACATGGGACAATTGCAGCTATCACCGGAACAAACGGAAAGACCACAACGACGGCTCTGACCGGACATATTTTAAAGGATTACTATGACGATGTAAGGGTTGTAGGAAATATCGGTATCCCGTTTACAGACGAGGCCGCTACTACAAAAGACGACACGAGGATCGCGATCGAGGTCTCATCGTTCCAGCTCGAGACAATCGATACTTTCCATCCTCACGCCGCAGCAATCTTAAATATCACTCCGGACCATCTGAACCGTCACCACACGATGGAAAACTACATCGCAGCCAAGGAGTCGATCGTAAAGAATCAGACTCCTTCAGACGTCACTGTTTTAAACTACGAGGATGACGTATTAAGGGAGTTCGGAAAGACATTAAAGACTCATGTAGTATATTTTTCAAGTAAAAGAAAAGTGGAGAACGGTCTCTACTACGATGAGAGCAGAAAGGCCATTTTTATAGACAGAGATGGCTTGGAGGAGAAGGTCATCGATGTCAGTGACCTTCAGATAATCGGCGCGCACAATTACGAGAATGTGTGTGCAGCTGTGGCCCTCTCGCTCTCTCTCGACGTCCCGATGGATTCTATAAGAAAGAGCCTTACCTCTTTTAAGGCTGTTGAGCACAGAATCGAGTTCGTCTGCGAGAAGAACGGCGTAAAGTATTACGACGATTCAAAGGGCACGAACCCGGATGCCGCTATAAAGGCGGTCCTTTCAATGCCTGCACCTACTCTTCTTATCGGAGGCGGCTTCGACAAGGGAAGCACCTACGATGAGTGGGTCGAGACATTCCCGGGCAGAGTTAAAAAACTCGTGCTTATAGGGGTCACAAAGGACAAAATCGCAGCCTGCTGCGATAAACACGGATTTAAAGATTATGAATTTGCCGACACTCTGCAGGAGGCTGTAGACAAGTGTGCAGCAGAGGCATCGAGCGGTGACTGTGTACTGCTTTCACCTGCATGTGCCAGCTGGGATATGTTCCCGAACTATGAGATCAGGGGAGACGAGTTCAAAGAGCACGTAAGGAAGATGTAAGGAATGAGTCGTAGAACAGGCGCAAAAATAGCAAAATTTAAAGATTACAGCCATGCGAAGTATTTTGACTATATTCTGCTTGGCGTAGTTGTGCTGCTGGTTTTGTTCGGCCTGATGATGCTCTATTCCTCGAGTGCTTTCACGGCGTCTACAAGACTTGGAGATCCGGCTTTTTATCTGAAGAGGCAGGCGGTATTTGTCCTGATCGGAGCGGTGCTTTGTGCAGGTATCGCATTTATTCCGTATAATATTTACAAAGCTGGTGCAAACGTGATCTATGCCCTGACTTTTCTTTTAAATATTGCCGTGCTTTTTGTCGGAAGGTCGAGTAACGGTTCCACGAGATGGATAAGAATCGGGTTCTTTTCCTTTCAGCCGTCTGAGCTTATGAAGATAGCCCTTATCATATCTATGGCTGCTGTAATCACGCATAACAGGAACCATTTCGGCAGTTTTAAATTTGATTTAAAATGTCTGATTCTTATTGCATTCTCTATCGTGCCGGTTCTCTCATCGAATTTAAGCACAGCCATAATCATTGCAGGCATCGGCTTTATCATGCTTTTTATAGCAAGCAAAAGGAAGGCACGACTGGCGGTAGTGGCAGGGATAGGAATGACAGCGGTCATCGTGGCAACTGTTTTTGGAGAGGGCTATAGAAGTGACCGTATAAAGTACTGGCTGCACCCTGAGCAGGCGACATCCGGCAAAGGATTCCAGGTCCTTCAGGGACTCTATGCAATAGGATCCGGCGGCTTTTTTGGAAAGGGGCTCGGCGCATCGGATACGAAGCTTGGCAACCTTCCTGAGTCACAGAACGATATGATCTTTTCGGTCATAGTAGAGGAGCTCGGGACATTCGGGGCGATCTGCCTGATACTTATGTATGTCGTGCTTCTCTGGAGAATCTACCTGATAGCAGTAAATGCGAAGGATATGTTCGGATCGTTCCTGGTGATAGGGGTGTTTGTGCACCTTTCACTGCAGATGGTATTAAATATGCTCGTAGTTACGAAGACTATTCCAAATACAGGCGTCACTCTTCCGTTCATCAGTTACGGAGGCAGTTCTATGATCGGGATACTGATGGAGATAGGCATAGTCCTGTCCGTGTCGCGGCAGATATCACTCGAAAATCTTTCGCTCGATGAGGAGGCGTGATGGAAAGAGATGGACATCGCTATTCACCGGCGAAATTTTATAAGATAAACATAATTATACTTATTATCCTTATCATCCTGGGAACTGCGGTTTTTCTGATTTTTGCCTGCAATGTAAACAATGTCACGGTAAGGGGAAACACCCTGCTTGGCGCGAGTGAGATCGAAGGCTATGTGATGGCGGACAAGTACAGAAACAACGGCGCCTGGGATGTTGTAAAGAACACGCTGCGCCCTCCGGAGATTCCGTTCGTAAAGGAAACGAAGGTGAGTCTTCACAATCTGCACGACCTGGTGATCACAGTTAAGGAAAAAGAGCTTACGGGACGGCTTAAGGACAAAAACGGAAACTATGTCTATATTGACAGGAACGGGATAGTAACTGAAGTCGATCCGAGGCTTCTCGGCAAAGCGGTCCCGGTAGAGGGGCTTACGACAAAAAAGTCAGCAGTCGTCGGAAAAGCCTATCCGGCGGCCGAGAACAGAGTCAAGGCACTGTCCGTTATATTTAAGTCGATGAAAAATATGGGCCTTGATATCAGCAAAGTGACATTCGGAGACAGCGGCCAGATCACACTTACCTGCGGAAAGGTCACGGCTTCATTTGGCACGGCGGACAGACTCAAAGACAAGCTCCTGCGCCTGTCATACATACTTCCGAAAGTCAAAGGGAGCGCTGGAATACTACATTTTGAGGATTTTACAGAGGATAATACAGATATTGTATTTGAAAAAAAGAAAACCAAATGATTTTTTAGATAAAAAGGGTTGCGAAACCTGCTGAAAAATCTTATTATATATAAGTGTATAAATTTGACATTTACGAAATTCTCGTATTGGAAATAAGAAGGAGGAACTACCCTTGAACGAAGTGGTGAGCAGTACAAACGACGCATCCGGTCCAAGAATATATGTGGATGCACCGACACAGCAGGAAGGCGCAAAGATTCTTGTCATCGGAGTCGGCGGAGGCGGTAATAATGCCATAAACAGAATGGTCGAAGTCGGAATTAACGGAGTGGATTTCCTCGGGGTAAATACAGATATGCAGGTTCTGCAGCGATGCAAAGCTCCGAATCATCTCCAGATCGGCGAGAAACTGACCAAAGGACTCGGGGCCGGAGGTAAGCCTGAAGAGGGCCAGAAGGCCGCAGAGGAGAGTGCAGAGGATATCACTTCGGCTGTCAAGGGCTACGATATGGTCTTCGTCACCTGCGGTATGGGCGGCGGAACAGGAACCGGTGCTTCCCCTGTTATTGCAAAGATCGCGAAGGAGATGGGCATTCTTACCGTTGCTATCGTAACGAAGCCTTTCACTTTCGAGGCACGTGTCAGAATGGAGAACGCTATCGGCGGTATTGAGAAGCTCAGGGATAATGTAGATACACTTATCGTGATTCCGAACGACAAGCTTCTTGGTATTGTAGACAGACGGACATCTTTCAGAGATGCTATGAAGGTTGCAGATGAGGTTCTGCAGCAGGCTGTAAGAGGCATTACTTCCATCATCTACACACCTATGGATATCAACCTCGACTTCAGAGACGTCAGGAACGTCATGGAGGACAAGGGGCTCGCACATATCGGTATCGGTGAAGGACAGGGAGACGACAAGGCGAAGCAGGCTGTACAGCAGGCTGTTTCTTCTCCACTTCTCGAGACAGATATTGCAGGCGCTTCGGATGTGCTCGTATCTATCTCCGGAGACATCACCCTCTACGATGTCAACGACATTCAGGAATACATTGTCGAGAAGGTCGGCGACCAGGCCAACGTTATCATGGGTGAGCTGACTGATGAAGAGATGACAGACGAGATCAGAGTCACGGTTATCGCTACAGGACTTGCTGAGGACCAGAAGAAGAACAACCCTGCTGGACCACAGAAGGATGAGAACGGAAGAATGAAGTTCCCTCCGTACACTCCACCTACACCTCCTGTATCACATCCGTCTCCGGCAGCACAGGCCCAGGCTCGTGCCGCACAGCAGAGTTCCAAGGAGATGGAGGAGATGCTCAATCGCATCAAGAACGACAGTCCTGTTACACCATCTCACAGCACTTCACAGACTCAGACTTCCGGCGGCTTTACGGGTATGAGAAGACCTGAGCCTCCGAAGAGCAGCGTTCAGGAGCGGGATATACAGATTCCTGATTTTCTCAAAAATAAACAGTGATTTTTAGCCGCGGCCAAGCTGCGGCTTTTTTTACAGGAAGGGGTATATTATGAAGATCAAGTTTATAGGGGCCGACCATGAGGTGACGGGGAGCTGTCACTATGTTGAGGTCGGGGATAAGAAGTTTTTAGTTGACTGCGGTATGCAGCAGGGGCCGGATCTGTATGTGAATCAGGATCTGCCTGTAGCTGCGGCGGATATTGACTATGTGTTCGTAACCCACGCACATATCGATCACTCGGGCCTTCTGCCGCTTCTGTACCAGAGGGGATTCAGAGGACAGATCTTTGCGACTGAAGCGACATGTGATCTCTGCGACATTATGCTTCGTGACTCGGCTCACATTCAGGAGTCTGAAGCGGAGTGGAAGAACAGAAAGGCCAAGAGGTCCGGAGGAGAAGAGGTCACACCGATCTATACGATGGAGGATGTGTATGGGGTACTTCCTCTTTTCGTGCCGGTCAGGTATCACGACGAGATCCATGTCTCGGATGAGATCACGGCGACATTCTATGACGCCGGTCATCTTCTCGGGTCAGCTTCGATCTCTATCGACCTGACTGAGAACGGCGTAACGAAGACTGTAGTCTTCTCAGGCGATATTGGAAACCCGGACAGGCCGCTTATTAAGAATCCGGAATTTCTTAAAAAGGCTGACTACGTGCTGACAGAGTCCACATACGGCAACAGGGAACACGGCCCGAAGAGGGATTTTGCGAAGCTGTTGGCTCAGGTGATCGATGAGACTCTTGTTCTCGGCGGAAATGTAGTTATCCCTGCGTTTTCAGTCGGCAGGACGCAGGAGATTCTCTACACGATAAGGAGGATCAAGGAAGAGAAACTCTTAAAGCATGTGAAGAACACCTTCCCGGTAGTCATGGATTCGCCGCTCGCGGTTGAGGCCACTCATGTTTTTTCAATGAATGTCTCAGAGTGCTTTGACGAGGAAGCTATGGACCTTGTCAGCCGCGGGATAAACCCTGTTTCATTCCCTGGACTGAAAGTCGCTGTTACGCCTGAGGAGTCGAAGGCTATTAACTTCGATCCTGAGCCGAAGGTCATTATTTCAGCTTCAGGTATGTGCGAGGCTGGCCGTATCAGACACCACTTAAAGCACAACCTCTGGAGAGCGGAATCTACAGTGGTCTTCGTAGGCTATCAGGTCCCGGGAACTTTAGGATTTAACCTGCTGAACGGTGCGAAGGAAGTAAGGCTTTTCGGCGAGGATGTAAAGGTTGCAGCCCGCATTGAGAACCTGCCTGGCATCAGCGGACATGCGGACCACACAGAGCTTTTAAAGTGGATAAGCAGTTTTGAGGCGCCTGTACAGAAGGTTTTCGTAGTACATGGCGATGACGACGTTGTAGACGGATATGCGAAGGAAGTGACGGAACACACGGGATTTGCGGCATACGCTCCATATTCGGGCGATGCATTTGACCTTATCACGGGAGAGATGGTCGAAGAGGGAAGTCATGAAAAAGTACGCAGGACCAGGTCTGGAAAGATCAGGGTTGCGTCGAATGTATTTGCCCGCCTTGTTGCAGCTGGACAGAGACTTATGTCAGTTATTCAGAAGTGCGAGGGCATGGCAAACAAGGATCTGGCCAGATTTGCAGACCAGATCAATTCGCTCTCTGACAAATGGGACAGATGAAAGGAAATTAAATGACTGGGAAAAATCTAAAGAGACTGCGCCTCGAGATGGAAAAGGAAGGCGTAGACATATATGTGATGACACTTGCAGACTATCATATGTCTGAGTACGTTGGTGATTTCTTTAAGGAGATAGAGTACATTTCAGGTTTCACCGGAACCAATGCGACTCTTATCGTAACTGGAGACGAGGCCGGCCTCTGGACAGACGGCAGATATTTCATCCAGGCGAGAGAGCAGATGGATGGAAGCGGTGTCAGGCTCTATGAGATCGGCACCGAGGGTGTTCCGACGGCCGATGAGTTTATCGAGAGCCACCTCTCAGATGGAAAAGTCTTAGCCTTCGATGGCAGGCTCTTCCCGTACAGCTGGTATGAAAAGATTGACAAAGTAGTCGATTCATACAACGCGGATATCAGGACAGATATCAACCTTCTCGATGCATTTTTTAAAGAGAGAAAGCCGATGCCGGCAGAGCCTGTATATATCTTAGAGGACAAGTATTCAGGAAAGAGCGTTCAGCAGAAGATAGATGATGTCAGAAAAGTCATGAGGGAAAAGGGCGCAGAGGCACACCTTCTGACGAGTCTCTACGACATTGCATGGCTTTTAAATATCCGTGGAAACGATATTCCGTCAGTTCCGGTATTCATGTCATATCTCTATCTGACACAGGATGCCTGCCTCCTCTATGCGCAGGAGCAGTCATTTGATGTAAAGACTCACGAGTATTTAAATGACAACGGCATAAGGCTCCTGCCTTACGATTCGATCTACACAGACCTTCGCAGGATAAATGAGAAGTCAGTTCTTATAGATCCGACAGTCGTAAACTCAGAGCTTGTAAATGAGCTTCCAAGCTCAGTGACTCTGATCCGCACGGATTACAATCCGACGACAGAGATGAAGGCCATAAAGAACTCTGTCGAGATAAAGAACACAGAGGACGCACATATCGACGACGGTGTAGCTGTCACGAGATTTATTTACTGGTTAAAGCACAATGTCGGAAAAGAAAAGATCACCGAGATGAGTGCCGCTGACAAGCTCCTCGAGTTCAGAAAAATGGCCCATGATTTCATCGAAGTAAGTTTCGACACTATCAGCGCCTACAAAGCAAACGCTGCCCTGATGCACTATGAGCCGGGACATGATCACGAGGTGGAGCTTGCTCCGGAGGGAATGCTGCTTGTAGACTCAGGCGGTACATATTACAGAGGTACTACAGATATCACAAGAACTATCGCTTTAGGACCTGTTACAGAGAAGGAGAAGAAGGCCTACACCGAGACTTTAAGAAGCCATCTGAGACTTATGAAGGCGAAGTTCCCGAAGGGAGCCTGCGGTGCGAACCTTGATATCCTCTCCCGCGGACCGATGTGGGACCTTGGACTCGACTACCGCTGCGGCACAGGTCACGGCGTCGGACATATTTTAAATGTTCACGAGGGACCGAATGTCTTCGCATGGAATCTTCACAGGTCCGGGGCAAACTATCCTATCGTTCCTGGAATGGTCACGACCGATGAGCCGGGACTCTATTTTGAGGGCGAGTTCGGTATAAGAATCGAGAGCGAGCTGCTCTGCGTAGAGGACGAGAAGACCGAGTATGGCCAGTTCTATTCATTCAAGGACCTGACATACTGCCCGATCGACCTTGAGCCGGTCATCCCGGAGATGCTGACTCAGTACGAGAGAGAGGCATTAAACGCTTACCACGCAGACGTATATGAGACTATCGCTCCGCGTCTTCCGAAGGAAGAAGCAGCATGGCTCAAAGAGGCCACGAGGGCTATATAATGGTCAGATTTATAGCTGATGTAAATAGCATAGCAAAGGCAGCCGCAGACGGGCTGCCTTTTTGCGGTACAAGCGAAAGAGAAGAGAAGACAGGCGCCTTTTTTCACCTGCTCTCGGCTGCCACAGCAAAATACAGTGCAGACGAGCTCTATTTATTCTACAGTGCAGAAGACGGGCTTGTAAACAGTATCGCAGAGGAGTGCGCTAAAAAAGGTCTCTGCCTTATAGAGACCGACGATATCTATCACGGGGTCGGTGCGCTGCTCTCTTCAAAGAGTTCGGGCAATGTCCTGCTCACTGTAAGATCCGATCTTTTAGTCTACGCATCTTCTGATACGACTGTACTTCTGATAGAGTTCGATGAAAACGGAAGCCACCTTTCTGAAGTAAATGAGGCTGTAGGAGCTGATCAGCTCGCACTTGAGTGTGCGCTTGGGGCCGCAACTGCACAGAGTGTCTGTGAGCAGTACGGACCACTTGAAAAAATTCTAAAAGATCCACTGTCAGTCGACTTTTTCGGAGCCGGGAAGGTCATAGAGCAGAAGACATCTGAGATAAAAGCGCGATATGATTTCCTGAAAGAGGCTTCGGCTCTTGATTTTAAAATCCCGAATGAGGCAGATGCCGGACTCGAAGGGAAGGACTTAAGCTGCGATGCAGCTTCAGCAGAACTTTCTTCAGTCGATACATCGGGAGTTGCATTCTTTGACAAAAAAGACGAGAAGGTGCTGTCTGAATTCTTAAGCGAAGCGAAGCAGCGTATCAAAGATGGAAAGACCATTATTTTCTATGACTTAAAGGACCTTCTCCATTCGCTCGGAAAAGCCTGTGGCTTCCCGTTTGAAATCAGAAAGAACGGGACACACGAGGAGGAGAGCGGACAGCTCTCATTTACTCAGACTATCCCAGAGGAGAACAGCGCGGCGAAGGCACTATACGATTTCATTATAGCGACCGAGCAGAAGGCCTGGGATGAGTCGGTGGAATCTGATATAAGCTACGGAAAAGCGCTTCACAGGTATTTCGACGATGTAAAGATCGAGGGGTATATTGCGGATCCGCTGAATGAGACAGTCTGCAAAAATGCCGCTGAGGTGGCCGCCTCACACGAGAGACTGTCAAAGGAGCTTAAGGAAAGCGGCACTGAAAAGCTCTACGAAGAGCTCGAGCTTCCGCTTATTTTTGTGCTCTACGACATGGAAAAGACCGGGATTTATATGGAAGCCGACCGCCTGCAGGAGTACGGCAGTATGCTCGAGGTGCAGATCAGATCTCTCGAGTCGAAGATCTACGAGGAGGCCGGGGAGGAGTTCAATATCAACTCTCCAAAGCAGCTCGGTGAGATACTCTTTGGAAAGCTCGGACTTCCAAAGGGAAAGAAGACAAAGACCGGTTACTCGACTTCTCAGAAGGTACTCGACGAACTGGCTGAAGACTATCCGATAGTTGCTGATGTGCTCTCCTACAGAAAATATGCGAAGCTTAAGAGCACTTACGCCGATGGGCTTTTTAACTGTGTTTCGGAGGACGGCAGGGTCCACACGACTTACCAGCAGACAGTAACTGCGACAGGAAGGCTTTCGAGCACTGACCCGAACCTTCAGAATATTCCCATAAGGCTTGAACTTGGAAAGCAGATCAGAAAAGTCTTTCTGCCAAATCCTGATTCACTTTTTATAGATGCGGATTACTCGCAGATTGAGCTCAGGGTGCTTGCCCATATGTCGGGCGATGAAAATCTTATCAAAGCTTACAGGGCTGATAAGGATATTCACACTGCGACGGCCGCGCTCGTATTCCATGTGCCTGCGGATCAGGTTACGCCGCTTCAGAGGCGCTCCGCAAAGGCAGTAAATTTTGGAATTGTTTACGGCATAAGTTCGTTCGGGCTCGGGCAGAATCTCTCGATTTCGAGAAAGCAGGCCCAGCAGTATATAAACGACTATTTCAAGGCCTATCCGGGGCTCCACTCATTTTTGGATGGCCTTGTAGCATCTGCAAAAGCGAATGGATTTGCCGAGACGATGTACGGCAGGAGACGGCCGGTGCCGGAACTGAATGACTCACAGTACATGAGAAGACAGTTTGGAGAGAGAGTCGCCATGAATGCGCCGATTCAGGGAAGCGCGGCCGATATTATAAAAATAGCGATGCTTCACGTCTTTGAGAGGCTGAGGAGAGAGGGTATGAAGTCGAAGCTCCTGCTCCAGGTTCACGACGAACTTTTGATAGAGGCACCGAAGTCTGAAGAGGCTGAGGCAAAGAAAATTCTAAAAGAGGAGATGGAAAACGCATCAGCACTGAAAGTGCCGCTCGAAGTTGATCTGGAGGAAGGCAATGACTGGTACTCAGCACACTAAGCTGGCACCTGAGAGAAAGGCTGCCAGAAAAAACGGAATATTCAGGTTCATCGTCGCACTTGCGGCAATCATTGCAGAGATCTATCTGATAGTAAACCTCTTCACAAGGCTGAATGATTATTCGGAGTGGATTTCCCTCTCTACCAGAGTTCTGGCGGTGCTGCTTGTCCTTTTCATCTACAACACGGGCTACAACTCAGCTTTTAAAACCCCCTGGATCATCCTGATACTGGCATTGCCGATCTTTGGCATCATCATGTTTCTACTGGTCGGTCTGAATGCCCACACGTTTACGATGAAGAAGCGCTACAGGGAGATCGATGAAAAGCTCGAGCCGCTTTTGAACGTAAATGACGATATTACACAGGACATCAGGGACAGGGATTCCGGGGCCGGCGGCATAGCCTACTATTTGAAGAATCAGGCAGATTTTCCAGCGTACAGGGATACCGATGTCACCTACTTTTCGGATACAAATGATGCTCTGGAGTCGATGCTTAAAGACCTGAGGAGAGCAAAGCACTTTATCTTCATGGAGTACTTTGCAATCGACGATAAAATTTCGTGGCACCGCATCGAGGAAATCCTCGTAGAAAAAGTCAGGGCCGGAGTCGAGGTCAGAGTCTTCTACGACGACCTCGGAAGCATTGGATTTATAAACACAGCCTTTTCCAAAAAGCTGAATGGCCTTGGCATAAAGTGCAGGGTGTTTAACCCGTTCTTCCCTGGCCTGAACAGATTCTTAAATAACAGGGACCACAGAAAAATAACAATAGTAGACGGCAGAGTAGCTTATACCGGAGGGTACAATCTGGCCGACGAGTACTTTAACATCGAGCGGCCTTACAAAGCCTGGAAGGACTGCGGGATAAGAATCTGCGGCAGCGCAGTGAACTCGATGACGGTCATTTTTCTTGAGAACTGGAACGCCACGAAAAAGCACTTCGAAAAGGATAAGATCTACGACAAGTATATGACCGCTGTGCCTGAAACATCGGCGAAAGGCTTTGTCGTTCCATTTTCAGATTCTCCAATGGACAATCTGCAGGTTGGCGAGGACGTATATATCAGTATGATAAACAGGGCTGAAAATTACGTCTGGTTTATGACGCCCTACCTTATTATCACAGATGAATTAAAGACTGCACTCTCGCTCGCAGCCATGCGCGGAGTCGATGTCAGGATCATAACTCCAGGTGTTCCTGACAAGAAGCTCGTCTACTCGATCACAAGGTCGTTTTACCATGCGCTGTGCCTTAAGGGTGTTAAGATTTACGAGTGGACACCTGGCTTTATGCACGGAAAGCTCTGCGTCTCAGATGATACGGTCGCCGTCTGCGGCACTATAAATCTGGATTACCGGAGCTTTTACCACCACTTTGAGAATGGTATTTTCTACGGCTACTGCGACGCGGTGATAGATGCTAAACACGATTTTGAAAAGACACAGTCCGAGTGCAGCGATGTGACGCTCGACTACAAAGTCGGCCGAAAAGGGATCATGGGACTGTGGCAGATGTTTTTACGTCTGTTTGCAGAGCTGTTGTAGCGAATTCACGGTTACAAAAAACTCCAAGTGTGATATACTACTACCAGATGTTGTGGAAAACAGTCCATTTTTACAGCTAAAACACGGAGAAAACTCATGCATTTTATAGGAATTACAGGAGGGGTCGGAGCCGGTAAGAGCGAGGTTCTGAATTTCCTTGAAAAAAATTACAACGTAGAGGTCCTGCGCTCGGATGATCTCGCTAAGCAGCTGATCCTTCCGGGTCACGCCTGCTATGACATCATCAGGGAGCAGTTCAAGAATGAAAATATCTGGGGCCGCGAGGTGGCATCGGCTCCGGGTAAGCCGCTTATCGACAAGGGAAGGCTCGCTAAGCTTATTTTCACAGATGAGGCCAAGCGCAGGAAATACGACGATATCGTTCACCCTGCAGTGCGGGAGGAGATCATCCGCCGCGCCGAATATGCAAGGAAGAGCAGGGAGGTCGATGTATTTTTCTTAGAGGCTGCTCTTCTGATCGAGGAAGGCTACAAGCAGGTCTGCGATGAGCTCTGGTACATCTATGCTCCGGTCGGAGTCAGGAGAATGAGACTTAAGAGCTCACGCGGCTATACCGATGAGAAGATCGACCAGATACTGGCTTCGCAGCTTCCGGACGACGAGTTCAGGAATGCCTGTGACGTCGTCATCGACAATACCAGGGGTATGGAGGACAATTTTTCAGCTGTGAGTAAAGAGATGGACAGACTCCTTGCGGAAGACAGGAGGAAGCACATTATAGAGGTAAAAGAGGCGGAAGATGACACTATAGAGCTTCCGGATAATGCCGATGAGCTGGTCTACAGTCTCGATATCGGCACCAGAAATGTCGTCGGAACCGTCGGATACCAGACAGAGGATGGCAGTTTCACCGTTGTCGCGATGAAGAGCAGAGAGCACAAGAGCCGTGCGATGCTCGACGGACAGATTCACGACATCGGAAAAGTTGCTGACATTATAAGAGAAGTGACTGACGACCTCGACGAACAGCTCGGAACCAGACTTCACGACGTCTGCATCGCAGCCGCCGGCCGTGTGCTTCGCACTGTAACGACCAGAGTCGAGATGGATTTCGACGAGGAGAGAGTTGTCACAGGAGAAGATATTAATACCTTAGACCTGATGGGAGTAGATCAGGCGCAGCGGGATATAAATATGGACGGCGGACCGTACAGATTTTACTGTGTAGGCTATTCGCCGATGAAGTATTACCTTAACGGCGAGCTCTTTTCAAATCTCGAAGGGCACAAGGCAAGCCGCGTGGAGGAAGTTATTATCGTGACTTTCCTTCCTGAGGACGTTGTAGACGGCCTCTATTCTGCGGTCGAGAGAGCCGGACTTTCAGTCATGAACATGACTCTCGAGCCTATTGCCGCTATTGCCGTCGCAATCCCTAGAAATTACAGAATGCTTAATATCGCACTTGTCGATGTAGGTGCCGGAACCTCCGATATCTGCATTACGAGGGACGGAACGATCACGGCCTACGGCATGATACCGTTCGCCGGCGACGAGCTGACGGATGTCCTCGTGCAGGCTTATCTCGTGGATTTTGACACGGCTGAGCAGATAAAGAAGGACTCGACTGTAAAGGAAAAGGTCACATATTCTGATATCATGGGAATCGAGCACACAATCCCGGCCAAGGATGTCTGGAAGATCACTGACCCTGTCATGGAAAAAATCACCGACGCCGTCGCAGAGAAGATCATCGAGTTAAATGGAGATAGGACTGTGGCTGCAGCTTTCGTAGTCGGTGGTGGCGGAAAAGTCCACGGCTTTACGACACATCTGGCAGACAAACTCGGAGTCGTTCACGAGCGGGTGGCTCTCCGTGGCGAAGAAGTCATGAAGAATATCACCTTCCCGGATGGAATACATAAGGACCCGCTCTATGTTACTCCGATAGGTATCTGCCTGAATTATTACGAGCAGAAGAACAACTTTATAATGATCCACTTCAACGGTGAGATCATGAAGCTTTTCGACAATGGTCATCTGAAGATTGTAGATGCCGCCATGCAGAGTGGCATGGACACCGAAGAGCTTTTCCCAAAGCGTGGAAAAGAGACGAGATTTACTGTAAATGGCGAGGAGAGGATGGTCCGCGGCACCGAGGGCGAGTCGGCCCGTGTCATGATGAATGGACACGAGGCATCGCTTAATACGATACTTATTCCGAACGCCACAGTAACGATCACCGGTTCCACCGCTGGAAATCAAGGCGTTATGCGTATTGAGAGTCTCGACGAGTATTCGAAGTCGTTTATCTCGTTTATTGTGAATGGGACCAAGATAAAATGCCCGAAGTTTGTCGAGGTAAACGGTGAGCTCGAGCCTGGCTCTTACGAGATAAAAAATGGTGACAGCATTGAGACCAGAGATTTCTACACGGTCGGCGAGCTCGCGGCCTTTATGGACGTCGAGGTAGATCAGAACCACCAGATCCTCGTCAATTCAAATGTTGCCGACATGAATACGCTGATCTATGAGAACTTTGCTATAGACTGGACTGTGACCGGCTATGGCCACGATCAGGCAGTCTACCAGCCTTCGGATCTCGACGGCTACACGGATCTTTCGGACGTTCCGGAGAAATCTGATTCTGATCTGGACGGCACAGAAGATACAGGAGTTGAAAAGATTTCAGGGGACAAAGAGAGTACAGCTGCAGAGACAGGAGAAGCTGCGGAATCAAAAACATCAGACAAAGAACAGACAGATTCTGAGTTTAAAGTTCCGGCAGGAGAGCCGGAGGCGCCTACAAATAGACCGGACAGGCCGTCCACTCCACTGACTGAAGAAGCTGCTGACCAGATGGGCATTCCGAAAAATGTGATCTATGTTACCTTCAATGGTGCAAAGGTCAGCCTCTCTGGCAGAAACGACTATATTTTCGCTGATGTCCTGGCTAAAGTGAACTTCGATGTGGGTCAGGCCAACGGACGTACAGTAACGGCTTTGAGAAACGGTGTCAAATGCGGTTACGCCGATGCCATCAAAGATGGCGATGAACTGAGGATTGATTTAGAATGATGGAGATGTTTTCAATAGCGAGCGGGTCGAGCGGCAACTGCATCTGCGCGGGAAACGACGACACACACGTGATGATCGATGCCGGGATTTCCGGAAAAAAGATCGAGGCCGGTATGAATACCTACGATCTTACGACAAGAGATATGGCCGGTATTCTCGTGACGCACGAGCATATTGACCATGTGTCGGGACTCGGCGTCGTGATGCGCCGTTACGGTCTTCCGGTCTATACGACGGAGGGCACGATAAAGGCAATCTTAAGAGATGGCCGTATAGGAAAAGTCGACGAGAGTCTTTTTCATGTGATAGAGCCTGATCAGGTTTTTCAGATTGGAAGTCTCCTTGTAAAGCCAATCCGCATCTCGCATGATGCAGCCGATCCGGTGGCCTACATCATAAGAGATGGCAGCAACGGCAAAAAAGTCGGAGTCATTACTGACCTAGGAAAATATGATGACTACATAGTTTCAAACATTAAGGGCCTTTCGGCCGTGCTCCTCGAGGCAAACCACGATGTGAACATGCTCGAGGTCGGGCCTTACCCTTATCAGCTCAAACGCCGTATTTTAAGCGATTACGGGCATCTGTCAAATAATCTCTCGGGGCAGCTTCTCGGAAAAATTTTAAATGACAATATGGAGCACGTATTCTTAGGCCACCTTTCGGAGCAGAACAACTACGGCCGCCTGGCGCTTGAGACTGTCTGCGACGAGGTGACTGATGGCGACAATCCTTACAAGGGCCGTGATTTCAATATTACAGTCGCTTCTAGGCATGAAGTTTCAGAGCGGGTAATTGTATGATATAAGTGTCGAAAGTCACGCGTTGACCGCCAAATCATTGTATAAAATACAATTACCTATTTTTTTAAAACAATCACATATCATTTTTCGTTATATAATGGTCTGGTGGTTAAAGGGTTGACCACCAAGCCATAATATTTTGGCAGGATTTATT
This sequence comes from Lachnospiraceae bacterium, assembly GCA_003862155.1. Taxonomy (GTDB): domain Bacteria; phylum Bacillota; class Clostridia; order Lachnospirales; family Lachnospiraceae; genus Weimeria; species Weimeria bifida. The sequence goes on from QOUV01000009.1 coordinate 57,822, forward strand.
TTGGAAAAAGGAAAAGGAGCAAAAATGGAAAGTAAGAACCGCACCATTATCAGTGTAGTCGGAAAAGATGCAGTGGGCATCATCGCAAAGGTATGCACATACCTGTCAGATCATCACGCAAATGTCCTCGATATTTCGCAGACGATCCTCGATGGTTTCTTTACGATGATGATGATCGTAGACACCAGCGCCGCAGATCAGTCGTTCGGCGATATTCAGAAAGGTCTGGCCGACGTCGGCAAAGATATCGGAGTCGACATCCGCTGCCAGAAGGAAGAAATTTTTGAAATGATGCACAGAATCTGACCGAAAGCTTCGGGATGAGAACGAGGCTAAGGCGAAGTTCGAATCCGAAGCGAGGGCGTTCTCTTAGGTCAGCGATTGCTATGAGCGCTTAGGCGGCGTATTTTGCCGCCTTACGCGCGTTGCATGCAAGTCACTTGCAGCACAATCCATAGGCTAAGTGCGAGCTTAACGTAGAGAACTTCCTTGTTCAGCCTGTACAATAGATAACGGATGTCACAGCTGATGGCTCCCAACGCGACAATCGTTCGCCATTCATCTGTGGCAGCCGTCATCCCCAAAGTCCAGGTTTACAGACTAACGTGCCAAATACGAAATGGGATGTTTTAAAAACTTTCCAGGTATTGTGAGGATTACATGATTAACATATTAGAAGTCGAAGAGACCAACCGCATGGTCTCGGACGAAAACCTTGACGTCAGAACCATTACGATAGGTATCAGCCTTTTTGACTGTATCGATTCTGATCTCGACAAATTAAACGAAAATATTTACAAAAAGATTACGACAGTGGCAAAGGACCTTGTTCCGGTCGGAGATAAGATTGAGAAGGAATTCGGAATCCCGATCGTACACAAGAGGATTTCGGTAACACCGATTGCGATGATCGGTGCCGCCGCATGCCACAGCCCAAAGGACTATGTGACGATCGCAAAGACACTCGATAAGGCCGCCAAAAAGGTCGGAGTTAATTTCCTCGGGGGCTATTCTGCAATCGTAAGCAAGGGTATGACTACTCAGGACAAGATGCTTATCGAGTCTATCCCTGAGGCCCTCTCGTCGACTGATTTCGTCTGCTCATCTGTAAATGTCGGCTCGACGAAGACCGGCATAAATATGGATGCCGTCCGCCTTCTGGGCCAGATCGTAAAAGATACGGCGCTCGCCACTGAGGAGAACGATTCCCTCGGCTGCGCGAAGCTCGTTGTATTCTGCAACGCTCCTGATGACAATCCGTTTATGGCAGGCGCATTCCACGGCGTTTCAGAGGCTGACGCGATAATAAATGTCGGCGTCTCAGGCCCTGGCGTTGTAAAGACTGCTTTAAGCCATGTCAGAGGCGAGTCATTCGAAGTCCTCTGTGAAACTATAAAAAAGACTGCATTCAAGATTACAAGAGTTGGTCAGGCTGTTGCCAAAGAGGCCAGCAGGATGCTCCATATCCCGTTCGGTATCATTGACCTCTCGCTCGCTCCGACACCGGCTGTCGGTGATTCTGTAGCTGACATCCTCGAGGAGATTGGCGTTGAAAAGGCCGGCGCTCCGGGAACTACGGCTGCGCTTGCACTTTTAAACGATCAGGTTAAGAAGGGCGGAATCATGGCTTCTTCTTATGTCGGTGGCCTCTCCGGTGCTTTCATTCCGGTTTCAGAAGATCAGGGAATGATCGACTCCGTGGAAGCCGGCGCGCTTACTATTGAAAAGCTCGAAGCCATGACCTGCGTCTGCTCTGTTGGCCTGGATATGATCGCAATCCCTGGTGATACAAAGGCCACTACGATCTCCGGTATTATTGCCGATGAGATGGCTATCGGAATGGTAAACCAGAAGACGACAGCTGTCCGCCTGATCCCGGTTATCGGAAAGACAGTGGGAGATTCCGTAGAGTTCGGCGGCCTTTTGGGACACGCACCTATTATGCCTGTAAACCAGTTCGACTGCCAGGATTTCGTAAACCGCAAAGGCAGGATTCCGGCGCCGATACACTCGTTCAAGAACTGACCGAAAGCACAGAGACGAGGTCAAGCGTAAGCGCCGACCGAGTCATGTGCGAGGGCGTTCTTTGAGATTGCACGAAAGTTTCGAGATAAGACCGGGCAAAGCGAAGGTCGAATCCGAAACGAGGGCGTTCTTTGAGATTGCACGAAAGTTTCAAGATAAGACCGAGCAAAGCGAAGGTCGAATCCGAAACGAGGGCGTTCTTTGAGATTGCACGAAAGTTTCAAGATAAGACCGAGCAAAGCGAAGGTCGAATCCGAAACGAGGGCGTTCTTTGAGATTAACGAGAACGAGCCGAAGGTGAAGCTCGAGTTTAGCGAAAAGAACTTCCTTATATTCAAGTTTTTGGAGGAAAATAACTTGTCTGACACAAGCACGAGAGAAGACACGAAGTTTCTCGAATGTGAAAAACAGTATATTTTTTATTTGTTGATATTCGCCGGAGGTGTCTTCGGCGGATATACTTTTGTACAGAGAGGTGGAATTTTCTGCAACGCCCAGACTGCAAACCTCGTAATGCTTGCTATTCATCTGGGAAAAGGCGACTGGGGCGGAGCTCTCTATTATTTTATTCCGTTTACTGCATACTTAGGTGGAATAATGTTAAGCGAGCTGTTGGCATACTCTATCAAGCCGCTTCATCTGATGCGCTGGGACACGCTGTTAGTTGGCATCGAGGCAATAGTCACTATCATACTTGGCTTTATTCCAAAGTCAGCGCCTGACCAGATCAGCCAGATTTCTTTGAATTTCCTGGCTGCTATGCAGTTCAACACTTTCAGACAGGCCGAGGGCGTCGGTATGGCTACGACTTTTGTCACTAACCATGTAAGGCAGATGGGAAGCCACCTTGTTCAGTATCTTCACCACAGAAAACCGGAGAATTTCAACCGTTTCAGAAGACATGCCCTGATGGTCGCCTTCTTTGTCGGCGGAGCCGCCGTCTGCTCATCTTTATGCATGATAGTTGGCGACTATGCCATCTGGTGCGCGACCGGAGTCGAGATTTTCGTCTTCTTCCGCCTGCTTTATGCTGACCGCACCTACGAGAGTGAGCTTTTGTACAGAAAGCCGAAGGGACACTGAGGTGGATTACGGAGTGAGGATAGAAAATGCTGCTGAGTCCGTAAGCCGAGCTTGTGAATTACGGACTGGAGATGGGAAATGAGTCTGAGTCCGTAAACTGAGCTTGTGAATTACGGACTGGGTATGAAAAATGCTGCTGAGTCTGTAAAAGCAGTTAAGAGATTACGGACTGGAGATGGAAATTGAGATTGAGTCCGTAAGCTGATCTTGTGAATTACGGACTGGATATGGGAAATGAGTCTGAGTCCGTAAACTGAGCTTGTGAATTACGGACTGGGGATGGAAAATGCTGCTGAGTCCGTAAAAGCAGTTAAGAGATTACGGACTGGGGACGAAAAATAGCTGTGAGTCCGTAAATTGAGCTTGTGAATTACGGACTGGGGATGAAAAATGCAGCTGAGTCCGTAAATGAAGACAAGAGATTACGGACTGGGGACGAAAAATAGCAGAGAGTCCGTAAATTCAGTCAGTAGATTACGGATCGGAGTTGAAAAATAGCTGTGAGTCCGTAAATGAAGTCAGTAGATTACGGATTGGAGTTGAAAAATAGCAGAGAGTCCGTAAATGAAGTCATGGGATTACGGACTGGAGATGAGAAATGCTGCTGAGTCCGTAAATGAAGCCAGGAGATTACGGATTTGAGCTGAAAAATAGCAGTGAGTCTGTAAATCCAAGCATGAGATTATAGTTTTGAATTGAAAAAAGTTCTCCAGTTCGTAGTGATGCCCGGATGGGCGAAGTTAATAAACAAGTGCCAGGAGGATTGCCTCCTGGCACTTGTTTTGTTACAAGTAATTCCTGAATATGGCTGCATGTAGATAAAGTGTTTTTTTTATCATGCTGTGTCAAATATAAAATTCCCTGATGATATTATTTATAACGTTCATGGCGAGATTGACATGCTCACTCTCAAATGTCAGGATAAGCTGTTTGCCCTGCATTATGCCATTCTTCTCGTAGGCGTTTATTTTTTGCAGATTTTTAATGAGATAATCGGAGTTTTCCATCATTCCAAGATGTTCGTGATAATATATATGGCCGGTTCGTTTGTTTAAAACTGTGAAATCGGGATATACGGAGCTGTAACCCTTCAGGTCGAGTCTGCATTCATACCTGAATGGGACGCCGGCATCTTTTAAGGCATTGGCAATCAGCAATTCGGACTTTGAGCGGTATCGTTTGCCATCGTTAGAAATAAATTCTTCGCTTATTTTGAAATCAAGCTTTGGGTATTCGGCCTCAGCCCATTGCTTTGCATATGTTTCCTTATCAATGCAGAGGGGTTGAACAAGCTCTTGTTTCATTGATGGAAGATGTCTGTAAATTTCTTCGATTGGAACTATGGAAATGCCTTTTAAGAATCTGGATATTATACCAAGTTCTTTTTTGGCACTTGATAAAACTTTAGAGTGATAGTCCTTGGAAACAAGCTTTTCTGCCAGATCCTTGTCTTTCAGATATGTACGATTGAAATCAGAATCATCGCAAAAATAATACTGCGCTCTGCCATGAGACCTCGATGCTATCAAATGTCCTTCTGGTGCTGACGCGAGTTTTTTCTCGCACGATGAGATGATTGTTTCCAGATACTTCTTCCTGGAATTGAGTAATGTGATAAGCTCTTCCCTTGTCATAGAGACTCCCTCCTTTTTAAAACCCCGTCCATTGTTGTGCATCCTTCTGCTGCACAATACTGGACAAATCAACGCAGAATAATGAATCCAAAATCTCTGAAACACTTGGAATTTTCACTGACGACAGTTGGATTCATTCATTGTTTTTCAACAATGTGAAAAAGATACTGGAATTATACCACGATTATAATGATTTGGCAATTTTTTTTGAATTTTCACATATTTTATTCAGCACGATATAATTGGATTACGTATTGTAAATGAAAAATGAGCCTGAGTCCGTAAAAGCAAGCAGGGGATTACGGACTGGGGAAGGAAAATGAGTGTGAGTCCGTAAATGCGAGTGGGGATTTACGGACTTGAGACGAAAAACGAGCCTGAGTCTGTAAAGATACCTTGGGGATTACGTACTGGGGAAGGGAAATTAGTGTGAGTCCGTAAATGAAGTTAGAAGATTACGTACTGGAACTGGAAAATGCTTCTGAGTCCGTAAAAGCAAGCAAGGGATTACGTACTGGAGATGAAAAACGAGCCGGAGTCCGTAAATGCAAACAGAGGATTACGGACTGGGGCTGAAAAATAGCTGTGAGTCCGTAAATAAAAGTGTGGATTTACGGACTTGAGATGGAAAATGCTTCTGAGTCCGTAAAAGCAAGCAGAAGATTACGTACTGGAGATGGAAAACGAGCCGGAGTCTGTAAAAGGAGCCCGGATGGGCGTAGATAAACAGATGCCGGAAAGGAACGGATAAGAGATTTTTGGCGGGATACTTGAAAATAGGTTATTTTTCTTGTATGATAAGAAAAGTTTTGCAGAATACAATGGAGGAAAAGCATGATACAGGCTTCAAACATTTCGCTGCGTGTCGGAAAGAAGGCACTTTTCGAGGACGTAAATATCAAGTTCACAGAGGGCAACTGCTATGGAATCATCGGCGCCAATGGAGCAGGAAAGTCCACATTTTTAAAGATCCTGTCAGGACGTCTTGAACCGACCACAGGTGAGATAACGATAACACCTGGTCAGAGACTTTCATTCCTGGAGCAGGACCAGTTCAAATACGATGACCAGATCGTGCTCGATACAGTAATCCAGGGAAACCAGCATCTCTACGATGTAAGGCAGGAAAAAGATGCACTGTACGCGAAGCCGGATTTCTCGGATGAAGATGGAATCAGGGCCTCGGAGCTCGAGGCAGAGTTCGCCGATATGGACGGATGGAATGCAGAGAGTGACGCCGAGACACTTCTGAACGGACTTGGAGTATCGGAGGAGAATCATCAGAAAAAAATGGGCGACCTCCCGGGCGCATTAAAGGTCAAGGTACTTCTTGCGAGAGCACTTTTCGGAAATCCGGATATTCTGCTTCTCGATGAGCCTACGAACCACCTCGATCTCGACGCTATCGGCTGGCTCGAGGAATTTCTTATAAATTTTGAAAATACAGTCATCGTCGTATCGCATGACAGATATTTTTTAAATAAAGTTTGTACGCACATCGCAGACATCGACTATGGCAAGATCCAGCTGTATTCAGGAAACTATGACTTCTGGTACGAGTCCTCACAGCTGATCTTAAAGCAGAGAAAAGAAGAGAATAAGAAGAAGGAAGAGCAGATCAAAGAGCTGAAGGAATTCATCTCGAGATTCTCGGCAAATGCCGCAAAGAGCAAACAGGCTACATCACGAAAGAGAGCACTTGAGAAGATTCAGCTCGATGACATCCGCCCGTCTTCCAGAAAATATCCATTTATTGATTTCAGACCGAAGAGAGAGATCGGAAACGAAGTTCTGACAGTTGACGGACTCACAAAGACCATCAATGGAAAGAAAGTCCTGGACAATGTTTCATTCGTAGTCGGACACGATGACAAGATCGCATTTGTCGGAGGAAATGAAGCCGCAAAGACGACGCTCTTCGAGATCCTCTCTGGCAATATGGAACCGGACAGTGGAAGCTACAAGTGGGGCGTTACGACATCCCAGTCATATTTTCCAAAGGACAATTCAAAGATTTTCGACGACAACGATATGATAATAGCCGACTGGCTTACGCAGTTCTCCGAGATAAAGGACGCGACCTATGTCAGAGGATTCCTCGGAAGAATGCTCTTCAAGGGTGAGGACGGCAACAAGAAGATGAAGGTCCTCTCCGGAGGCGAGAAAGTTCGAGTTCTGCTTTCGAGAATGATGATCGAAGCGTCAAATGTTCTGATCCTCGATGAGCCTACGGACCATCTGGATATGGAATCTATTACGGCGCTTAACCAGGGAATGAAAAAGTTCAAGGGAGTGATCCTTTTCTCATCGAGAGATCACGAGATCGTCGAGACTACGGCAAACCGAATCATCGAGTTTCTGCCGGATGGAGGAATGATCGACAAAGTCACGACTTACGACGAGTATCTCGAGTCAGATGAGATGGCCAGAAAGAGAACTGTATATAATACGACAGACGACGAGGAGTCGGACGACTGACCGAAAGCTTCGAGATGAGAGCGAGCCGAAGGCGAAGCTCGAATCCGAAGCGAGGTCGTTCTGTGCGCTTAGCGAGAGCAAGCCGGAGGCGTAGCTCGAGCTTAGCAAACAGAACTTCAAAAGACACAGAGACGAAGACGAGCGTAAGCGAAGTCTGAGTCATGTGCGAGGTCGTTCTTTGAGATTAAAGAGAGCGAGCCAAAGGAGAAACTCGAGTTTAGCGAAAAGAACTTCATTATATAGCCTGCTTGTTACCTGGCCTGCTTGTTACCGCCCTGCGGGGCGGTTTTTTTAATGGCTAAAATGATAGAGCTGTATCGTATAAAAAACACCTAAGAATTGTAAAAATCATTGAATTTTTTGTGCAAAAATACTATATTTAAAAAGGCGGACAAAAACGGCTATCGTGCCGCGTATTCATGTAATGGTTAGGCATGAAGGTCGTCAATAGTATAGTAGTAGGAGGAAAGACAATGATCAAAAGATCAATGAAGACCATGGATGGAAACCATGCAGCCGCACATGCATCATATGCATTCACGGATGTTGCAGCTATCTATCCTATCACACCTTCATCAGTTATGGCAGAAGCTACTGATGAGTGGGCTACTGCAGGCAGAAAGAATATTTTCGGCCAGACAGTACAGATCACTGAGATGCAGTCTGAGGGAGGTGCTTCAGGCGCTGTTCACGGTTCACTCGCAGCCGGCGCACTTACCACCACATTCACCGCATCACAGGGACTTTTACTTATGATCCCTAACCTCTATAAGATTGCAGGTGAAGGACTTCCAGGAGTATTTAACGTATCAGCACGTTGCGTTGCTACACATGCGCTGAATATCTTCGGAGACCATTCAGATGTTTACGCTTGCCGTCAGACAGGTTGCGCAATGCTTTGCGAAGGATCTGTTCAGGAAGTTATGGATCTGACTCCTGTTGCACATCTTGCAGCACTCGAGGGACATACTCCATTCATTAACTTCTTCGATGGATTCCGTACATCACACGAGATTCAGAAGATTGAGACATGGGATTACAAAGATCTCGCAGATATGCTCGACATGAACCTTGTTGAGGAGTTCAGAAAGAACGCTCTTAACCCAGAGCATCCGAAGGAGATGGGCTCAGCTCAGAACCCGGATCTGTTCTTCCAGACTCGTGAGGCTTGCAACGAGCGTTATAACGCTCTTCCGGCTATCGTTACCAAGTACATGAACAAGGTTAACGAGAAGATCGGTACAAATTACGCACTGTTTAACTACTATGGCGATCCAGAAGCTGAGAGCATCATCATCGCTATGGGTTCAGTTACAGATACTATCGATGAGACTATTGATTACCTTCGCAAGGAAGGCGAGAAGGTCGGCGTAGTTAAAGTCAGACTTTATCGTCCGTTCGTTAAGGAAGCCCTTGTTGCAGCTATTCCTAAGTCAGTTAAGAGAATCTCAGTTCTCGACAGAACTAAGGAGCCAGGCGCTATGGGTGATCCTCTTTACCTTGATGTTGTTGCAGCACTCAAGGGAACAGAGTTCGAGAAGGTCCCTGTTTACACAGGCCGTTACGGACTTGGTTCAAAGGATACTACACCAGGACAGATCATCGCTGTATTCAGAAATACAGAGAAGCCACAGTTCACCATCGGTATCACAGATGATGTTACCAACCTTTCACTTGAGGTTAAGGAGAACCCTGTTACTACACCAGAGGGAACTACAAACTGCAAGTTCTGGGGTCTCGGCGCAGATGGTACTGTAGGTGCTAACAAGAACTCAATCAAGATCATCGGCGACAACACCGATATGTACGCACAGGCATACTTCGATTATGATTCAAAGAAGTCCGGCGGTGTTACTATTTCACATCTTCGTTTCGGACATCAGCCTATCAGATCTACATACCTGATCTCACAGGCTAACTTCGTAGCATGCCACTGCACAGCTTACATCTATAAGTACAACATGGTTCAGGACCTTGTTCCAGGCGGCACATTCCTGTTCAACACTCAGTGGACAGAGGATGAGCTTGATGAGAAGCTTCCTGGCCAGGTAAAGAGATACATTGCTCAGAACAACATCAACTTCTACATCATTGATGGTGTTAAGATCGGTAAGGAGATCGGACTTGGAAAGCGTATCAACACTGTCCTTCAGTCAGCATTCTTCTCACTGACAAAGCTCATCCCTGAGGAGAAGGTTCTCAAACTCATGAAGGATGCAGCTAAGGCTTCATATGCTCGTAAGGGTGATGATGTCGTAAAGATGAACTGGGATGCCATCGATGCTGGTGCTACAGCTTATCACAAGGTTAACGTACCTGAGAGCTGGAAAGACGCCAAGGATGATGACTACTCAAGAGAAATCACTGGCGACAGAGCTGATGCCGTTGAGTTCGTTAAGGACATCCAGGTTAAGGTTAACGCTCAGCAGGGTAACACAATCCCTGTATCTGTAGTTAAGAAGTATGCAGATGGTTCTACACCTTCCGGCACAGCTGCTTTCGAGAAGCGTGGTGTTGCTACAGATGTTCCTGTTTGGGATGTTAATAAGTGTATTCAGTGTAACCAGTGTTCACTTGTATGCCCTCACGCTGCAATCCGTCCAGTAGCTATGACAGCTGACGAGGCTGCTAAGGCTCCAGAGGGAATGCCGATGAAGGATATGAACGGCATGCCTGGATACAAGTTCGCTATCGATATTTCAGCTTATGACTGCACAGGCTGCGGTTCATGCGCTAATGTCTGCCCTGTAAGCTGCCTTACAATGAGCTCATTCGAAGAGAACGAGGACGAGCAGAAGTACTTCGATTATGCAGTATCACTTCCTGAGAAGGAAGAGGTTGTTGAGAAGTTTAAGATCAACACAGTTAAGGGTTCACAGTTCAAGAAGCCATTACTTGAGTTCTCAGGAGCTTGCGGCGGCTGCGGTGAGACACCTTATGCTAAGCTTATTACACAGCTGTTTGGTGACAGAATGTATGTTGCAAATGCTACCGGATGCTCATCTATCTGGGGCAACTCATCACCATCTACTCCTTACACAGTAAACGACCAGGGCAAGGGTGTTGCTTGGTCTAACTCACTGTTCGAGGATGCAGCTGAGTTTGGATATGGTATGCTTCTCGCTCAGAGAGCTATCCGTGACAGACTTAAGAGACAGCTCGATGATATGAACGCTACAGGCGAGCTTGCAGACGCTATCAAAGAGTGGAACGATACATTCGAAGTTGGCGCTACAAATGGTGCCGCTACAGATAAGCTTGTTGCAGCCCTTGAGAAGGACGGCAGCGATGCAGCCAAGGCTATCCTTGAAGAGAAGGATTTCTTATCCAAGAAGTCACAGTGGGTATTCGGTGGCGATGGATGGGCTTACGATATCGGCTACGGCGGCCTCGATCAGGTTATCGCTTCTGGCAGAGATATCAATATCCTCGTTCTGGATACTGAGGTTTACTCTAACACAGGTGGTCAGTCATCTAAGTCAACTCCTTGCGGTGCTACAGCTCAGTTCGCTGCAGGTGGTAAAGAGACTAAGAAGAAGGATCTCGCTGGAATGGCTATGTCTTATGGCTATGTATATGTTGCTCAGATCGACATGGGCGCTAACATGGCTCAGGCAGTTAAGGCTATCGCAGAGGCTGAGGCTTATCCAGGACCATCACTTATCATTGCTTATGCTCCATGTATCAACCATGGTATCAAGAAGGGCATGGCAAAGGCTATGACTGAGGAGAAGCTTGCTGTTGAGTCAGGTTACTGGTTCAACTTCAGATTCAACCCGGCTCTTGCTAAGGAAGGTAAGGACGCATTCATCCTTGATTCCAAGAAGCCTACTGGCAGCTATCAGGACTTCCTGAAGGGCGAGAACAGATACGCAGCTCTTGCAAAGTTCAATCCGAACAAGGCAGCCAAGCTGTTCGCAGAGTCAGAGGAGCAGTCAAAGGAGCACTACGAATACCTGACAAAGATGGTAGACGTTTACAAGGCCGACTAATCCTTCGACATAATTTAAGAATCGATCAGATGTGGAGGCATACTTCACATCTGAAATCAGGCGGTGCCGCGATTGCGGTACCGCTTTTCTTGTGGTAAAATAACATTCAGGTTACAAAAAGGAGATACAGATGAACTGGAAAAAAATGTTCAAAAAGTCCGTCCTTTTGGACGCAGAAGACCTGGCAAAATACGGCAAAGTGGAGCTGTATTCGAGGGACAATAATCTCTATACCGGAAATGTTACCGATCCATTTGGATACACGAACACGGTACAGATTATTGACAATGGAGATAATATGCCTCCGTCACTGTACTGCAGCTGTGAAGATTTTTTAAATGGAAAGCGGTGCGCACACTTAGCCGCTTTTTTTGATTATCTGGATCAGTTGAAAAGCCACGGCAGACTTTCAGGAAATGAGAAGGATTTGATGTCTCCGGAAGAGGTGTTTCCAATGCCGAAAGAGGACGACAGCGATCTCCCTGCTTATCAGAGGCAGTACCGGTTTTTTACAGTTTCAAAGGCATTAAAAAATTATACGATTACAAAAGGAGCCTTTGAAAAGGCCAGGGAGATCATCTCAAGAAATGAGATGACTATCACTGAGGTCAGGACTGGTTTTGTAAATACGAACAGATACGATTACGTGCCTGATTACGATGACAACCACGCTCTCTTTGTGACGGCCAGCTTTTCGGGTGACATCTCTGCAAGATATGGCAGGAACCATGGCGGGCGCGTAATAAAGCTTATCCTTCTGACAGAGGATATGCTGTACTATCACTGCGGAGTTCCAGGGTGCGACAGATACGATTCGTATTACGGAATCTATCCGCTTTCGGATCGTGAAAAGAAGGAACCGCTCTGTGAGCATGTTCTGGCAGCTCTTATCCTTACGAATAATTACCTGATCGAGAATCCGAATGTGGCCGACTCGACAGACATCACAGGACAAAAGCTTCTGGCAGGCTTTGCCGAGAATGGTTTTGTTCCAAATGGCACAAAGCTTGACAAAAACGTGATCATCACGCCGCGACTCAAGCTGGTTTCTGCTGAGAGAAATTACTATTACAATAACCACTGGTACTACGGGACAAGTCCCCAGCTCCGGGTGGATTTTAAGGTCGGGACGGATCGCCCATACCTGGTAAAGAGCCTTTACGACCTTATTGACAAATATCGAAGCAGAGATGTCTATCCTCTTGGCAAGAAATCCAGCATTCTCTTTGCGAAGCAGGATTTTACGGATACCTCAAAGAAAATGTACGATTTCATAGTCTCGTATGTAGAGGAGGAATCCTACAGACAGGATCTGACCGATGGCAATAAGACCATGACAGCGAAGGAGTTCACGCTTTATGGACAGCGCCTCGATGAATTTTTCGATATGGTTGAGGGAAAGTCCTTGGACATCGTGGCAAAGGACATGGATGACGAGGTCAGGAGTCCGGTGAAGGCCGAGGAAAAAGACCTTGTGATCTCTCTTACAGCTAATGCGAATCTCGATCCGGACGGAGAGTTCAACGGGATTTCGCTGAGCGGATACGTGCCTCCGGTGATCGAGGGAATCAGGGGAGCCTACTACTTCAGCGGCGGCATTTTTGCGAAGATTTCAAGGGAGAATGCGAAAGTTCTGAAACCATTCATAGAATCCTCCGATAACGGCGATATCGAATTCGTTATAGGACGCAGCAAACTTGCCCAGTTCTACTACCATATACTTCCGCAGATTGAAAAATACGTCCACCTGAAAAATGAGGACGAGCAGATGATAGAGGCATATCTGCCGCCTGAATCGACGTTCGCATTTTTCTTAGATGCAGATGAGGAGGACGTGTACTGCGAGGCGAGGGCAGTTTACGGCGATTTTTCATACAATCTGACCGATAAAAATGAGGTGCAGGGCGGCGATAACTTTTACCGTGATATAGAGCGCGAGAACCAGATAATCGACGCGGTCAACGGATTTTTCCCGAACTACGATGAAAAAACAGGCAGGTTCTCCTGTGACAAGGATCCGGACACTGTATTTAATATCATAACAGAGGGCGTGAACGCTCTGATGAAGCTGGGCGACGTAAATACTTCGGACCAGTTCAACAGGCTTACGGTGCGCCGCGGCTGGCATCTCTCGGTCGGAGTGTCCGTGGACAGCGGACTGTTGTCGCTTAATGTCTTATCGAGCGACATTCCGATGGAGGAGCTCGCCGACGTGCTCACAAGCTACAGGGCGAAGAGAAAATACCACCGCCTGAAAAATGGTGATTTTCTGTCATTCGAGGACAACGATTCTGTCGCTGCTCTGGAGGAGATGATGGAGGATCTCCACGTTTCCGTTCAGGAGTTTACAGACGGAAAAATGGATGTCCCGGCCTACAGGGCGCTCTACCTCAACAAGATGCTCGAAGAGCACGACGAGATCGCGACAGACAGGGACAGAAATTTCAAGACACTGGTCAAGAATTTCAAGACCACGAAGGATGCAGACTACGATGTTCCTAAGTCTTTAAAAAACGTGCTTAGAAATTACCAGAAGGAGGGGTTCAGGTGGATCCTTACACTCGCCGGCTATAACTTCGGCGGAATCCTTGCTGATGAGATGGGACTTGGCAAGACGCTTCAGATGATCTCGGCTCTTCTATATGAGAGCGAGCAGGGGACGCTTAAGAGAAGCCTTATCGTATGCCCTGCATCGCTGGTCTACAACTGGCAGAACGAGTTTACGAGGTTCGCTCCGGGCCTTACCGTAACGCCTGTAGACGGCCCGAAGGCAGGCCGGAAAGAGATAATAGACAACAGTGAATCAGACGTCCTTATCACTTCATATGATCTTCTAAGGCGCGACATTAAGCTCTACGAAGGCAAAAGTTTCGACTATATGATCCTCGATGAGGCACAGTATATAAAGAACCCGAAGTCAGGAATCAGCAAGTCTGTAAAGATCGTAAAGGCAGCCCACAGGTTCGCGCTGACAGGAACTCCGATCGAGAACAGGCTCTCTGAGCTCTGGAGCATCTTTGATTTTCTGATGCCGGGATTTTTGTACGACTACGAAACCTTCAGGACAAATTATGAGTCGCCGATCGTAAATGACAAGGACGAGGAGATTACAAAGAGGCTTGCCGCGATGACATCGCCATTTATCCTTAGAAGAAAAAAGGAGACAGTGCTTCGGGACCTCCCGGACAAGATCGAGGAGGTGCGCTATACCGTATTCGAGCCTTCACAGAAAAAAATTTACGACAGCCAGCTTATCCGCATGAAAAACCTGCTTGAAAAGACGAGTCAGGAAGATTTCAACAAAAACCGCATGAAGATCCTCGCAGATATCACGAGACTCAGACAGATCTGCTGCGATCCGTCACTAATAATCGAGGATTACAAGGGAGGCTCTGCGAAGAGACAGCTTCTGATGGAACTTATAGAGGAGGCTATGGATGGCGGTCATAAGATGCTCGTTTTCTCGCAGTTTACATCGATGCTGCAGCTGATCGAGGGAGACTTGGATCAGCGGGGAATTCCCTATTACCTGATCACCGGATCGACGCCAAAGAAAAAGAGACTTGAGCTGGTAAATGATTTCAATGAGAACGAGGTACCGGTATTTCTGATCTCACTCAAGGCTGGGGGCACGGGATTAAATCTGATAGGAGCCGATGTAGTTATTCATTTCGACCCTTGGTGGAACGCGGCTGCCGAGAATCAGGCGACTGACCGTGCACACAGGATCGGGCAGAAGTCGAAGGTCTCAGTCTTTAAGCTGATAGTAAAGGGCACTATCGAGGAAAAAATCCTTTTGATGCAGGAGGAGAAGCAGAACCTCGCTGATGAGATTTTAAATGGCGACGGCAGGAGCTTTATGAACTTTTCAAAGGATGAACTCCTTGACCTGCTTCAATAATATGTGTTACACTATATTAGTTAAAAATTAAACAACAGAGGGACAAATTCCTATGGACGAAAATGTAAATACACAGTTTTCAAATACTGACGACTACGACGGCTCCGATGCTCTTTTAGTACAGATCGATGCATTCAGGGACAAGGCTGTGAAGCTGTCAGGCCTTATTGGCGCGAAGCAGAAGAAGGTTGTAGCGCTTGAGGCTCTCGTAAAGGAACGGGAAGCCGACATAGCTGACAAAGAGGAGCAGATCGCAGCTCTGCAGTCCGAGCTTGATACGAAGCAGAAAGAGGCGGACAATCTCGTAATGACCGTTGAGACTCAGGTCGACAGGATGCTCACATCGGTCAAGTCTGATATTTCAGATTTGAATCAGAACATCTCCGATAAGATTTCAGAGGAGAATCATGCTGGAGCTGAGAAGATTGAGGTACTTCTTAACACTGTAAATGAATCAGTAAACGAGATTAAGGAGACGCTTACCCAGCCGGCTGAGAGCTCGAGCCTCGACGATGTAAGGCAGGACCTCGCTGACAAGATCCACTCTGAGAATGTTCAGGCTTACCGGAACATCAAGGAGACTATCAAGGGAATGGACCGCACGGACGAGATGGATATCTCATTCGAGGAGAAGTACCAGAGCCTGAAGCACAAGTTTATCCCGGTCATTATCTTCCTTATCGCAAATCTTGCATTAACTGCTGTTATTTTGCTGCATTTATTTGACATAATCTGAATCCAAGGGGCACTGCCCCTTTTTTTAATTATCATATATGGAAAAATTAAAACATAGTACCCCGGTCTGGGTCATAGGCCACAAGAACCCTGATACGGATTCCATCTGTGCGGCTATCGCATACGCAAATCTTAAAAATCAAACTGAAGAGGGGGATTTTGTCCCGAAAAAAGCTGGTCCGATAAATGATGAGACCAGGTATGTCCTGAAGACATTTCATGTCAGGGAGCCTGAGACAGTATCGAGTGTCGGCACACAGATCAGGGATATGAATTACAGGCACACAGAGGGCGTAGACGCCCACCTTTCCCTGAAGAAGGCCTGGGCTCTGATGAGACAGCTCGATGTCGTAACTCTCCCGATCGTAAAGTCAGACGGCAGGCTCGACGGACTCATTGTAAACGGAGATATCGCCTACTCGTACATGGATGTGTACGACAACAGGGAGCTCGGCCGCGCGAGGACTCAGTACAAAAATATTATCGAGACGCTGAATGGCGTACTTATCTGCGGAAATGAGCACGCATATTTTAACCATGGAAAAGTGGTCGTGGCCGCTGGCAATACTAAGAGCATCCGGTCAGAAGTGGATGGCGACGATCTTGTCATCTTAGGAAATGTAGTCGAGCACCAGAAGGCAGTTCTCGAGGAGATTCCGGGCTGCATGATAGTCACTGGTGTAAAGGAAGTCGACCCTGAAGTCGTAAAGACCGCAGAGGCTATAGACTGTGTCCTTATTGCCACAGAGTACGATACTTTTACGACAGCCAGACTTATCAACCAGAGTATACCGATCAGGTATTTCATGACGAAGAGTGATATTGTCTCCTTTGAAGAGGACGACTATCTCGACGACGTAAACCGTGTGATCGGAAAGGTCCGCCACAGGGATTTCCCAATCCTCGACGAGCACCAGCGCTACGTCGGAATGTTTTCACGCCGTAACCTCTTGAATCCAGAGAAAAAGCGGGTGATCCTGGTCGACCACAACGAGAAAAACCAGGCAGTCGACGGAATAAACGAGGCTGAGATCTTAGAGGTCATAGACCACCACAAGATCGGATCCCTCGAGACGATATCACCTATCTACTTCAGAAACATGCCACTAGGCTGCTGTTCGACGATAATCTATCAGATGTATCAGGAGAGAAAAGTAAAGGTAAATCCACAGATGGCAGGACTCATGCTTTCTGCGATCCTCTCCGATACTCTTATGTTCAAGTCGCCGACCTGCACCGGGGCCGACAGGGTTGCCGCCGAGGAGCTTGCCAAAATCGCAGGTGTCAATATCGAAAAACACGCTATGGCGATGTTCGAGGCTGGATCGAACTTTTCCAGAAAATCTATCAGCGAGATTTTCTATACGGATTTCAAGACGTTCAGTCAGGGAGATACAGACTTCGGAGTATCGCAGATCTCTGCAGTTTCAGACAAGCAGCTTAACAGCGTAAGAAAGAGCCTTGGCGATTTCCTTGAGAGGGTTCTTGCAGACAGGAATTTAAATCAGGTCTATGTGATGCTTACTAATATTTTGGACCAGTCGACCCGTCTCGTCTGCGCTGGAGGAAACAGCGGAGACATAGTCCGCGCAGCTTTTCCTGACAAGCCGGTGCTTGAGGATGAGAATGGAAGCTTCCAGATGCTTCCAGGCGTCGTTTCCAGAAAGAAGCAGGTGATCCCGGCTCTGATCGATGCGATGGAACAGGAATGACGGACATATTTTTCATTGAAAAAGATTCAGGTGCAGCTTGTGATATCTTAAAATACGAACAGCTGATGCACCCATACAGGCACGAGAGAGACAGCTGGGAGTACAGGGCAGCCTCAGCTCTTATTTTTAAGGCGTTTGAGGCATATGGCATTGAGGCAGCTGAATACCGCGAGGCAGAGAGCGGCAGGCCTTATATTGCATCCGGAAGGGCTGATTTTTCGGTAAGTCACAGTGGGAACACTGCCTGTGTCGCGATAACTGACACCCCAGGGATTAGCATTGGAATCGATATTGAGGAGAAGAGCAGGGCGCGCCGCAGAGATGTAACAGGACTCTCACGGCGCTTTTTTTCAGAGGAAGAGGCTTTTGCCGTCGAGGGCTCAGAGGACAGAACAGATGAGTTTTTAAGGCTTTGGACAATGAAGGAAGCCATGATGAAAGCCAGGAGAGTGCCTCTCTATAAGACCCTTAGAAGCAGCTCTGACAGCCACTTTTACATAGAAAATGATGTCTATACAGCTTGTGTTGAATTTTACTCACTACAGCGGTGAAATATTTTGTATTGAAAATTATTCACTCCGATAGTGAATAAAACTATTGACATAAGAATTTATAGTGATAGAATTAGGGACAGTTGAAGGAAGGAAAAAGGATGCAGAAAGTTTTATCGATACTCGTTGAAAATACCCCGGGACTTCTGAGTCATGTGTCGGGACTATTCTCGAGAAGAGGGTACAATATCGATTCGTTCTCCTCAGGAGTCACCGCAGATCCGAGATTTACGAGGATCACGATCGTCACCCACGGAGATGAGATGATATTGGAGCAGATCGAGAAGCAGGTCGCCAAGCTCTGTGATGTCGTCGATGTGAAGACGCTCGAGCCGAATGATTCAGTTACCAGAGGCCTGATGCTTGTAAAGATCAGCGCACGGGATACGGACAGACAGTCGGTACTTTCTATATGCAGCATTTTTAATGCGAGATGCGTCGATGTGACTAAGGATTCTATGGTCCTTGAAGTCACTGGTGGCGCAGACAAGCTCGAGAGATTCCTCAACATGCTCGAGGATTACGATATTCTGGAGCTCGCCCGTACCGGTCTTACCGGACTTGCCAGAGGCACGAAGAACGTAGTCTTGATTGACGAGGACGGGAAGAAACATTCACTTTAATTTTGCAGGAAACGGATATAGTTCCGCTTTCAAACACAGTAACTTGACAAGGAGGATATTTTATGTCAGAAGCAAGGATGTTTTATCAGCAGGACTGTGATTTGTCATATCTCAATGGAAAGAAGATCGCCATCATTGGTTATGGCAGCCAGGGTCATGCCCATGCATTAAACCTCAAGGATTCAGGATGCGACGTTGCAGTCGGCCTCTATGAGGGATCAAAGTCAAAGGCTAAGGCAGAAGCACAGGGACTTAAAGTTATGTCTACTGCTGATGCAGCTAAGTGGGCAGACATCATCATGATCCTGACACCTGATGAGAAGCAGGCTGACATTTACAAGGCAGAGATCGAGCCGAACCTTGAATCGGGAAACATGCTGATGTTCGCACATGGTTTCAATATCCATTATCATACAATCATCCCACCAGCAGATGTGGATGTTGCCATGATCGCTCCTAAGGCACCAGGACACACAGTTCGTTCTGAGTACCAGGCAGGAAAGGGAACTCCTTGTCTTATCGCTGTTGAGCAGGATGCTACAGGAAAGGCATGGGATGTTGCCAAGGCTTACGGTGCAGCATTAGGCGGAGCCCGTGCAGGACTTCTTGAGACTACATTCCGTACAGAGACTGAGACAGACCTCTTCGGTGAGCAGGCAGTTCTCTGCGGCGGCGTTGTAAAGCTTATGCAGACAGGATTCGAGGTTCTCTGCGAGGCTGGTTACGATCCAAGAAATGCTTACTTCGAGTGCATCCACGAGATGAAGCTTATCGTTGACCTGATCTATCAGTCAGGATTCATGGGCATGAGATACTCTATCTCAAATACAGCTGAGTATGGCGACTATGTTTCCGGACCTAGGATCATCACACCTGATGTTAAGGAGCATATGAAGGCCGTTCTCTCAGATATCCAGGATGGTACATTTGCCAAGGACTTCCTTCTCGACATGAGCCCGGCAGGACGTCAGGTACACTTCAAGATGCTTCGCCAGAAGGCTCAGGAGCATCCTTCAGAGAAGGTCGGCGAGGAGATCAGAAAGCTGTACAGCTGGAGCGACGAGAGCAAGCTCATCAACAACTGATCTTGACAGAAATCTGCTTTTTCAATCAAAAATTTTCAAGACTCAGCTGCTGCGTGAAAAACGCGGCAGCCGGGTCTTTTTTTAAAAGATTATAAGCTTTACAAAGGTGCCACAAAATAATAAAATGAAGAAAGCGTAACAACATGCTGTTGGAAAGGAAAAGTTTGCTATGGGAATGACAATGACACAGAAGATCCTCGCAAAGCATGCCGGACTCGATAAAGTAGAGGCTGGACAGCTGATCGAAGCGAATCTCGACCTTGTGTTAGGAAACGACATCACTTCCCCTGTGGCCATTCACGCCATGGAGAATCTCGATGACAAGTCCGTTTTCGACAAGGACAAGATCGCTCTCGTAATGGATCACTTCGTCCCGAATAAGGACATCAAGAGCGCTGAAAACGTCAAAGAGGTAAGACAGTTCGCATGTGAGAACTGCATCTCGAATTTTTACGACGTGGGACAGATGGGTATTGAGCACGCCCTTCTCCCTGAAAAAGGACTCGTTACGGCAGGGGACGCCGTGATCGGCGCAGATTCGCACACCTGCACCTATGGAGCGCTCGGAGCATTTTCTACAGGAGTAGGTTCTACGGATATGGCAGCAGGCATGGCCACAGGAAAGGCATGGTTCAAAGTCCCTTCCGCCATTAGATTTGTCCTTACAGGAAAGCCGGCTCCGTTTATCAGTGGAAAAGATATCATTTTACATATCATAGGAATGATCGGTGTAGACGGCGCCCTCTACCAGTCGATGGAGTTTACAGGCGACGGCGTTTCATACCTTTCGATGGACGACAGATTCACTATTTCAAATATGGCGATAGAGGCCGGCGGAAAGAATGGTATCTTCCCAGTGGATGACAAGACTCTCGAGTACATTAAAGAGCACAATGCCAAGGAGCCTGTAGTTTACGAGGCCGACCCGGATGCCGAGTACACAAAGACCATTACTATCGACCTCTCAAAGCTTCGCCCGACAGTAGCTTTCCCGCATCTCCCTGAGAATACAAAGACAGTAGATGAGGCAGGAGATATCGAGATCGACCAGGTCGTTATTGGCTCTTGCACCAACGGACGTATTTCGGATCTTAAGATCGCGGCGGATATTTTAAAGGGAAAGAAAGTAAAGAAGGGACTTCGCGTTATTGTAATCCCAGCCACGCAGCAGATTTATCTCGATGCGATGAACGCAGGATACTTAAGAACATTTATCGAGGCTGGTGCAGTAGTTTCCACGCCGACATGCGGCCCGTGCCTTGGCGGTTACATGGGAATCCTTGCTTCAGGTGAGAAGTGCGTTTCGACGACGAACAGGAACTTTGTAGGCAGAATGGGTGCGACCGATTCAGAAATCTACCTTGCTTCACCTGCAGTAGCAGCAGCGAGCGCTATCACAGGCCGTATCACTGACCCGGCAACAGTATAGGAGGCATCATGGATTCAGCAAAGGGATTAGTTTATAAATATGGAGACAATGTAGATACGGATGTCATAATTCCTGCCAGGTATTTGAACTCCACCAAACCTGAGGAGCTTGCCCAGCACTGCATGGAAGACATCGACAGGGACTTCATCAAAAATGTGAAAAAGGGTGACATTATCGTTGCCGGCAAAAATTTCGGCTGCGGTTCTTCGAGAGAGCATGCGCCGATAGCTATAAAGGCAGCAGGTGTAAGCTGTGTTATTGCGGAGACATTTGCCCGTATTTTTTACAGGAACTCGATAAACATAGGACTTCCGATCATCGAGAGCAAAGAAGCCTCTGAAAAAATAAAGAGCGGTGATATAGTTTCCGTTGATTTCGACAGCGGCGTCGTAACAGATGAGACGACCGGTGAGAAATTTAAAGGACAGGCATTCCCTCCGTTCATGCAGAAACTCATTGACGCAGGCGGACTTATTAAATATGTAAATCAGGAGGCAGACTAACATGACTATCGATGAAGAGGCGATGGAGCTGCACCGCAAATTAAACGGAAAGATCAGTACAGAGCCAAAGACACCTGTGAAAACAAGACACGACTTATCAGTCACCTACACTCCTGGTGTCGCTGCACCCTGCAGACTTATCGCAAAGGACAAGCATGAGGCTTACAACTACACTATCAAGGGCAACACGATCGCCGTTGTCTCTGACGGTTCCGCAGTCCTCGGACTTGGAAATATCGGACCTTACGCCGCACTCCCTGTAATGGAGGGTAAATGCGTCCTCTTTAAAGAGTTTGGCGGTGTCAATGCCTTCCCGATCGTCCTCGACACACAGGACACCGAGGAGATCATCAAAGCCGTAAAGGCCATAGCTCCGGGATTTGGCGGCATCAACCTCGAGGACATTTCAGCTCCCCGCTGTTTCGAGATTGAAGAGAGACTTAAAGAAGAGCTCGATATCCCTGTTTTCCACGATGACCAGCACGGCACAGCTATCATCGTGCTGTCCGGAATCATCAATGCCTTAAAGGTCACGCACCGTACAGTAGAGGGAACGAAGATCGTGGTAAACGGAGCCGGTTCAGCCGGAGTTGCGATCACAAAACTTCTGCTGAGATACGGTTTCAAAGATATCACTATGTGCGACATCACCGGCATTCTCTCTAAGACAAATATGGACCATCTGAACTGGATGCAGAAAAAAATGGTCGAGGTGACAAATCTCTCCGGAAAGACCGGAACTCTCGCCGATGCTTTAAAGGGCGCCGATGTCTTCATTGGTGTTTCAGCTCCTGGAATCGTAACGAAGGAGATGGTCGCCTCAATGAATAAAGACGCCATTATATTCGCCCTCGCGAACCCGACACCTGAGATCATGCCTCCTGAGGCAAAGGCCGGTGGCGCTGCCGTCGTTGCTACTGGCCGAAGCGACTTCCCGAACCAGATCAACAATGTCCTTGTTTTCCCTGGCATCTTCAAGGGTGCCATGGCATGCGGCGCTAAGGCTATCACCGAGGATATGAAGCTCGCCGCCGCGAAGTCAGTCGCTTCTCTGATCCCTGACGACCAGCTGTCATGCGACAACATCATCGCCGACGCTTTCATGCCGGAGGTTGCAGACGTAGTCGCCAAAGCTGTTATGGGACAGTAGGTTATTTTTGCCCGATTTGGTGAATTCTTGCAGGGTTTGGTTTCCATGCAGCCACCGCGGTCATACAGCTCACTCAGTGAGCATTTTCTGCTTGCTCGCGCGCGCTTATTAGCGGCCCTCTGTCCAATGTATGGTTTACATACGTTTATGGTTCAGGCGGGTGGACACCCGGGCCGCAGCTAGCGCGCTCGCGCGCAAGGAAAGCCAGTGAAGGCATCGATTTGGTGAACTCTTGGAGGGTTTCCATGCAGCCACCGCGGTCATACAGCTCACTCAGTGAGCGTTTTCTGCTTGCTCGCGCGCGCTTATTAGCGGCCCTCTGTCCAATGTATGGTTTACATACGTTTATGGTTCAGGCGGGTGGACACCCGGGCCGCAGCTAGCGCGCTCGCGCGCAACGAAAACGCTCAATTCGTTCGCTGTACGACTCGCGGTGGCTGCATTTAAGATTCTCGAAAGTTCGCCATTGGTATGTGCAAGTCCGGCTGCTTGTCATCGGGGTGTGCAAGTCTGGCATATTTTCAATATAGGCTTTTGCGGAGCCGGAAGTTTACATATATTTAGAATCGGCAGGCATTAAAAAAATATTGTTTTATCAATATGGGCTGTTATGAAGCCTGTTGCCTCCAAGGCATTGGAGCAAAATAAAGCTTTTTTAATGCATGTTGATATGATAAAATGTGTATTTGGAACAATTAACACTTGAATCTTGTCTATAGTGAAAACTTGAAAAATCTATTGTCATATCTGGATTTCTTTCTGACCTATGTTGAAAATTTTTCGGTGGTCACTGGAGGTAATAACAAAAAATATTCTCTATATTGATAAACGGCCGGACTACGGAGCCGGAAGCCTGTGCAAATTGGAGCTGATCGGGAAAAGACCGACGTATGTTGATAACAAGCAGCTCCGCGATAGCCGGAAACTTCTGCGATTTAGCGAGAGAATAAACTGTATGCTGAAACGTACATCCGGATTTTGAAACTTTATAAAAAAATGGCACAGATTATGATAAAATAAATACAGGAGTTTTTCCCATGTCAAGAAAAATCTTAATCGTTATCGATATGCAAAATGATTTCATCGACGGATCTCTCGGCACCAGAGAGGCTTTAGCCATCGTCCCTGATGTGATAAAGAAAATTAAAGAGTATTCTTCAGATGACGTTTTTGCTACCCGTGATACGCACCCGACAAACTATTTAGAGACGCAGGAGGGCAGAAATCTTCCTGTCGAGCACTGCATCAAGGGCACAGATGGCTGGCAGATTCAAAGCCAGATTTCAAAGCTGATAAGAGCTGATCATATTTTTGACAAGCCGACATTCGGATCTGTGTCTCTCGCAGAAAAAATTAAAGAGATCAGCGAAAAAGAGCCGGTGGAAATAGAACTTGTCGGTCTTTGCACTGATATATGTGTAGTTTCAAACGCGCTGCTTCTTAAGGCATTTATGCCGGAGATAAAGATTTCAGTCGATTCTGCGTGTTGCGCCGGAGTCACGCCGGAGAAGCACGAGGCAGCGCTTGAGACAATGAGATCTTGTCAGGTGAATGTGATCTAGATTGCAAAAATCGTGGGATTTTAAAATTACAAAAAGCAGTAATAGGAGACGAAATGAATTTTTCAAAAGTAATTATTTCAGCAGCCATAGCAGCCATCATGACGTTTAGTGCACCTGGTTTGGTTTATGCATCGGCTGTTACAAAGACCACCTCTTCGTCTGAAACAACTGACCCGTATGCGGTAGGCAAAGAAGAGATGACTTACATGGGAATCACGATGCAGGGAAAAGACTCAGGGACCTCTGACGAAGAGGGAATCTTAAGCTTTGTTCCAAAGCTTAGGATGGCAGCAAAAATGACTCCAACTGGAACAATTCGAAATTCTTCTTACGACACTCTGCAAGGTATCGATGTTTCACATTATCAGGGAGATATCGACTGGTCTACGGTAAAATCCAACGTCAATTTCGCAATTATCAAAGCAACAGGCCGTGGATGTTATAAAACCAGTAAGGGCGCTTTATATACAGATCAAAAATTTAAAGAAAATATCAGCGCTGCGATAAAAGCCGGAGTACCTGTCGGAGTTTATTGTTTCAGCGCCGCCACAACTACAGCTGAAGCCAAGGCAGAGGCAAATTACACCTGCGACCAGCTGAAGGGATATAATATCAGCCTGCCTGTTTTTATCGATTACGAATATGAAAAAAATTATCGAATCGACAACGGGGCTTCTTCGAAGACTCGTACAAGTATCATCAAGGCATTTTGTGAAACAGTAAAAAGCCGTGGCTACACACCGGGAATTTATTCTGGAGATAATCTGCTCTCTAAGAACGTTGACGGAGCATCTCTGGGAAAAAGCTATTTTATGTGGGTAGCATCCCACAGCAAATTCATCCATTACTACAATGGCCTCTACGATATGTGGCAGTATTCCAGCAAGGGAGCCGTCGGCGGAATTAACGGCAATGTCGATATGGATTACTGGTATAAAGCCAAAGCTGCACCCGCATCTCAAACAGATACAGAAAAAAAGAAAGCAGATGTATCAAACACTACCACAGATACAGGAAATACCACAGCAAACACTACCACAGATACAGGAAATACCACAGCAAACACCACAACAGATACAGGAAATACCACAGCAAACACTACCACAGATACAGCATCAGGGATAAATACAGGAAATATTACTGCGGATCCAGCAGTGAAAAAAATAGATGCAGGTAATATTACCAATGCAAATGTAAAAAAAGTCGATGCTAATAACTCTGCATCCGGAAATGTTACAAAAACTCCTGCAAAGGCAAAAACACAAACAAAAACTGTAAAAAAGCCAGCAAAAAAAACCACAAAGACAACAACAAAAGTAAATGGTAGATAACCCGTCACCTTCAAAAAAAATTCTTGACGCGTTACTATTAAATTTTGACCTTCTTCAGGTTCTCTAAGTTTCAAAAATTCCAGCCCTTTCGGGCTGGTTTATTCTTGCTTA
>QOUV01000010.1 GCA_003862155.1 Lachnospiraceae bacterium
GGAGGAAAAGACGAATGAAAAATGTCAAAAGGTTACTTGCCATCGCGATGGCAACAGCTACTGTAGTCACAGCAGCACCTGGGGCGGTTTTTGCTCTTGCAGCAGATTCTGCAACAACTTCTGCTGCAGCTACTACGCCTTCGGCGACGAGCACGACTAAGGTTACATACACTGTCGATGATGAAGAAGTCACAGCTGATACTGATGCCAAGAAGAACCCGGCATTAAAGCTTAATACAGTGACCGATGCTGGAAAGACTGCTGCGATAACTGTATCTGGTACCACAGAAAAAGTTTATGTTATACCAGAGGATACTTCGGTTGTAAAAGCTGACGAAAAGGATCAGACTATTACAGTCACAGCACAGAAGGCAGGCAAGACAAGCATCAAAGTTACAGTAGGCAAGGAGGAGTTCACTGTTCCAGTAGAGATTGCTGATACTGTATCTGATAATGTCAAGACACAGATTGATGGTGAGGATTCTGATACTGTAACACTTGACCAGGATACTTCAACAGCTGTAAATGCCAGGAAGACAGCAAAGATCGCCGGAACATCAGAACTTGGACTTGCTGTAAATTATGACCTTTACACTTCAAAGGATGACAAGGGTCTTGTCAGCGGCAACAAGAACGATGTCGTAACACTTGCTTCTGATGGCACACTTACAGCCGGAAAGCAGGACGGAACGGTTTATGTTAAGGTCTATACAAATGACAATAACGGCAAACAGATGAAGGGGGCTTCTGCCTGGGTTACTGTTACTGTTGCAAAACTTCCAGAGGCCAACATCACATTTAAGCAGAAATCGATAACACTTGATGTAAAGGACAATAAGACTGCAGACCTGACAAAGGTAGTTACATTACCAGAAGGTACAAAGGCTGAGTACGAGATCACTGCTAATAACGACACAGAGAATAAGAATGCTGTAGTAGTTAAAGACAATACTCTTACAGCTAAGCAGGTGGGTAATGCCACTCTCAAGGTAACAGTCAAGGGTGACGACAAAGTTCGTGAGACTGTAAAGAAATTACCTGTCAAGGTATTAGATGAGATACCGGCTCCGGCAAAGGTGGCTTCAGATCTTAAAACAGCTAAGGAAATCGTTACTGTAAAAGTAGGAAAGACAGTTGATATCAAGGCTACAACAAAATCGACTAAGATTACATACACATCAAAAGATAAGAAGATTGCTACCGTTGACAAGAAAGGCAAGGTCAAAGGCGTAAAGGCGGGCTACGTAGTAGTAGATGTTAAGGCTGACGCAACAGATACCATGGAAGCGGGTGCAGCTAAGGTATTTGTAGTAGTCGAGAGCGCTCCTAAGAAGCCTGCAAAGAAAGTCACAGTTGCGAAAGTTTCAAGTGTTAAGATTACAGGCCGTAAGAAGAATTCGAAGTCATTAAAGGTTTCATGGAAGAAACTTAGTGGCACAGGATACACATACGAGGTCCAGAATAGAACTGTTACAGTAACGAAGGTAAAGACCGGAAAAGGCAAGAAGGCAAAGATCAAGACAGTTACCAAATACGGTAAGTGGGCATCTAAGAAAGTAACAAGTGCCAGCGCTACTATCAGTATTTCCAAGACAAGCAGGTATCAGATTCGTGTCAGAGCCGCAAAGAGCGGTAAGAACGGAGCCTGGTCAAGTACAGTTACATCGATCAGACCTAATAAGTGATTTTTTGAATTGCTGATATTTGCTCATCAGGCGGGGTGGTCCTTTCGAAGGAGGGGGCCGCTCCTTTTTTGTTAAAATCTGACAGTTTTAAGAGACCGGCCCATATGAAACATCTACTTGCATTTTAGGCTCTAAGCATATAAAATATTAAGGATAATGGCTGATTGAAAGGGCATTTTATATTTTGCCAGAAGCCTGGATCAAAGGATAAAGGAGACATAAAATGAAGCTTGCAAAGACATATGATCCTAAGGAAATCGAGGATCGGCTCTACAAAAAATGGGAGGACAACGGCTACTTCCATGCGAAGGTTGATAAGAGGAAGAAGCCTTTTACGATCGTGATGCCGCCTCCGAATATCACCGGAAAGCTTCACATGGGACATGCTCTCGACAATACGATGCAGGATATCCTGATCAGATTCAAGAGAATGCAGGGCTACGAGGCTCTCTGGCAGCCTGGCACAGACCATGCGGCCATTGCCACTGAGGTCAAGGTTACGAATGCGCTCAAGGAAAAGGGCATAGATAAGAGAAAGATCGGCAGAGAGGCATTTCTTGACTACTGCTGGAAGTGGAGAGAGGAGTACGGAAGGACTATCATCACCCAGCTGAAGAAGCTCGGAAGCTCAGCTGACTGGGAACGTGAGAGATTCACGATGGATGAGGGATGCTCTAAGGCCGTTGAGGAAGTTTTCGTAAAGCTCTATCAGAAGGGCTATATCTACAAGGGTTCGAGGATCATCAACTGGTGTCCTAAGTGCCAGACATCTCTTTCGGATGCCGAGGTTGAGCATGTGGACCAGGATGGATTTTTCTGGCATATCAATTACCCGGTAAAGGGTGAGCCTGGCAGATTTGTTGAGATCGCCACTACCCGTCCTGAGACGCTTATAGGAGATACAGCAGTAGCTGTTAACCCTGACGACGAGAGATACAAGGATATCGTCGGTAAGACGCTTCTTCTGCCTCTTACGGACAGAGAGATTCCTGTTATCGCTGATGCTTATGTTGACAAGGAGTTCGGAACCGGCTGCGTTAAGATCACACCGGCTCACGACCCTAACGATTTTGAAGTCGGAAAGAGACACAACCTCGAAGAGATCAATATTTTAAATGATGACGGCACTATGAATGACAAGTGCGGCAGGTACGCAGGCATGGACCGCTATGAGGCCAGAAAGGCCATGGTAGCTGATCTCGATAAGCTGGGCCTCCTTGTAAAAGTCGTTCCGCATACACACGCAGTAGGAACTCACGACAGATGTCATACGACAGTAGAGCCGATGGTAAAGCCACAGTGGTTCGTACGCATGAAGGAGATGGGAGAGGCCGCTCTCGAGGCTGGCAGAAAGGGCGATGTCAAGTTCGTTCCTGACAACTATATCAAGACATACGAGCACTGGCTCACAGGAATCAAGGACTGGTGCATCAGCCGTCAGCTCTGGTGGGGCCACAGGATCCCGGCTTACTATTGTGACGACTGCGGGGAGATGGTCGTACAGAAGGGCGGTGCGCCAAAGGTCTGCCCGAAGTGTGGCGGAAAGCATTTTACACAGGATCCAGATACACTTGATACCTGGTTCTCATCTGCACTCTGGCCATTCTCGACACTTGGCTGGCCTGAGAAGACTCCGGAGTACGAGTATTTTTACCCGACGGATGTACTCGTTACAGGCTACGATATCATCTTCTTCTGGGTTATAAGGATGGTATTCTCAGCCTTAGAGCAGACTGGAAAGGCTCCATTCCACCATGTACTGATCCACGGACTTGTCAGAGATGAACAGGGCAGAAAGATGTCGAAGTCACTCGGCAATGGAATAGATCCTCTCGATGTCATCGACAAGTACGGCGCAGATGCATTAAGACTTACTCTTATGACAGGAAATGCCCCTGGAAATGATATGAGATTCTACTGGGACAGAGTCGAGAATTCGAGGAACTTCGCGAATAAGGTTTGGAACGCATCGAGATTTATCCAGATGAATCTTGACGGATTCGACCTTCACGACCCGGAGAACAAGGACTTCCGCACAGAGGACAAGGCTATAATTTCGCTGGTGAACACCCTTGTAAAGGATGTCACTGACAACATGGAAAAATACGAGCTCGGCGTTGCAGTCGGCAAGGTTTTCGATTTTATCTGGGACGAGTTCTGCGACTGGTACATTGAGATGGTTAAGCCAAGGATTTACGCCAGGGATACGGATCCGAAGTCAGCTAACGCAGCACTTTTCACACTGAAGAATGTGCTCTCGATTTCACTGAAGCTTTTGCATCCATATATGCCGTTTATTACAGAGGAAATCTACTGTTCTCTTAATCCTTGTGAAGATACGATCATGACGTCAGGCTGGCCGCTCTACCAGAAGGCAGCACACGATGAGAAAGCAGAGGAGATCTACTCTAGAGTCAAGGAACTGGTAAAGGGCATGCGCGCTGTCAGAAAGGATATGAACGTACCTAATTCGAAGAAGGCAACGCTTTATATCGTATCTGAGAAGAAGGCTGTCCGCGATATTTTCGAGGAGAACACATCTCTGTACCAGACGCTTTGCTCAGCAAATGCCGTCAAAGTTCAGAAGGACAACAAGGGAATCGACGAGAAGAGCGTCTCATTTGTGATCACAGATGCGACCTGCTTTGTTCCACTCGCAGAGCTTGTAGATATGGACAAGGAGCGCGAGAGACTTCAGAAGGAGCAGAAGCGTCTGGAGGGCGAGCTCAAGAGATCGAACGGAATGCTTTCGAATCAGAAATTCCTGTCGAAGGCTCCAGCCGCAAAGGTTGAAGAGGAGAAGGCTAAGCTCGCCAAGTATCAGCAGATGATGGCAGATGTTAAGAAGAGACTTTCAGAGCTCTGATTATAGGAAAATATGATTGATTTTGACGAAGAATTAAAGAATTTCAAACCAAGCATGGAGACAAGCGAGGCTGAGGATGCCATCCGCGACAAGGACTTGACTGACATGATCGATATTTTGAAGGAGATCACAGCCAGCCAGTCGACAGTCATCAGGCAGAGCGCGGCAGTGGCAGCTGCAGCCAAGCAAAACAGGAAGTGACCGGATGGAGAAGTGCTTTAACTGCGGAAATCCGATTGGTGAGGACGAGAGGACCTGCAGGTTCTGCGGTGCGAACCAGAGAGCCTACAGGATGATCATGGCCTCGTCAGAGAAGGCCTACAATGATGGTCTGGCCAAGGCCAGAGACCACGACATCTCCGGCGCTATAGAGAGCCTCAACCGTTCGGTCCGCTTCAACAAAAGAAACACCAAGGCCAGAGATCTGCTCGGTCTCGTATATCTGAGATACGGTGAGCCGGTGCTTGCACTCCGGGAATGGGTCATCGCGAAGAACTTTGATCCGGACGATGAGCTTGCGAACAGATATCTGGACAGTGCCAGCAGCAACCCTGGTGCATTTGAGAAAATTGACACAGCTGCGAAAAAATTCAACACCGCATATAAATATGCGAGAGCCAAGGCATTTGACCTTGCTGCTCTGGAACTTAAAAATGTCGTCAGAGAAAATCCTGATATGGTAAAGGCCAGACAGCTTCTGGCACTGATCTATATGCAGGAAGGTGAGTATTCCAAGGCTTATTCAGAGCTTAAGGCAGCGAAAGAGGACGATGAGAACAATCCTCTGACAGTCAGATATCTGAAAGAAGTCCGCTCCCACCTGGTTTCTGGCAAGAAAAAAAAGAAGAAAAAGACCGACCGGCGTTCGACCGTATCTATTAATGATGGACATGATGTCGTAATGATGCCGAGGCAGTCATTCATTGAAGCTTTAGACAACTCCAAGAGCGGCCTGTTCAATATCCTTATAGGTATTGCTATAGGAATCCTGGCGTTCGTTTTCCTCGTCTCACCGACTATGAAGCAGAGAGAAAACGAAGAGACAAGGAAAGCGCTTATAACCGCGAATTCGACGACCGCTTCCTCTAAGAGTGATGCGGCTGACTTGAAGAAGCAGATAACAAGCCTTCAGAATAAGCTTGACAAGTACGAGGGAAAGTCAGATGTCAAGGGCTCATACGAGAACCTGATAAAGGCTCAGCAACAGGCTACCGGAGATAAAGCAGACCTCGATGCTGCCAGAAAGACCTTGAAAGAGGCAAATAAAAAGCTTCTCGGCACGAGTGGAAAAGATCTGTATAAGTCGCTTACGGCACAGATTGACCAGCAGACTCTGACTACGAAGTACGACGAAGGTAAAAACGCATTCAGGCAGAGAGACTACGACAAAGCGATAGATGCTTTAAAGACTGTTGTAAAGATTGACGATACTTATGATAACGGCGAGGCTGTGTACGAGCTGGCCCAGTCATATGAGTATAAGGGTGATACCAAGAATGCCCTGAAGTACTATCAGAAGGTAGCGAAAGATTATGCGCAGTTCTACCGTGGCAGAAGTTCCGCGAGAAAGGTACAGCAGCTGCAGCAGGCTCAGCAGAACCAGCAGGCTCAGACAAACGGCTGATGCCGACATCTTTATTAATAACATTTCAGACATAAAAATACCGGGACATCGAGTTGTCCCGGTATTTTTTGTCCTAATTATTTTGAGAGAACTTTCTTCAGGTTTTTCATCTCTGCCTTACCTGCGCTCTTGTTCAGGAACTGCGCTGAGAACAGTGAAAATCCCTCACAGCCGGCTTTCTTCAGCTCTTTATACTGACTTGCAATATTTGACTTGCTCTTAGACCAGCCGTAGTCTGTCCATTTGCTGCTTTGATTTGGCTTCTCGCCTGATCTGTAAAGAGCTAATGCGACGTATTTCATCCTGCCGTTCTTATTGAGTGAAGATTTTCTGAACTGCTTGAGCCGATTCGAGAACATCTTCGTGTGACTGCTGCCCCAATTGTTGGACCAGTAGATCTGTGGCATCAGGTAGTCGATATATCCGTTTTTCGAAAGCCAGGTGTCGATATCAGCACCCAGGGCACGATCATTTTCGAGATTTCCCTGAGGAGCTATGCCGAAGGTGGCTTTTTTATTTGAAGCTTTTACAGCTTTGTAGACTTTCTTTATCAGGTTGTTTACATTCTGGCGTTTCTTTGAGGCTTTTAGCCAATGGTCTGCGGAAAAAGCTGAACGGGTGATAATTCCCGAGGTGTTTTTATAACCTAATACTGCAGTATAGAAGTAGTCGTCGAAAACAATACCGTCGACATTGTAAGTCATAACCTCTTTTACAGCATTTACAACTCGACTCTGAGACTTGCCATTAGCAGGATCAAGGTAATAATCGTTGCTTCCCGTAGAGCATCTGTATGGGTTCATCCATGCAACAATCTTGATTTTTTTGGCATGCGCTTCTTTTATCATAACCTGCATCGGATCAAATTTCAGAGTTGAGGCGGCTTTTTTGGAAGCGTTTTTATAGCCTAACTTTGTAGCCTTTGGTGAAATATATTTCATGGCGTGGAATGTTTTACTTTTCCATGCGGCATCGTCATAGGCACGGACCTGCATATAAAGCGTATTGAGTTTATAGCTCTGCATTTTTTTAAGAAGTTTGTCAGCATTTTTTTTGAATGTAGCTTTGCTGTCAGTTTTCAGACCGAGAGAAGGATAGTCGTAGACGCTTACCCAGAGACCGCGTACTTCAGTATATTTTTTCTTACTTGTTTTTTTAGCTTTAGTTGTTTTCTTTGAAGTAGATTTCGGAACTGTTTTAGACTTAATGTTATCAGCAGGCTTTACATCAGAAGTGTTGTTCTGGAAGGTTTTTGCCTCGCCGGAAGCACCTTTCCTGGACGAAGAGTTGTTCTGCGTGTTTTTCTTTTGAGCAGAATTTCTACTGGTAGTTTGGGTCGTAGTAGTATTTTTTGCAGTGGCTTTTTTCTTGGCAGATTTCTTTTGGGTAGTCTTTTTAGCTGACTTTATCCTGGAAGATGTCTTCTTCGCCGATTTTTTAGAAGATTTCTTACTGGTGGATTTTTTCTTCATGGAAGACTTTTTTTTGGAAGACTTCTTCTTAGCAGATTTTTTTTTGGAAGACTTTTTTTTGGAAGACTTCTTCTTAGCAGACTTTTTTTTGGAAGACTTCTTCTTGGAAGACTTTTTCCTGGAAGAGTTCTTCCTGGTAGTTTTCGCTTGAGCAGCTTCTGCCTGAGAGACTGTATTGCAAGGCTCTGCTATCGTAAGAGCTGGTACTCCGGCAAAAACGATAGCAAAGGCCATAATGACGGCAATTGTTTTGGCTTTAATCTTTTTGAACATTATTCCTCCTGCGTTTTATAGTTATTAATTTACATTATCACGATGCAAGAAGCGGGGTGATGTAGTCGTTTATCAGACTGTAGCCATAGTTGTTAGCTGTAGCCCAACCATAGTTCTTTGCGATTTTGTCTCCTGCTTCACCGGTCGTGTAATGATTGTCTTTAATGCCGAGCCACTCGACATATGGAGCCTTTCCAACGAGACTCGAATCGGCGCGTGGGTCTGGGATTTTGACTTTACTTGTTCCTTCCGGCCAGCCGTCTATTGTAGAAACGGAAGTCGTCGAAGAAACGTTTCCGTCGGTCGCAGCATAAAATGCGAGGTGAGTAGCCTGAGCACGGATACCGACTCTTACAGCATTTTTTTCAGCTTCTTTGGCAGAACTGTATCCGAGGGCACTGTAATAAACTTTTGCGTATTTTACGAAGTCCATGCCACTTTCTCCGCCATCTAAAGCACCTATTCCACCGAAGTTGCACTGGGCGGCTTTTACACTTCCGCCAAACTGCAGGAAACCTGTCTCCTTGCAGATCTGTGCAAAAAGCACTTCGGCTTTGATGCCTGCTCTGTCTGCTTCTTCACAGACAATCTGACTGAACTGATCTATAGTTGCTGCGCCATACTGTTTATAGACATCAGCAGGGTAAGACTTATTCATGCCTGATGTCTTGGAATTGTAGTAACGGACCATCTGCTGTGCATTGGTAGAAGAAGTTCCTTTTATTGTATAGGCAGTAGTGCCGCTTGCGGCAGAGCTTTCAGGTCCGTAATAGATGCTTCCGTTTACATTTAAAAATGCACGGATTGTGTAAGTATATGTTGATTGCGGACTGAGGCCATTGATTGTAACCTGGTTTACATCATCACCGTCGACTAATTCCACCTGATTGCCGGCAGCATCTATTATCTGATAACCTGACACATCTTTTACAGGATACCAGTGAAGGATAAGAGAAGTTTCTGATGCCGGCGTTACATAGTCGTTTTTATCCTTATCGTAATCGGTAGTATCTTCTGAACTCTTTACTGCTGTATATGCGCTTCTCCACTTGATGCTGGCTTTGCTGAGCTTTTCAATCGCATCAGCAGAAGCCGGGTTAGTCGGTGTTCCTGAATTAGCAGGTGTAGTAAACTTCAGAACATTTGAGTAGCTGCTCCAGAGTGTCTTCTTCGAAGAGTTTACGGACTTACGATAGAACCTGAACTTGAACTGATACAAAGTATTAGGAGCTAAGTCAGTCTCTGTGTAACTATTCTCTTTAATTCCGTCGTTAACTCTGGTGAAGTGGCCGTCGCCGGTCTTCTTGTACAGACGGTAGGTTACATCCGGATCAGTCGATTTTTCCCAGGTGAATGCTATAGATTTTCCATCGGCAGACATTGCGCCGGAAAGTGTGCCTGCACCATCTGAATCTGTGGTAACCTTGACAGGATTTTTCTGGTAGGTGCACCAGATGTTAGTCTTCTTCTTTCCTTTCTGGAAGTATGCTCTGACTCTGTAGCCGTAGGTCATATTTCCTGAGACGGTCTCGTCGGTGTAGCTTGATACGTTCTTCTTAGTCGTAGTAATAGTCTTGTAGCTTCCGCCGTTGGTGTTTCTGTATATGCGGTAACCATGAGCACCTTTGATCTTTTTCCAGGATACTTTTACACGCTTAAAGCCGTTGTCGACAGCCTTGATCTTTGTTACAGTGTATTTCTTCGGAGTAGTAACGCCAACGCCTTTCTTGTTATAGACGTCGGTTCTTCCACTGCTGTTGCTGGAAACTACAGTATAGTAGTATCTGGTGTTGTATGAACCTGTGACATCCTTGTATGAGGTCTTCGTCGTCCTTCCAATCTCTTTAAAAGTGCCCTTGGCACCTGTCTTTCTGAATATGATGTACTGGGAAGCCCTTGCTGAACGCTTCCACTTGACCGTAACGCTGTTGTCGCTTCCTGAGGCCTTAACAGAGGTAATAGTTGCACGGGCAGGACGGGACACCTTTTTCTTCTTCAGTTTAAGAGCTTTCGCGATGCCGTCAGCATCTGCCTTAGCCATCTTGTTGATCTTCTTTGTGGAATTGAGATATTTCTTTACATCGGATGGACAGGTTATAAAAGCTCCTTCGACGATTATGCCCGGGATATGATGCAGCTTTGAAGTTCGGATAACAGAGTAATAGTCTGCCATGCTTCCATCCGGATAACGGGTGTTTTTAGAAGACCTGGTATGTATCTGCCTGTCACAAAGCCCCAGACTTTTGAGCTTTTTCTGAATATTCTGTGCGAGTGATTTACCGAGACTAAATGCTTTGTAGTCATAATGATTGTTCGGATAATATACCTCGCAGCCGTTCGGGGCCTTCCCAGAGGCGGCATTCAGATGAACCGAAACGAAAGCATCAGCACCGACTGAGGCAGCATAAGCTGTTCTGTCGGTAAGAGAAACATAGGTGTTATTTTTTCTGGAAAGATATACTCTGACACGAGCGTATTTCTGGAGATATGTCTTTACAGACTTTGCAATTTTTAAAGTAAGGTCTTTCTCATGGTAGCCGCTGCCGTATGCACCGGGATCGCCGCCGCCGTGCCCTGCGTCGATAACTACGACCTTATCCTTCTGGTCGACGAGTAGTGGATCGTATGCGGATCCGGCAGTGTCTTTGGCTTCCGCTTCTATTTTATTAGTATTTAATAAATATGCAGAGCCACCAATTGAAGTGAGAGCCAATGCGGCTGCAAGAAAAAATGCTGTAATCTGTTTTTTCATAATAAATATTTAACCGTCCTTTAAAAACTTATTAAATACTGTAACATAAAAATGCATCTGTTACAAATCGAATTCGTAAAAAATAAGGAAAAAGGAACATTTTTGACAAAATTTTTATTTTTATGTGATATAATGGCATAGTGTATGTGTTATTCACAGTTTAAAAGTATTGTGTGATTTTAGAAGAATTTTTTTAGCACGAAGGAGGAACCAGGATGAAGTTTCGGAAAAATCTGCTTGTTCTGCCAGTTATCGCGGCAATGCTGCTGACGGGCTGTGGCGCAGGTAAAGGAAAAAATTCTGCTTCGGCAAATGCGCTCGATTTTAGTACTGCTTCAGGAGACGCAGGTAAAGATCTCGTAGTGTCTGTAGGTACCGAAGACGATAAGGAGGTTTTAAGTCAGATCGAGTCTGATTTTAAGAAAGATAATCCGAATTTTCCGTATACAGTCAAGGCTCGGGTTATCAGTGAATCTGAGGCGGCAAATAAAGTGCTCAGTGATACAGCATCGGCACCTGATGTCTTTACGTTTGCAGACGATCAGCTTAATTCACTTACAGCATCGGGGATACTTTCGCCTGTCACAGATTCATCGGTCAAGAGTGATAATCTTGAGGCAGCTGTCAAGGCAGCCTCTATAGATGGCAAGGTCTATGCGTACCCGATGACCGCAGATAACGGGTATTTCCTCTACTACAATAAAAAATATTTCAAAGATGCAGATTTGAAGACACTGGATGGTATCCTGAAAGTCGCAGCTTCGAAGAATAAGAAGGTCACGATGGATATCGCCAATGGCTGGTATCTGTATGCATTCTTTGGAAATACAGGTATGAAGCTGACACTTGCTGACGACGGACTTACGAATGTCTGCGACTGGAATTCCACAAAAAATAAGATAAAAGGTATAGATGTTATCTCGGCTGTCACTTCCATTGCAAAAAACAAGGGCTTCAAGGCCGGAGGTGATGATGCTCTTAAGGCTGGTGCCAAGGATGATTCTGTTATCGCAGGAGTCAGCGGAGTATGGCTCTCAGCCGACCTGCAGAAGATCTGGGGAGATAATCTGGGTGCAGTAAAGATGCCTACATATACAGTAGACGGACAGCAGGTACAGATGGCCTCCTACGCTGGTTACAAGATGGTCGGTGTCAACAGTTTCTCACCGAAGGCCAGCTGGGCCAACAAATTCGCAGCATATATGACGAATCAGAAGAGCCAGACACTCAGATTTGAAAAGAGAGGCCAGGGCCCGTCAAATACAAAAGCATCGGAGAGTGATGCGGTAAAGGCATCACCGGCTATTCAGGCACTTCTGGCACAGTCCAAATACTCATCGCTTCAGAGGCTTGGACAGAAGTTCTGGGATGCAATGAACAATTTCGGACCTCAGATTACAAGTGGTAATAATATTACACAGAAGCAGCTTAACAGTTTTGTAAAACAGGTTACCGGAGCAGTGACAGAGTAAGGAGGGTGCAGGATGTCTAAAAAGAAAACAAAAATTGTAAATAATACGAAGCCTATCCGTACGAGTGTCAGAGGTCTTGTCCTCGTAGCGCTGGGTGTACTTGGAGCTATTGCTATCATTTCAAATATTATCAGTAATATCAGTCTCCGCAGCATGAATTCCAGTACGACAGTAATTGTTGATGAGTCTATGGCGAGCATCGATGAACTGTCGGATATTTTCACAGACACGCAGACTATCTACCAGAAGTCTCTGTCACACATAGTGGCTACAGATTTTTCGACCAAGGTAAAAATGGTGGAAGATATCCTGTCTGAGGAAGCTTCGCTAGAGAAACTGCTGAATAAGGCGTATGCCTCTGCCAAATCGGATTCGACAAAATCCGCGGTAAAGACTATCGCAACGCAGTATGTTGATCTGAAGAGATCAGTAAATAAACTCACGGCAGCTTCGGCTCAGCAGAACAAAGCGAAAGCCTACTATCTCGCAAACAACGATGTCGCAAAGGCAGCTGACGCTATCTCATCTACGATAACTTCTACAAAAAAACAGCTCGAGAGCGAGGCATCTTCCAGAAAGAACACATTAAACAGTGTTTACCATACTAATACTGGCCTTAACCTGTTCTTCATCTTTGGCTCAATCTTTGCAGTTGTCATAGATTTCTTCCTTGTAATGAAGTACATCGCAAACCCTCTGAACAAGACAGAGAGACAGCTTCATCATATCATCAGGGGCATAGAAGAGGGTCATGGAGACCTGACACAGCGTGTTTCTGTCGAGAGAATGGATGAGATTGGAAAGCTCGGCTACAGTATCAACAAATTCATCCAGAAGCTGCAGGATATTCTCGCTTCTATAACGAAGAACTCGGACGATATGGAATCGGTAGTTTCAGAGGTACTTGGTTCTGTCAGAACTTCAAACGGCTCTGCATCAGATTTGTCGGCAGTTACCGAAGAGCTCTCGGCTACAATGCAGGAAGTTGAAAGCAATGCGTCTGTTATCTCTGGAAATGCCAAGGATGTTTCCGACAGAGTAAATGAGATCGCCAGCAAATCTGATGAGATCGGTGATTACTTGAAACAGATGAAGGATCAGGCTGACGAGATGGAGGCCAAGGCCCGCAGCAATATGAACGATACGGACGAAAAAGTTACGGAGATCATCGATGTGCTGGGTCAGGCTATTGAAGACGCGAAGAGTGTCGACGAAGTCAATAAGCTGTCAGGAGATATCCTCTCGATTGCGAGCCAGACAAACCTTCTCTCACTGAACGCTTCTATCGAAGCCGCAAGAGCTGGAGAAGCAGGACGAGGATTTGCGGTTGTAGCTGAGGAGATTTCACATCTGTCTGACTCGAGCCGTGAGGCTGCTTCGAACATCCAGAAGATAAACGAAGTTATCACCGAAGCCGTTCATAACCTCGCAGAACATTCTCAGGATCTTGTAAATTACATGAAGGATTCTATCCTACCTGAGTTCCGCGATTTTGTAGACGATGGCGGAAGGTACAAGAATAATGCCACATATATCGAGCAGATGATGGTAGACTTCGCTGCATCTACAGCAGAACTTAAGAGGACAGCAAATGAGATCGCCGATTCTATCGGATCTATTTCAACATCTATAAGTGAAGGTGCACAGGGTGTCACTGGTGCGGCAAACAGCACTCAGGATCTTGTAAACGATATGGACTCGATCACACAGAGGATGGACGAGAACCAGAAGATAGCAAAGAATTTAAAGGACGAGACTTCAGTATTTACAAACGTATGAAGAAAAAAGTAGTTTCAGCAGTTCTGGCGGCGGCTCTTGCCGCCGCCTGCTTTTCTGCCTGCGGAAAAAAATCATCTTACAAAGCCATTAAAGAGGACAATACTGTCGTAACGATAGGTATATTGTCGTCTTCAGGGAACGAAGATATGGAGAAAGGTTTTAATGATGCTCTGGCAGATACTTTTGGAGAAAAGCATGTCAAAGTGATAACATCGACATGTTCTTCGCAGGATGACAGCAAATCTGTCACAAGTCTGACAAACAAGGGAGCGCAGCTGATCATGACCGAAGGCTGGAAAGCCTTAAAGGCAGCTTACAGTGAAACACAGCAGGATGAGAACAATAAAAAACTTCCGATTGTAAGCACTGGAGTAAATAACATTTCAGCTGCATTAGGTATCAGCTATGCGGACGAAGAGAATAAGAATACCGGTGTAAATGTAACCGGGGTGATGCCTTCTCCGACGATCAGCTCCCAGCTCTCGGAAATCATTGAAACCACAGACAGTATCCACCGCGTCGGAATAATGTATTCCCCGGAAAATACAGACGCTGTAAAAGGCAACAGGGAGCTTGAGCAGTATCTCGAAGAAGCAGGCATTGGTTACCGCGAATTCATGCTGCCGACATCTGCTTACAAAGATGATATGAAGCACGCCGAAAAAGCCAGCGCCATAAAGCAGAGCGATGACGTTGATCCTACAGTCCCACAGATCTCTGATAATTTTGGCAAATTACTCCATCCTGATTATAACGATGGCAAACTTGCGGACTGGGAGAAAAAGACCAGGAAGTCATTGAAGGACGCTAAGACGTCAAAGATCATATCAACTGCGGTAAAAGAGTGCGACGCACTGTACATCTCTGCAGGCCTTTCAGGCTCTGACATCAAAAAAATCGTGAAAACCGCGAAGAACGGGGACTGCGTCACCTATGGAAGTGACCAAAAATCAGGAAAAGAGTCACTTATAACGATATGGCCGGATCCGTATGACGGTGGTTACAAGGCAGGGGAGATGGCCTACCAGATTCTTGTAAATAAGCAGAATCCGGGCGATATCCAGATCACTGACCAGTCTGAAAAATCGTTCCACAAGCTATACAATAAAATGTATGCTGAGGTTTTGGGAATCACCTTCCCTAAGTCTTTCAGCGAGTACTCTTCGTTTATGAAGTCGTTTGTCCCCGGCCAGGACACCGAGAGGGTGGAAGAGAAGGAAAACAGTTGACCTCCGCATTTTTTGCACATTTAACAAATTTAAGATTGAGGAAATTTTATGATCAAATTTACAGAGGATTATCTGACTGGAATACCGGAAATAGACCGCGAGCATAAGAAGCTTTTCGTGATGATAGAACAGGCAAACAGCGAGATTAAGTCGGGTGCAGATATCAGGACGACCGGAATGCAGCTCTTAAATGGGCTTAAGGACTACGCTGCGACGCATTTTGCTCACGAAGAGGCATATATGGAAAGTATCGACGATCCGGAACTGCCGCGCCAGCGCAGAGCTCACAAAGCCTTTGTTAAAAGACTCGAAAATACAAACTTCGTAGGAATGGCAGATGACACGATGAGAGAGGCCGTTCTCGACCTGTTAAACTACATGTCTCACTGGCTTATGCACCATATTCTGGGCTCGGATACTCTGATTGGAAAGACGAAGTCGCCTTTTGCTTTTACCGATGAATATAAGACGGGAATCGAACTGATCGATTCAGAGCACAAAAAACTCTTTGACATCATGGGACGTGTAAATGCGCTGATTCACAATGAAGATCTCTATGACAGGTTCGATGAGATCGTCGAGCTGATCGGTGAGCTTCGGGACTACACCAAGTTCCATTTTTCCGATGAGGAAAAATATATGGCAGAGCACAATTATCCCGGACTTGATGCCCAGAGAAAGGCACACCAGGGCTTTGTCGACTACCTCGAGAAGATAGATCTCGAAGAGGTGGACGAGGACCAGGAGGCATACCTTACGGACCTTTTGGCTTATCTTCTGAAATGGCTCAGTGGCCACATCCTTGGAATGGACAAGAAAATCGGGGAATTTATTTTACAGTAAAATATACCCGAGTGCTGGCCGGAAGCAGAGCGCAGATTACCCGACGCGCTCTGCTTCTTTATCCACCGGGAAATTTGGCACTATATGTGAAAGGAGAAACTATGGGTTGGGTTGTTGTTTTGATTGTGATCGCAGCCGTTGTGGCTGCATTTTTTATTCTGGCGATAAAACTTGCGACTTATATTATGACGATTAATAAAAAGCATGGCAAGACGCTGGAGCGGGCCTGGAAGATCGAGTCGGGTCACATGGATCTGTCGTTTTACAATAAGATTGAAAAAGAGGATTATACGATAAAGGGCGTTGGTGGTTATATTTTACATGTGCAGTTTCTTAAGAACCCGAAGCCGACTGCGAAATACATGATCCTGACT
Organism: Lachnospiraceae bacterium; assembly: GCA_003862155.1. Taxonomy (GTDB): domain Bacteria; phylum Bacillota; class Clostridia; order Lachnospirales; family Lachnospiraceae; genus Weimeria; species Weimeria bifida. Next base: position 16,370 of record QOUV01000010.1, read on the forward strand.
CATGGTCACAACGACAACAGAATCGGGTCGCTTAAATATGTGCCGATGTACATGGAACTTGGCTTCAACTGCGTGATCTACGATATGAGATGCCACGGCCTTAACAAGAGGACTTATTTCACATACGGAATTTTGGAGAGCAAGGATCTGATGATCCTGATAAAAGACACGAGAGTGCGCCATCCTGACATGACCCAGCTCGGCCTGCACGGCGAGTCACTTGGGTCTGCAACCACGGTAACAACAATGAAATACAGGCCGAAAGTCGACTTTGCTGTCTGTGACTGTGGTTTTGCCGACCTCTGGAATGTGCTTAAAGTCAGTGCCAGGGAGTATCATCTGCCGCAATTTTTCCTGTATATAGCAGAAGCCGGCGTCAGGATGAAGTATCACTATTCGTTCAAACAGATGAATCCTATAGATTCGCTTGGTGACAATGAAATCCCGATGCTATTCATTCATGGCACGGCTGATTCGTATATCGTACCATCGAATTCACAGCGAATGGCTGACAGGACGAAGGGGTACAGCGAGGTTCACTTTGTCCAGAACGCAAAGCACGCGATGTCGTATTATACGGACCCAGTGAATTATAAGAAATATGTCGCTGATTTTTTGAAGAAAATCGAATGAATGCTGCCAAAAGCGACTAACGCAGGTCATAACAGAAGAGATAATGTCGTTTCATAGGAAGAGAGTTATTATGATTTGGATTTTTGTAATTATTGCGGTACTCGCTGCAGTCTTTTTCATTCTGGCGCTGGGGCTTGCTTCTTTTGTCATGACTGTAAAAAGACAGACACTGGACGAGGCTTTCAAGTGGCAGTCAGACCACTATGACACGTCTTTTTACGAGAAGATTGATAAGACTGATTATACTGTCGAGGGCTGCAATGGATACAGGCTGTTTGTCGAATTTTTAAAAAATCCCAGGCCGACAACAAAATACATAATTATTACCCATGGTCACACCGACAACAGATTCGGGTCGCTTAAATATGTCCCGATGTATCTGGAACTCGGTTTCAACTGCGTCATTTATGACCTCAGGGCACATGGTGTAAATGACGAGACTAATACGACTTACGGCATCCTTGAGGCAAAAGATCTTGACCTTCTGATCAAAGATACCAGAAAGCGCTATCCTGATATCACTCAGCTCGGTCTGCACGGTGAGTCGCTGGGCTCCGCTACTACAGTGACCTGCATGAAATACAGGCCACAGGTCGATTTTGCAGTTGCAGACTGCGGATTTGCAGACCTTCGAAATGTGCTGGTTCAGAGCGTGAAGCTTATCCACCTGCCGAAATTTTTTGTAAATATTGCTGATGTGGGAATCCGCATTCGCTACCACTATTCAATTGATGAGATGCGTCCAATCGATGCGCTGAAGGACAACGAAATCCCGATACTCTTCATTCATGGAGAAGCGGATAATTTTATCCTGCCATCCAATTCAAAGCGTATGGCAGAAGCGACAAAGGGATACAGCGAGTGCCATATGATCCCGAAAGCAGAACATGCCGGATCCATACTGATGAACCCGGCATGTTATAAGAAATATGTCTCTGATTTTTTAAAAAATGTATGAGATGGATCAACCTGCCATAAAGGTGTTTGTGAAGATCGTCATCTGAGTGTTGACTTTAGCTGCCTTTTTGGCATCTTTAAGACTCAGCCAATATGTCTTACCATTTTGCACTAATCCGATGTAGGCACTGCTTCCTTTAAAGCTGATTTTTCCGAGTTTTAATTTCGCACCTTTATTAAATGCCATAGTTCTGGACCTGGCGGAAAGGCTCTTCTGAGCTTTAATTGAAGCGGCAAGTTTTACGGAGCTGCCTTTCCTGACGAATTTATTATTCAGAGCTGCAATTTTATAATCGCTCAGGCTGCCTGCACGATTGAATTTATTGTTTTTCCAGGTGTATTTGATATTATAGGTGCATACGCCGAGTCCGTAAACATCCTCCTGAATGGTTGCTGCAACAGTTTTTCCGGATGTCTTGATATTCTGCGTATAAGAATCATATCCCGGCAGACATTTGTTTAAGTTTACAACACAATTCAGCTTTCCCTTCCTGTACTGGTAAATTCCATTGTAATCGGCTTCGTGATTATCCCACGGAGTATACAGTGCAAGGAATCCGTTCTTTTTGGATATTTTTATCAGCCACGACCTGACATCATAATAATTGGTTTTCTTATTAAAAACGGTCTTTCCGTTGACCTTGACTTTGAGACTGGTGAAAGTCTCTGGATCTTTTTTATCCCTGGTCTTTACAAAACTTACGGTGTCGGCCCTGCCGTCTCCGGTCAGATCGATCTTCTTAGTACCCTTCGCGAATGCACTCACAGAAAAAATCGAAGCAGCCATAACCGCAGCAAGTGAAAACGAAGCAATTTTACAAAAACCTTTTCTCATATAACAGACCTCCTTAAAATGGGTCAAGAGGGACGGTTCTTTTTGTCCCAGTTATCTCTTGTTTGAGGTTCTCCACATGCGGAGCTTCTCGGCGTCTTTTATCAGCTGGTCGCGGAAATCCGGGTGAGCGATCGAGATCAGCGCCTCGGCTCTCTCCCAGGCTGAAAGTCCCTTGAGGTTTACCTTGCCGTACTCGGTTACTACATACATGGTCTGCGGACGGGTATCGGTGACGATGGATCCTTCGGCGAGGGTAGGACGGATACGGCTGTGAACTACACCCTTCTTATCAGTAAAGGTAGAAGACATGCAGATGAAGCTCTTGCCGCCATTTGACAGGTAAGCACCCTGAACGAAATCCTGCTGACCGCCTGCACCGGAGATCTGGCGGGTACCGGCTGACTCGCCGTTTACCTGACCATAGAGATCGATGTCGATAGCGTTGTTGATCGACATGAAATTATCAATCTGAGAAATGACTCTGACATCGTTTGTATAGTCAACAGGAGCACTCATGCACTCCGGGTTGTCGTCGAGGTAATCGTAGAGCTTTTTTGTGCCGGCACCGAAAGCGTAAACCTGGCGATAGCGGTCGATATTTTTCTTCGAGCCGTTGATCTTGCCAGCCATAGCGAGATCTACAAAAGCGTCTACGTACATCTCGGTGTGAACAGAAAGATCCTTGAGATCTGACTCAGCGATAAGAGAACCGACAGCGTTTGGCATGCCGCCAATACCGAGCTGGAGACAGGCACCGTTAGGAATCTCATCAACGATAAGCTGAGCGACTTTCTTATCGACATCGGAAGCCGGGCCGCCGGCAGGCATTTCGCCAAGTGGAGGATTGTCACCCTCGACGATGGCACTTACCTTAGAGATGTGAATCTCAGACTCATGGCCGCCAAGACAGCGAGGCATATTTTTATTGACCTCGACGATGATCTCCTCAGCGTTCTCGCAGACAGCGCCGAGATGGGAGGCAGATGGACCGAATGAAAAATAACCGTGCTTGTCCATCGGTGCTACCTGGATCATAACGACTCTCGAAGGAGTGGCGTTGTTGATCCTATAGTAGCTTGGAAGCTCAGAATACTTGATAGGTGCGAAGTAAGCGTTAGTCGTTGTAAGCATTTTTCTCTCGACGCCACTCATATGCCATGAATTATATGAAAAATGCTTCTCAGCGTCCGGAACCTGCATGATATAAGGAACATGGAAAAGGATTCCGCCTCTGACATTTACATCGACAAGCTCATCGGCTCTCTTCGCCAGAGCTTTGTCGAGGGCCTCCGGAGTGCCGACGCACCAGCCGTAATCAACCCAGTCACCGCTTCTGACGCACTTTACAGCCTCATCTGCAGTGGTCAGCTTCTGTTTATACTCTTCTTCGAAACTCATATTACCTCCTTCTAAAACTGCATTTAATTAAAAAATAGCTCTCTATATTCTACCACTACAAGGAAAAATTTGCTATACTATTAAGAACGACTGTAAATTTATTATTTTAGAGGAAATATATGAAGAGAAAGAAATTTTTAGCAACACTAATGGCATCTGTAATGATAGGCTCACTTGCTTCCGCGACAGGTGTAAACGCCTATGCCACCCAGAACAGGTCAGCCAATTTTTCAAAGATATATGTATTAAAGTCAAAAAAGGCTCAGGACATAGTGACTGTGGCATTGGCACAGGAAGGCAGGACAAAGGCGGACCTCGGATATTCGGAAGCCTGGTGTGCGGATTTCATAAGTGATTGCGCATACCTCGTCGGTGCATATGATGTGATACCAGCGAATGGCAGTGTATATGCATTAAAATCCAGTCTGACAGCTGCAGGAGGATATGAAGTCGACAATCCTCAGGCGGGAGATATTGTATTTTACCATTGCAATAGTGAACACAGATGGGTGCACTGCGGCATAATGATAAACAGCACTCAGTCGATAGAGGGGAATCTAAGTGGAAAGGTCAAAACGGCGAATGGCAATTACAAGGATTCCAATGGACACTCTCTTTCAAATGGGACAGTTACCCGGATATTTATCCGCCCGGGCTATTTTTCAAGCAAGGCACCGATCCCGAGCAACACTTCAGATAATTCGTCTGCAAATAACAAAAATGTGATCCCGGTAACACCGACCAATAAGAAACAGAATACCAGCAAACATGCAAGTGGTACGGCGTCAGATGGAAAAGAATCGAATCCGTCCAGCAATAAGGACAAGAGTAAGACAAATACTGACAATAAGTCGAAGAACAAGACATCTGACTCCGCTTCCAAAAAGAAAAAGTACGTCGGAACTTACAAGGTAAATACGAAATCGGGTGCCCTGACTATGAGAAAGTCAGCGTCTAAGAAGGGAGAGATCCTGACTCAGGTACCTAAGGGCACCAAACTGAAAGTAGAGAGCATTAAGGGAAAAGGAAAAAATGCCTGGGCACGTGTCACTTATAAGGGACTGACCGGCTATCTTTCCATGCAGTTTATGAAAAAGGTGACTGCAAAGAGCGCCAGCACAAAGAAGACAACTGCAAAGAATACCTCTTCGAAGAAGAAAACATATGTCGGTACTTACAAGGTAAATACAAAGTCGCGCTCTCTTACTTTGAGAAAGTCCGCAGATAAAAAGAGCGATATCCTGATGCAGGTACCAAAGGGTACAAAGCTTAAAGCGGAGAAAATAACTGGCAAAAAGAACAACAAATGGGTCCTTGTCACTTATAAAGGACAAAAAGGTTACCTTTCCATGCAGTTTATGAAAAAGGTGACCACTAAGAAAGCAGGCACAAAGAAAACTGCAGCAAAGACTACTACCAAAAAGAAGACGACAGTCAAAAAGAAGACCGATGCAAAGAAAACTACTGCAAAAAAGACCACTGAAAAGAAAGCAGCTTCGAAAAAGAAAAGCAGCAAAACATACAAGGTAAATACAAAGTCGGGTTCACTTGCGTTGAGAAGCTTGGCTGGTAAAAAGGGAGCGTTTGTGATCTCAGTACCGAAGGGCACTAAGGTTAAGGTCACAAAGGTGACCGGAAAGAAGAAGGACCAGTGGGCCCGTGTCACATATAAGGGACATACTGGCTATCTTTCTATGCAGTTTCTTAAGAAAACAGCCTGATCATGAAACTGCATCTTAGAATACACAGAATATTATTATTTGTACTTTGGATCGTAGTGCTTGTTCTGCTCTACGGTCATTTTAGAGTCCGGTTTTTAATCGTGGCGCTGATACTCGCGCTGGCAGGCGGGGTATCAGATATCTGGATTTTGTATAGGATGGCTGTAAATACTGAAGTGATGCTCGAGCCCGGAGCGGAATTATCAGAAAATCCAAATGATTTTCCGGTTTACTTACACATCACAAATGATTCCCGGATCCCGTCTGCGGAGCTTTTGATTGTGATCTCCTGGGAAAATGAATCAGATGGCAGCAGGCAGGAGAAGGAGATCACATACCCGCTTTACTCGTATGAGGATTTTCGCGAGAAGCTGCCAGCTGCTTTTACGGATTCTGGAACTTACAGACTCACACTTGAAAAAATGCAGCTCAGAGATTTTCTGGGTTTTTCAGACCTTATAATTCCGCTCGATTCCGAGCTTCAGATACATGTTTGAGGAAAGGGTATATAAAAATGCTGAAGGTTTTTCTTGTAGAGGACGAGGCAGTCATCAGGAACAGCATTGTAAAAAGCGTTGACTGGGAAAATGAAGGCTTTGAACTGGCAGGAAGTGCGGGTGACGGAGAGCTCGCCTGGCCGCAGATCAGGGAAACAAGACCTGACATTGTTGTTACAGATATCAGAATGCCGTTTATGGACGGACTCGAGCTTTCAAAGCTTGTGAAAAAAGAATTTCCGCATGCGAAGATCCTTATACTTTCAGGGTTCAATGAATTTGATTACGCAAAAGAAGCGATTCAGATCGGAGTATCTGATTATCTGCTGAAGCCGATATCCGCAGACAAGCTCGTAGAGTCACTTCACAAGGTCGGAGACGAGATCATCGAGGAGAGAAAATCCCACGATATGATCATGAACTACACCAGAAGGCTCGAAGAGGAGGATAACAAAAAGGCTGAGAACCAGACTCCGGTAGATGTGGAGGAAGTCAATCCGAAAGCGCTTAACAAGACGACTTTCTTTGATTTTCTGATCAGGGGAAACAGAGACGACATTTCGGGATTTATAGATAAATATCTGGATGAACTCGGACGCAATAACCTTCGTTCTGTGCTCTTCAGACAGTATGTTATATCTGATCTCTATCTGACGTGCAACGCATATCTGGATGATCTCGGAGCACCAAAGGAAGAGAAAATCGCAATTCTCGGATCTATGGAGGATGCTGGAAAAGCGGTCGCGGCCGACAAGACGGGACTTCGGGAAAAACTTGAAGATCTCCTGTGCTCGATAATAGATTACAGAAACCTGAACAGGGAAGCCCAGCTGTCCTCTCAGATACTTAAAGCCTCTTCATATATTAGAGAACACTATGGAGAGGACGATATTTCACTGAATCAGGTTGCAGATGTGGCAGGAATGTCACCTTCCCATTTTTCTGCCGTATTCAAGCAGGAGACTGGCGAAGGATTTTCTGAGTATCTGACAGAGGTCAGGATGGAAGCTGCCAAGAGACTTCTTGCGACAACGGATTTCAAGATGACTGAAATTGCAGAGCAGGCAGGCTACCACGATTCCCACTATTTTTCATCCACATTTAAAAAGACGCAGGGAATGACTCCGAAGGACTACCGCGCGATGGTGAAAGGAAACTGATGAAGAGGAGAAAAAGCATCCGGACCAGGATAATTGTATCTATATGGTGTATTGTAGTGCCTATGACCATACTTTTTTCAATGGCCATAGGCTATTTTTACATGTCTTTTCACAGATATAACAAGATCGTAAATAATATAACCCAGGCGAATGAATACAATATGACCTTCAAGGAAAATATGGATTCGGTCATATATCATATCGTTGTCGGAAGCATCAGATACAATGAACCAAAGGAACATGCAAACCTCGGGATGCGCGACCCGTATATTCAGATCGACAGGGCAAGGCGGCAGTTCCAGCAGCTGAAGGAGAGGACTACGGACAGGGAGAAGCTTACGACACTCAGGGAAGTCCTCGGACTTTTAAATACCCTCGAGCAGAGAGTCGACGACATTGTAAATAATGTCAAAGAGGGCGGCCATTACGATAAGAATATGCAGATGTTCAATATGGATATTTCCATACTGACAGGCCTGATACAGGATTCCATCCAGCGCTACATCTATGAGAGCGCAATAGAGATGGGAAAGGTGCAGAGGGAGATCAACGGGAGGATCATGTTCTTTATCAGGATCATGATCGTGATCTTTGCGGTCCTTCTTATCATAAGTATTGTAATTTCAAAATATACGACTGACAGGATCATAAAGCCTATCGATAATATGTGCAGAGTTACGGAAAGCTATGCAGTCGGAGATTTTTCAAAGAAACTCGAGGTGAAAAACAACAACGAGCTCGATGTGCTTGCGAACAGCTTTAACAACATGGGCGATGACATCGAGAACCTGATAAAGACTGTCGGCGAGGAGCAGAAGGAGAAGCAGTCGCTCGAGATGAAGCTCCTTACTGCTGAGATAAATCCACATTTCCTGTATAACACTCTCGATACGATAGTCTGGCTCACAGAGGCCAAAGAAAACGATGAAGCTGTTAAAGTCCTCTCGTATCTTTCTGATTTCTTCAGAGTCTCACTGTCAAACGGCAGAGACGTGATAACGGTTGGAGAGGAGGAAACCCATATAAACAGCTACCTCGCAATTCAGGAGATCCGTTTTTCAGATATGATGGACTATGAGATCTCAATAGACGATGAAATAAAGGACTGCCAGATGGTAAAAATGACCCTTCAGCCTCTGGTTGAGAATGCGATCTACCATGGAATCAGAGGCCGGAGAAAAAAGGGAATTATCCGGGTGACTGGAAAAGATCAGGGCAGCTACATGGTATTTACTGTAGAAGATACCGGGAGGGGAATGACGGCAGAAGAACTTGACGACTTCAGGCAGAGACTTTTGACCGGGAAGATAATGCAGAGCGCTGAAGGGCATGGCTTTGGTGTCGCCAATGTGGTGACCAGGCTGCACCTCTACTATGGATCAGATATGGATATCACGGTAAAGTCTGTTGTGGGCAGGGGAACGATCATAAAAATTGTACTTCCAAAGTCGGTTCAGTAAAATTTTACACTTTTTTTGAAAAATTTTATACTTTTTTAACTCAAACAGGAAAAATTCAATAAAATTTCGCACCAAATTCATAATTTAGTCTGTTTAAAAACGGCTTATTTCTCTCTATAATACTAAACATAAAGAAATTCTTCTAAATCTAAACCAGGTCATCCTGATTGAGGGGGATGACCTCATAAAAGCTAATAAGGAGGGCTGTTTTTATGAAGAAGAAGTTGTTTAGTCTGTTACTTACAGCAACAATGGCTGTAGGTGCTCTTGCTGGATGTGGACAGGCCACAAGCGGTGGAAAGAGCACAAGTTCAAGCTCAAGCTCGAGCTCAAGCGCAAGCTCATCTGCATCAAAGGGCGGCAGCGGAAAGTCGGTTACGATCGGATTCTCACAGGTAGGAGCTGAGTCAGATTGGCGTACAGCCAGCACGAAGTCTATGAAGGGAACCCTTTCATCAAAGAATGGTTACACAATGATCTTTGATGATGCTCAGCAGAAGCAGGAGAACCAGATCAAGGCTCTTAGAAACTTCATTCAGCAGGATGTTGATTACATCGCACTCGATCCTGTTACTGAGTCAGGCTGGGATACAGTTCTTAAGGAAGCTAAGGACGCAGGAATCCCTGTTATCATCGTAGACCGTATGGTTAAGGTTTCAGATGACAGCCTCTACACAGCATGGGTTGGTTCAGACTTCAAGGCAGAAGGTAACAAAGCCTGCGAGTGGCTGAAGCAGTATGCTGATAAGAAGGGCATTAAGCAGTCAGACATCAACATCGTAGATATTCAGGGTACTATCGGAGCTTCAGCTCAGATCGGACGTACAGAAGGACTTAACGACGCAGTTAAGGCAAACGGCTGGAACCTTGTAGCTCAGCAGACAGGTGAGTTCACACAGGCTAAAGGACAGGAGGTTATGGAGTCTATCCTTAAGTCTGGCAAGAAGATCAACGTTGTTTACTGCGAGAACGATAACGAGGCATTCGGTGCTATCGATGCTCTTGAGGCAGCTGGTAAGAAAGTCGGCTCAGACATCAAGAACGGCGAGATCATGGTAATGTCATTCGACTCAACGAACGCAGGTCTTACAGATGTTAAGAACGGCAAGATTGCTCTTGATACAGAGTGCAACCCGCTCTATGGACCACGTGTTGATGAGATGATCAAGAAGCTTGAAGCAGGCCAGAAGGTACCTCATCTTCAGTACATCGATGAGGCTATGTTCGCTAAGGATAACACAATCCCTACTGTAACAGCTAAGAACGCCAAGGGTGAGGACACTAAGTATGATGTAACGGTTGTTACAGATGATGTCATCAAAGGCAGATCTTACTAATCCTGATACCAAAATAACACAGTGATTTAAAGAGTGAATTTGGGTGGCATGAGGAAATATTGGGAAACCAGTTACACTCATGCCACTTTTTTTGCAAAAAAATAGAGAAAGGAGACGAAATGGAAGACGTTATCTTAGAGATGAAAAACATCTCGAAAACCTTCCCTGGAGTCAAAGCCCTTTCCAATGTGGATTTCGCTCTCCGCAAAGGTGAGATACATGCGCTGATGGGAGAAAATGGAGCAGGAAAATCTACACTGATAAAGGTGCTGACCGGCGTGTATGACCTCGAAGGCGGGTCGATTACGATGGCCGGAAAAAATATCGTAAATCACAGCCCGGAGGATGCCCAGAAAAACGGCATCAGTACAGTTTACCAGGAAGTCAACCTCTGCCCTAACCTCACAGTAGGTGAGAACCTCTTCATCGGCAGAGAGCCTAGAAAAGGCCTGTTCATCGATTGGAACGCTGTCAACAAACGCTCAAAGAAACTGCTCGATGATTTAAATATCGAGGCTAATCCAAAGAAACTGCTCGGCGACTGCTCGATAGCAGTGCAGCAGATGATAGCCATCGCAAGAGCAGTCGATCAGAACTGTAAAGTCCTGATCCTCGACGAGCCGACATCTTCTCTCGATGACGATGAGGTTGCAAAGCTCTTCACACTGATGAGAAAACTCAGAGATAACGGCGTAGGTATTATCTTCGTTACACATTTCCTTGAGCAGGTATATGAAGTCTGCGACAGGATCACTGTGTTAAGAAACGGTGAACTAGTAGGATCATATGAAGCCAGCGAACTTCCGAGAGTTCAGCTCGTTGCAAAGATGATGGGCAAGAACTTCGATGATCTGGCAGATATTAAGAGCGGACACGAGAACAAAGTCGATATGAACTCGACCCCTGTTATCGATGCCAGGGGAATCGGCCACACTGGAACGATCCATCCGTTCGACCTTGCTGTACATAAGGGCGAGGTTATCGGACTTACAGGACTCCTCGGAGCCGGACGTTCAGAGATGGTAAGAGCCATCTACGGAGCAGATAAGGCTGATTCAGGTCAGCTCTATGTGAACGGCAAGAAAGTAAAGATCAACAAACCACTCGATGCTATGATGCTCGGCATGGGCTACCTGCCTGAGGACAGAAAGAAAGATGGTATCATCGCTGACCTTTCAGTCAGAGAAAATATCATCATTGCTCTCCAGGCCAAAAAGGGTATGTTCCATCTGATGAGCAGGAAAGAAATGGACGAAGCGGCTGACAAATTTATCGACCTCCTTCAGATAAAAACAGCCAGCCGCGAGACTCCAATCAAGAGTCTCTCCGGTGGAAACCAGCAGAAGGTTATCATAGCTAGATGGCTTCTTACAAATCCTGACTATCTGATCCTCGATGAGCCTACAAGGGGTATCGATGTAGGAACCAAGACAGAAATCCAGAAACTTGTTCTTGATCTTGCGGATCAGGGCAAAGCTATCACATTCATCTCATCTGAGATCGAGGAGATGCTCCGCACCTGCTCACGTATGGCAGTCCTCCGCGATGGCTATAAGGTCGGAGAGCTTTCAGGAGATCAGTTGAACCAGGCAGATATCATGAAGACTATCGCCGGTAGCGAAAATGGAGGCTCAGAAAATGCAAAGTAATCAGTCAAAGTGGAGCCGTATCACACACGCTCCGCTCTTCATGCCAATCGTGTGCCTTATCGCAGTACTCGTACTCAACGTAATACAGACACCGACATTTTTCAAGATTTCAATCAACAACGGAGTTCTCTATGGATATCTTATTGATATCATCAACCGTGGTTCAGAACTCGTAATCCTTGCAGTAGGTATGACACTTGTTACTGCAGCATCAGGTGGACAGGATATTTCCGTCGGCGCCGTAATGGCCGTTGCAGCTGCTATCTGCTGCCAGCTCCTGACAGGCGGTCAGAAGACATCCTCAACACTTGCAATGCCAATTATAGTTGCAGCAATTATCGGAATCCTTGTTGCAGGTCTCTGCGGTGCGTTCAACGGATTTTTGGTTGCGAACCTGCATATCCAGCCGATGGTCGCCACACTTATCCTCTTTACGGCAGGACGTGGTATCGCACAGCTTGTTACAAAAGGACAGATTACATACGAGCGTGCTCCTTCATACAAGGTTCTTGGCGGATACATCGGAAAATGCCCGGTACCTACTCCTATTTTCGTAGCGATCATCACTGTAATCGTAATGCAGCTGATACTGAAGAAGACAGCTTTGGGACTTTACGTTGAGAGTGTTGGTATCAATGGCTCGGCATCGAGACTTGTAGGTCTTAACTCAACGATGCTGAAGTTCATCACATACGTGATCTGCGGTCTCCTCGCAGGACTTGCAGGAATCGTTGCTTCATCACGTATTTACTCAGCAGATGCCAATAACATCGGTCTGAACCTCGAAATGGATGCCATCTTAGCCGTAGCACTTGGTGGCAACAACCTTGGCGGCGGTAAATTTAACATGATGGGTTCCATTATCGGAGCTTATACGATCCAGGCTCTTACGACATCACTTTACGCCATGAATGTATCAGCCGATCAGCTTCCTGTTTACAAGGCTATCGTCGTTGTAATAATCGTCGTAATCCAGAGCCCTGTATTCAGAGACAAGATTGCTAATGCATCGAAGAAGAGAAAGGCGGTGGCTTAAAATGAAGAAAGCAAAACTTTCAAAGACAGGTTTCCTGCTTCTCATCACGATCGTGATGTTTGCAGTAATGTACATCGCTGGAATGATCATTTTCCAGGATAAGGGATTTGCAAAGCCACAGATGTTCTTAAATCTCTTTATCTCGAATGCCGGACTTATAGTTATAGCCTGTGGACTTACGATCGTAATGATTACAGGAGGAATCGATATCTCCGTTGGTTCTGTAACAGCTCTCGTTTGTATGAGTGCCGCAGATGTAATGGAAAACAAGGGAATGAGCGCAGTATTTGCCCTTTTCCTTGCACTGATAATTGGTCTTGCATTCGGTGTTGTCCAGGGTTATCTCGTAACATATTTAAAGATTCAGCCTTTCATCATAACGCTTGCAGGCATGTTCTTCGGCCGTGGTCTTACGGCAGTCATCAGTACAAAGATGATCTCCATCAAGAACAAGATGTTCCTTGCCTGGGCCAATGAAAAAATGTACCTGCCTTTCGGTTACACGAACCGACACGGGGTCCTGGTACACGCTTACATCTACCCAACGGTAGTCATAGCACTGGTCGTAGTTGTTCTGATCCAGATCATGCTCAAGTTTTCTAAATTCGGCCGTGCGCTCTTCGCAATCGGTGGAAATGAGCAGAGTGCCGTACTCATGGGACTCAATGTCAAATCCACAAAAATGAAGGCATATGTCCTCGATGGTTTCCTTGCAGGACTTGGCGGATTCCTCTTCTGCTTAAACAGCTGCGCAGGATTCGTAGAGCAGGCCAAAGGTCTTGAGATGGATGCTATTTCAGCAGCCGTTATCGGTGGCACACTTCTCTCAGGAGGTGTCGGAACAGTAGTCGGAACTCTGTTTGGTGTTCTTATAACAGGAACTATTCAGTCTCTTATCACAACACAGGGTACTCTCTCAAGCTGGTGGGTCAGAATCGTTCTTTCTATCATGCTCTGCTTCTTCATCGTACTCCAGGCTATTATCGGTGGAGCCGGTCTGAAGAAGAAGGACAAGGGTAAAGAAAAGACAGCAAAAGCAACTACGTAACATTAAAATAAAATTTGCCGGGGGCAGTTTACACTGCCTCCTTTTTAAAGTTTTCAGTTGATACCATTTGAAAAATGGTGTATCTTATATTATAGGGAAAAAGCAGTTAAATTTTTCTAGGAAAGGGTGGCTATTAACACAATGAAAAAGATTTATTTTATCCCGGGCAGTCAGGATCTCTATGGTGAGGAGTGCCTCAGACAGGTTGCAGCTGATTGTAAAGAAATGGTAGATTTCCTTAACGAGAAGCTCTCTGACACTATTCAGTTTGAGCTCCTTCCTACAGTTGAGACTTCTGAGATCTGCGTAGAGGATATGAAGAAGGCAGTCTGTGATGATGACTGTGTTGGTGTATGCGTATGGATGCACACGTTTTCACCAGCCAAGATGTGGATCAAGGGACTTCAGATCTTAAATAAGCCTCTTCTTCACCTTCATACACAGGCTAACGAGAAGCTTCCATATGAGACCATCGATATGGACTTCATGAATCTGAACCAGGCCGCACACGGCGACAGAGAGTTCGGATTCATTCTTGCAAGACTCAACATCCCTCATCAGGTTGTTGCAGGTTACTATAAGCACGATGATTTCATCGCTAAGGTTAAGCAGTTCGCACAGGTTGCCAAGGCTATCGACTTCTCATATCATATGAGAGTTGCTACATTCGGAAACAACATGCGTGACGTTTCAGTTACAGATGGTAACAGACTCTCATGCGAGATCAAATATGGCTGGGAGATCAAGTACTGGGGCATCGGCGAGATCGCTGATCTTGCCAAGGAGATCACTGACAAAGAGATCGATGACAAGATGGCTGAGTACAAGTCCAAGTATGAGATGGCTACAGACCGTGAGGATGTTGTAAGAGAGCAGGCCAGATATGAGGTTGCTTTCGAAAAGTTCCTCAAGGAGAACGGCTGCAGCGCATTTACAGACAGTTTCCAGGATCTTCACGGACTGAATCAGCTTCCGGGAATTGCCGCTCAGAACATGATGGCAAAGGGCGTTGGATTTGGACCTGAGGGCGACTATAAGATCGCAGCATTCCAGGCTGTCCTTGAGAAGATGGCAGAAGGCCGTGAGGGTGGCACAGGATTCATGGAGGATTACACCTATGACCTGACTCCGGGCGAGGAAGTAGAGCTTGCAAGCCATATGCTTGAAGTTCCGGCTCAGCTCGCTGCAAGCAAGCCACGTATTGAGGTTCATCCTCTTGGAATCGGCGGAAAGTCAGATCCTGCAAGACTTGTATTTGACTGTGTTCAGGGCGATGGTATCCAGGTTACACTTATTGACCTTGGTGATCACTTCAGAATCGTATGCGCAGATGTAGAGCTTATCAAGGAGCCACATCCGATGCCGAACCTTCCTGTAGCACACATAATGTACAGACATAAGCCAAACTTCGAGATCGGCACAGCTGCATGGTGCTATGCAGGCGGAGCTCATCACTCAGTTATCTCTACAGCTCTGAACCGTTCAGATATCCAGCTGTTTGCTAAGCTCACAGGTACAGAGCTTATCACTATTGGTGATGACACAACAGAAGCTGACCTTGCCAGATTTTACATGAAATAATATGACAATCAGGATATTAGTAGGATAGAAAGGAATCTCATGCTCGAAGAATTAAAGAAGAAAGTCTGGCAGGCTAATCTTCAGCTGCCGGCTCATCACCTTGTGACATTCACCTGGGGAAATGTCAGTGCACTCGATAGAGAGACCGGATATTTTGTTATCAAGCCAAGCGGTGTACCATATGACGAGTTAAAGCCTGAGGACATGGTAGTCGTAGACTTAGACGGAAATAAGGTTGAAGGTGATCTGAATCCTTCATCCGACACACCGACTCACGCAGTGCTCTACAGCAGATTCCCGGAGCTTGGCGGTATCGTACATACACATTCGACATTTGCTACATCATGGGCACAGTCCGGCCGTGACATTCCGTGCTACGGCACTACTCACGCAGACTACATCTATGGACCTATTCCATGTGTCAGAAACCTGACCAAGGAAGAAATCGATGAGGCCTATGAGAAGAACACAGGTGTCCTGATCGCAGATTACTTCAAGGAGAGCGGCCGCGATGTTATGGCTGTACCTGGAGCACTCTGCAAGAACCACGGTGTATTCACCTGGGGAAAGGATGCAGACGATGCAGTGTACAATGCAGTAGTATTTGAGGAAGTTGCGAAGATGGCCTATGTTACAGAGCAGATCAATCCCCGCGTGACACCGGCTCCACAGGAACTTCAGGACAAGCATTACTACAGAAAGCATGGCGCTAATGCCTACTATGGCCAAGAGGGACATCGCGATGGAAAATAAAGAAAAGATCGAAAAAGGAGCCACAGCTTTAGGAATTGAGTTCGGCTCTACAAATATCAAGGCAGTCCTCACAGACGACAAGGGCGCAGTTCTCGCAAAGGGAAGCCACCGCTGGGAGAACAGCCTGATAGATGGTATCTGGACATATTCTTACGAGGAGATCGATGCAGGACTCAGATCCTGCTACACTGCTCTCCGCAAGGCTGTCGAGAAGGACTATGGCGTAACACTTACCACAGTCGGGGCACTTGGCATTTCAGCCATGATGCACGGTATCATCCCGCTCGACAAGGACGGTAAGCCATTATCAGAATTCCAGACCTGGAGAAATTCCAATACACAGGCAGCAGCTGACGAGCTGACTAAACTGTTCAATTTTAACATACCACTCCGTTGGACGAGTGCACATCTGTACCAGTATATTTTAGACGATGAGCCGTTCCTTCCACAGCTTGATTTTGTGACGACTCTCGACAGCTATATTACCTGGAAGCTTACAGGTGTAAAGTGCACCGGAATCGGAGACGCTTCCGGAATTTTCCCGATCGATTCTGAGACTAAGGACTACGATCAGAAGATGGTAGATGCCTTTGACAAGCTTATCGCTGGAAAGGGCTATCCCTGGAAGCTCCGCGACGTACTTCCGAAGGTACTTGTTGCAGGACAGAAGGTTGGAGAGCTTACAGCCGAGGGCGCTGCTCTTCTCGATGAATCTGGTAATCTGAAGCCGGGAATTCCTGTAGCTCCATCAGAGGGCGACGCAGGAACAGGTATGGTTGCTACGAATGCTGTAGCTCCAAGAACCGGAAATGTTTCTGCCGGCACTTCTACCTTTGCTATGGTCGTTACTGAGGGACCTCTCAAGGCTCTCCACAGAGAGATCGACATGGTTACTACACCTGACGGTGCTCCGTGCGCTATGAGCCATGCAAATAACGGTACATCAGATATAAATGCATGGCACGATATTTTTGCACAGTTCGTTGAAGCTCTCGGAGAAGATCCTGACAAATACGATCTGTACACGCTGCTCTGCAGGGAATCACTTAAGGGTGATGCAGACTGCGGCGGACTTCTGAATTTCGGTTACTATTCAGGTGAGGGCGTTACAAAGCTCAATGAGGGCAGACCACTTTATGTCAGAATGCCTGATTCCAAGTTTACGCTGCAGAACCTGATGCGTGCAAATATTTACTCGTCACTTGCAGCTGTAAAGCTCGGAATGGATATCCTCCAGAAAGACGAGAAGATAAAGATCGACCGTATCACTGGACACGGTGGATTATTTGGTACACCGGGCGTGGCCCAGAAGTACCTTGCTGCTGCTATAAACACTCCTGTTACTGTCCTCTCGACAGCTACAGAAGGTGGTCCGTGGGGAATGGCGATCCTCGCTCTCTATACTATAAAGGGTGAAGGAAAGTCTCTTCCGGAGTACCTTGACAAGGAGATCTTTTCACAGATGAAGGGCGAGACCATGAGCCCGGATGCTGAAACGGTCGCCGGATACGAGGAGTTTATAAAACACTATAAATCAGGACTTGCTATTGAAAAGTCCGCTATTGAAAATGCCAACTGGTAAAGGAGATTCAACAAAATGGAAAAGACTATTCCAGAAAAAGGTCCGATTACTGATGATTTGATCGACCGCATGAACCGCTGGTGGCGCGCTGCCAACTATCTGTCAGCATGCCAGCTCTATCTGCTTGACAATCCTCTTCTGAAGAAGCCTCTTACTATGGACATGATCAAGAAGAAGATCGTTGGACACTGGGGCACAGTTCCTGGTCAGAACTTTATTTTCACACATTTAAACCGTGCTATAAAGAGATATGACCTTGACCTGATCCTTCTGTCAGGCCCGGGACATGGCGGAAACTTCTTCATCGCAAATGATTATCTCGATGGAAGCTATTCTGAAATCTATCCTAATATTTCTCAGGATGAGGAAGGAATGCAGAAGCTCTTCAAGCAGTTCTCATTCCCGGGTGGAGTTCCTTCACACTGCGCACCTGAGACACCAGGATCTATCCACGAGGGCGGCGAGCTTGGATATTCACTGGCTCATGGATGCGGAGCTGTTTTCGACAACCCGGATCTTATCGCAGCCGTTATCGTAGGTGATGGTGAGGCAGAGACAGGTCCTCTCGCTACATCATGGCACATTAACAAATTTATCAATCCTGTAGGCGACGGTGCCGTTCTTCCTATCATGAACCTGAACGGATACAAGATCGCTAACCCTACTGTCTTTGGCAGGATGAGCCACCAGGAGCTCGTTGATTTCTTCCATGGCTGTGGATGGGAGCCGTACTTTGTAGAGGGCGACGATCCAATCCCTATGCACAAGAAGATGGCTGAGACGATGGATATCGTAATCGAGAAGATTAAAGCTATCCAGGAGCACGCCCGTAAGACTGGAGACACCACAAGACCTGTATGGCCTATGATCGTTCTTCGTTCCCCTAAGGGCTGGACTGGTCCGAAGGTTGTTGACGGACAGCGTATCGAGGGCAACTTCCTTGCTCATCAGGTACCTATCATGATGGACAAGCCTGAGCACCTTCAGATCCTTTCAGACTGGCTCCACAGCTATAAGCCGGAAGAGCTCTTCGATGAGGACGGACACCTTCTGCCGGATATCGCTTCTCTCGCTCCGGAGGGAGATCACAGAATTGGTATGAACCCTCATGCCAACGGCGGTAAGCTTCTCCACGATCTCCGTATGCCGGACTTCCGTGACTATGCATTTGATATTGGTCACCACGGTGAGAAGGACAGCATGGATACTATGAACCTCGGTGCATTTATCCGTGATATCTTCAAGCTGAATGAGAAAGAGAAGAACTTCAGGATTTTCTCACCTGATGAGAATAACTCAAACAGATTCTACGACGTATTCGATGTTACAAATCGTGACTGGAACTCAACTCTTCACGATGATGATGACTGTCTTGCTCCGGATGGAAGAGTCATGGACTCAATGCTTTCAGAGCATATGTGCGAGGGCTGGCTCGAGGGATACCTTCTGACAGGCCGTCACGGATTCTTCGATACTTACGAGGCATTCTCACGTATCATCGATTCTATGGCATCACAGCACGCTAAATGGCTCAAGGTTTGCAACCAGCTTCCTTGGAGAGAGAGCATCGCTTCTCTTAACCTGATGATGTGCTCTACAGTATGGCAGCAGGATCACAACGGATTTACACACCAGGATCCTGGATTTATGGATCATATGGCAAATAAGAAAGCAGACGTTGTCCGCATCTATCTGCCACCAGATACTAACTGCCTTCTCTCAACAATGGATCACTGCCTGCGTTCGAGAGACTATGTAAACGTAATCGTTGCTTCGAAGCATCCGAGACCACAGTGGCTGTCAATGCCTGAGGCTGTAAAGCACTGCACTCAGGGTATTGGCATCTGGGACTGGGCATCAAACGATCAGGGTCAGGATCCTGACATCGTATTTGCCTGTGCTGGTGAGACACCTACACTCGAGGCTCTTGCTGCAGTTTCTATCCTCAGAGAAGAGCTTCCAGATCTTAAGATCCGTTTCATCAATGTAGTCGATCTGTTCAAGCTTCAGCCGAACAACGAGCATCCGCACGGACTCACAGATGAAGAGTACGATATGCTCTTCACAAAGGATAAGCCGGTAGTATTTAACTTCCATGGCTATGCCAAACTTATCCATGAGCTTACATACCGCAGACACAACAACCGTCTTATGCATGTACGCGGCTACAAAGAGGAAGGTACTATCACTACACCATTTGATGTACGTGTTCAGAACCATGTTGACCGTTTCCACCTTGTACAGGCTGCACTCAAGTATCTGCCTGAGCTTGGAAACCGTGGCGCATATCTCTATCAGAAGATGAGCGACAAGCTTGTTGAGCATAAGCAGTACATCCACGAGTATGGCGTTGATATGCCTGAGATCACAAATTGGAAATGGAAGGATAATCAGTAATAACTGATATTCCGGACAGAAGTTTCCAGCTATAAAAGGAGGTTTATAGAATGAAGTTTTTTATCGACACAGCGAATGTTGATGAAATCCGTGAAGCAAATGAAATGGGAGTTCTCGCAGGAGTTACTACCAATCCGTCACTGATCGCTAAAGAGGGACGTGATTATAAGACAGTCCTCAAGGAGATTACTGGAATAGTTGATGGAGCCATCTCAGGCGAGGTTAAGGCTACAACAACTGATGCTGAGGGAATGATCAAGGAAGGCCGCGAGATCGCAGCTATCCACAAGAACATGGTAGTAAAGATCCCTATGACAGCAGAGGGACTCAAGGCTATCCACGCTCTTGATGCTGATGGAATCAAGACCAACTGCACTCTTGTCTTCACAGCGAACCAGGCACTTCTCGCTGCCAGAGCCGGAGCTACATACGTTTCTCCGTTCCTTGGCAGATTAGATGATATCTCTGAGCCGGGATACAAGCTGATCGAGGAGATTTCAGCTATGTTCAAGAACTATGACGATATCGATACACAGATCATCTGCGCATCGATCAGAAATCCGCTTCAGGTTGAGCAGTGCGCTCTTGCCGGAGCAGACATCGCCACAATTCCGTTCAAGGTGATCAAGCAGATGATCCATCATCCGCTCACCGATGAGGGAATCGTAAAGTTCCAGAACGACTACAGAGCAGTATTCGGGGACTGAGCTAACAGGAAATAAATGTGGGACAACGGGGACGGTTCTTTCTGTCCCACATATAATACTGTGGGACAGAAAGAACCGTCCCCGTTGTCCCAGCCAGGAATCTACAGACGTCCGGAGTGGAAACACTCCGGGCGTTTTTTTGTAAAGTAGTGGAAAGTTGCTACAGTATTTGTTATAATCTATTAGTAAAAAAAGCACCATAAACCCGAAGGAGGACATTTTATGGCTGAGAATACATTTACAGTAGCAGAAGGTGTTACAGTCACAGATGAAGTCATGACGACCATTGCAGGGCTTGCTGCCAGCGATGTAGAAGGAATTGCATATATCGGAAACGGACTTACGAGAGAGAACATCACCAAGGCCGGAGCCAGAAATCTCTCGAAGGGTATCCATATTATCAGGGAAGAAGACGGAAGCATCACAGTTCGCCTTGCTGTAGTTATCAAATACGGTTATGAAGTACCGAAGGTCAGCCGCGACATACAGGAGAAGGTGAAGAGCAGCGTTGCCAGCATGACTGGTATCACGGTCAGAGAAGTTGATGTCCGTATCGCCTCTGTAGAAATGAACACGACAGAGGAGAACGAATGAATAAGTACAGACTCAGAGACGAGACGTTTAAGAGACTTTTTATGTCTCAGTTTTATTCTGATGAGAGCTATGCAGAAGTAGTGAAAGCTAACGATGAGCTTGAGACTCTGGTTCCGGAGGCTGAGATAAGCCCATACATAGAGCCGGAGCTTGGAAATGGCCTGAGTGAAGACGATATGAAGCAGTTAAATGACAGAGTCGATTCGATCAGAGCACACATTCCTGAACTGGATCAGATTCTAGATGCGAACATCACAGGCTGGAAGCTGAACCGTATCGCTAAGGTGGACCTTACTATTTTAAGGCTTGCATGCTACGAACTTTATTACGACGACTCGATTCCACCGAAGGTCTCGGTGAACGAAGCTGTAGAGCTTGCGAAGAAGTACGGCAGTGAAAAGTCGGGCTCATTTGTAAATGGCGTATTAAGCCATGTCATCAGATCATTGGACGCCAGATCTTCAGAGGACAGAACATCTGAAAATGGCTCAAATGAATAGAAGAATATATACCGTTTCAGTGATAAATCACTATGTGGCGGGGCTTTTGGAAGACGATATGATGCTTCGAAAAGTTGCAGTCACTGGCGAGGTTTCGAACCTGACCTATCACTCGAGCGGTCATGTTTATTTTACATTAAAAGACGAGAAAGCCGCCATCAGCGCCGTGATGTTTCGACGGTTCAAGGCCGCCGGACTTAAATTTCCGATGAAGGCTGGAGATAAGGTCGTAGTTACCGGAAGCATCGGCGTTTATGAGAAGGGCGGTACATACCAGATCTATGCAGAAAGAATTGAGCCGGCGGGCGAGGGAGAGCTTGCGGCGAGGGTTGAGGCGCTTCGGCGCGAACTGCTCGAGATGGGTATGTTTGATGAGTCTTATAAGAAGCCGATACCGAAGTATTGCTTCAGGATCGGCGTAGTTACGGCACCTACGGGAGCCGTTATCCACGATATTATGCAGGTAACGGCGCGCAGGAATCCACATGTGCAGATACTCCTGGCACCGGCTCAGGTACAGGGCGAGACAGCGGCCGATTCAGTGGCGGCGGCTTTAAGGCGAATAGATGCAGCCGGCTGTGACGTGATCATTTGTGGACGAGGGGGAGGATCTTTAGAGGACCTGATGGCTTTTAACACGAGAACAGTGGCAGAAGCCATTTTTTCGTGTCAGACACCAGTCATATCTGCAGTAGGACATGAGACAGATACGACGATTGCAGACTATGTGGCGGACCTGAGGGCTCCGACTCCATCCGCGGCGGCGGAGCTTGCGGCATTTTCATGGGATGTATTCTTATCCGAGATGAAGAAGCGGAAGGGCCAGCTTACGAATTCGCTGAACGGACACGTCCTTTCTGAGAAAAACAGGCTTCTTGCGCTGCAGAGGAGAATATTTCTGGCTTCTCCGAAAGAGAGATCGAACCGCGCGATGATGGCTCTAGTAAAGCTCTCTGACAGGATTCAGAAGTCGATGACAGACAGGTGCTCGGATACGAAGGAGAAGCTGCGTGATCATGCAGAACTCATGAAGTCAGCTATGAACGTAAAGACTCAGGCTGCAGACAGGAAGCTCGCTCTTATTGCGCCGCGACTCACGCAGGACATGAACCGCAGGCTTTCAGATACAAAGCATGCGCTTTCACTTATGGCGCAGAAGATTGAACTGTCTAATCCTGTGAAAAAAATAGCAGATGGCTTTGGATACGTGAGCACAGAGAGTGGCAGAGTCACGAGCGTGGATCAGATAAAAACAGACCAGGATTTTTCAGTCAGACTGAAAGACGGAACTATAGAAGCAAAGGCACAGAAGGTGACAAAAATTGGCTGAGAACAAAGAAAGACAATTGAGTATAGAGGAGTCTCTTCAGGAACTCGACGGGATAGCAGCACAGATGGAAGACCCGAAAGTGAGCCTCGAGGAATCATTCGGACTCTACGAGAAGGGCATGAAGCTGATCAAATCTGCGACAAAGCGTATAGAGGATGTCCAGAGAAAAGTTGAAAAGCTCGAGGCCGATGGTTCTGTGAGCGATTTTGAAGAGGGGAGCGACACAGATGGATTTTTCATCTAGAAAGCAGGAGGCAGATGAGATCATTTTGAGCTTTCTGCCTGAAGTAAAAGGATACGACAAGACTCTTCTCGAAGCTATGGACTACAGCGTGAGAGCTGGCGGAAAGAGACTAAGACCTATACTTATACTTGCGACCGGGAGAATGTATGGAGCTTCGAAGGAAGAACTCGCACCGTTTATGGCAGCTATGGAGTTTATACATACCTACTCACTGGTGCATGACGATCTGCCGGCTATGGACGATGATCTGCTACGCCGCGGAAACCCAACCACACATGCGAAATACGGTGCAGGAATGGGGACGCTCGCAGGTGACGGACTCTTGAGTGAAGCGTTTGCCATTATGTCGCGCTGTGTCACAAAGAGCATAATAAGTGACCGGAAGAAGGGAATCCGTGCGGCCAGAGCCATGGAGATCTTAGCCGAAAAGGCCGGGATCGATGGAATGGTAGGCGGCCAGAGTCTCGACGTGGAAAGCGATAAATCCGGACGGGATATTACGCCTGAAGAGATGGAATACATCTACGAGAACAAGACATCTGCACTTCTCGAGGGAGCTATGATGGCAGGAGCCATGATTGGAGAGGCATCAGATGCCGATATAGAGCTTATCGAAAAGGCAGGAAGTGCGCTTGGCAGGGCTTTTCAGATCAGGGATGATATCCTCGATATGGTCGGAGACGAGAAGACACTGGGGAAGTCTACAGGGCAGGACGCCAGAAACGGCAAGAGTACCTATGCCTCAGTGCACGGAATTGAGGAGAGTGAGAAGGCTGTAAAGGAGCTCACAGGCGAGGCCTCAGATCATATCAGAGCGCTTTCAGGAGTGAAAGACCAGAAGGAGAGAGAATTTGTGCTCGAATTATTCGGCACTCTTACAGAGAGAAACAAATAATGGTTCTAGAGAAGATAAACGCCCCTGGCAATGTAAAAAAACTGTCTAAGGATGAGCTCCCGCTTCTCGCGCGGGAATTGAGACAGTTCATAGTCAAAAATGTAGCTGAAAACGGGGGACATCTCGCAAGCAATCTTGGTGATATAGAGCTTACTATAGCTCTTCACAGGATTCTGAACTTCCCGGAGGACAAACTGATCTGGGACGTTGGACATCAGTCCTACGCCCACAAGATTCTGACCGGGAGACGTGCGGGATTTTCTACACTGCGCCAGAAGGGCGGAATCACAGGATTTTCCAATCCGAAAGAGAGCGACTGCGACGCCTTTGTCTCGGGACACAGCTCGACTTCTATATCGGTGGCACTTGGCTTTGCGGAGGCCAGGGAACTGACAGGGGGTCATGAGAATGTTGTCGCCGTAATCGGCGATGGCGCTATGACTGGCGGAATGGCATACGAGGCTCTGAACAACGCTTCAATGCTTAAATCCAATTTAACCATAATTTTAAATGACAACCAGATGTCGATCTCGCCAAATGTAGGTGGGATGAGCGAGCATCTGGCCAGAGTCCGCACCAGTCAGGGCTACACTGGCTTGAAGAGTGGAATGGAAGAGTCGCTGAGACGGGTACCGGGAGGCGAATCTTTTATCAGATTCCTGCGTGGAGCGAAAAATGGCATAAAGCAGTTCGTCGTTCCAGGCATGATATTTGAAAATCTGGGAATTATGTACTTAGGACCTGTGGATGGCCACGACATCGAGTCGATGACACGGGTTATAAGCAGCGCGCTTAAGTACAAGGGACCGGTGCTTGTACATGTCCTTACAAAGAAGGGCAGAGGCTACAGGCCGGCTGAAAAAAATCCTTCACTTTTCCATGGTGTAGGGCCTTTTGATATAAAGACCGGGAAGCTTAAAAAACAAACCGAGTATCCGACTTACACAGAAGTGTTTTCCAGGGCACTCGTCCGCAAAGCCTGGGACAATGACAGAATCGCAGCTGTAACGGCAGCGATGGATCTGGGCTGTGGCCTGAGCGAATTCAAGGAGCAGTTCCCGGAGAGGTTTTTCGACGTGGGTATTGCTGAAGCTCACGCGGTGACTTTTTCATCTGCTCTTGCAGCAGGTGGCATGATACCGGTGTTCTCGGTCTACTCCTCTTTTTTACAGAGAGGATTTGACCAGCTCGTTCACGATGTAGGCATCGAACAGAGCCACGTGATCTTTGCAGTTGACAGGGCAGGGCTTGTCGGCCGAGATGGCATGACACACCAGGGAATCTTTGATATCTCTTATCTGACGATGATACCGGGAATGACTGTTATGGCGCCGATGGACGCGCAGGAACTTTCCGATATGCTCGACTTTGCAATTGATAAGATGAATACTCCGGTGGCAATCCGCTATCCGAGAGGCGAAGCCTTTTTCTATGAAAATAAAAAGACACAGATAGAGTACGGTAAGTGCGAGGTTTTAAGCGAACCGAAAGAGTCTGAAGTACTGCTTTTTGCACTTGGAAGTATGGTGGAATGTGCGATCAGCGTCGCACATATACTTAAAAAATCAGAAATATCTACGAGCATTGTGAACGCCAGATTTGCCTCTCCAATAGATAAAGATTTTTTAACTAATGCGGCGAAAAAATACGATATTATAGTTTCGCTCGAGGAGAATGTGAGGTCTGGAGGCTTCGGTGAGCACGTGCTTTCAGTCCTCTCTGACGCAGGATTTGAGGGCAGGTTTATCAACGTCTCGATCCCTGACGAATTTGTGCCGCAGGGAAGCGTAGAGGAGCTGATCTGCGATGTTGGAATCGACGCGGATTCCGTAGCTCACCGCATAGAGAGCGCACTTGAAGGGAGGAAGTCATGAAAAAAAGACTGGATGTCCTCCTTGTAGAACGCGGTCTCGCACCTTCGCGTGAGAAGGCAAAGTCATATATCATGGAAGGCAAGGTCTTCGTCGAAAACCAGAGGGAAGACAAGCCCGGGATGAACTTCGATGTGGACTCTGACATTGAGATCCATGGCAAAAAACTCGCCTATGTAAGCCGCGGCGGTCTGAAATTAGAGAAGGCCATAAAGACTTTTCCTATAGATCTGGATGGAGATATCTGCATGGATATCGGCGCATCTACCGGCGGCTTTACTGACTGCATGCTGCAAAACGGCGCAGCGAAGGTCTACAGTGTCGATGTCGGCTACGGACAGTTTGCCTACAGCCTGCGGCAGGACCCGCGGGTGGTTGTAATGGAAAAGACCAACGTCCGCTACCTGAAGCCGGAAGATATAGGCGAACAGCTCGATTTTGCCTCCTGCGATGTGTCGTTTATTTCACTTTCGAAGATTCTGCCGGCCATTTTTCCAATTTTAAAAGATGATGGTTCGATGGTGTGCCTTATAAAGCCACAGTTCGAGGCAGGCAGGGAAAATGTCGGAAAGCGCGGAGTCGTTAGAAATCCAAAGGTTCACAGGGATGTCATTGCAGAGGTGTTCGGTTTTACTGAGGCGCTTGGTTTCCGGGTGCAGGGGCTTACGTTCTCACCGATCAAGGGACCGAATGGGAACATCGAGTATTTGATGTATATTCTAAAAAATGCCGGAGAATCGAAGCAGATAGACATAGCACAGGTTGTAGCAGAGGCTCACGAGGCACTTGACAGGCGATGAAAGATTTTTTTATACTGACAAAAGAAGAAGCCGAAAACACAATGAACGGCTTTATTTCCGAGATTAGCGGTTTTATTGAAGATAACGGCGGAGCAGTGAAGACCAGCGTGCTGAACAGGCAGAGGACTTCGGAACCGCTGCCTGTGCCGGAGAATACAGAGTGTATTTTAACGGTTGGCGGAGATGGCACAATGATAAGGGCGGCCATGAGGACGATCAACTCCAGACTTCCGATTCTGGGGATCAACAAAGGGCACCTCGGCTATCTCTGCGATCTCGATGAGTCGAATTACAGGGAGGCTTTAAGCAGGCTTTTCGCGGATGACTACGAGATAGAGGACAGGATGCTTTTGTCAGGCAGGGTGCTTTCGGCTGACGGCGTACCAGAGAGTGGATTTAATCACGCATTAAATGACATTGTGCTGACATCGCGGAATGGTCTTCAGGTCGTTCATATAGATATCTATGTAAATGGTGAGAAGCTCTCGTCGTTTAATGGAGATGGCGTGATCTTTGCTACGCCTACAGGTTCGACCGCCTACAATCTTTCGGCCGGCGGTCCGATCGTCGATCCAAAGACAAAGCTTATCCTGATGTCTCCTCTGAATGCCCATGTTGTAGGCCAGAGAAGCATTGTAATGGATCCTGCATCGAAAGTCCGGGCTACAGTCACCCGACGGAACCAGGAGGAGCTGTCAGCTGCGGTGGCATTTGACGGCAGTACATCGATCCCGCTCTATGACGGAGAGAGCATCGAGGTCGTAAGATCAGATGAGACAGTCCGCTTTATAAAGTTGTCACAGATAAATTTCTTGGACCGAATTCGCGAGAAGCTTCAGGCAGACTAGGCGTATTGCCTGAAGGCGGATTGATTCGCCAGTGGTCTGAGTCAGATCTAACGGAGGAATTTTTTGAAAAATAAAAGACAGAAAAAAATACTTGAACTTATTGTCAGAGATGAGATCGGTACTCAGGAAGAACTGATGCAAAAGCTCAGGGAATCGGGATTTGACGTGACTCAGGCTACAGTTTCGAGGGATATCCGGGAGATGAAGCTCACGAAGATCGAGACCCACGGAAAGCTGCACTACGTTGCATTCCGGGAGACTGATGACGACATGAAGGAGAAGTACGAGAGGGTTTTCAGAGACGGATTCATTTCGATGGACAACGCTCAGAACATCCTTGTGATAAAAACTGTCTCAGGTATGGCGATGGCTGTGGCCGCTGCCATCGACTCGATGCATTTTAACGAGATCGTGGGTTCGATCGCTGGCGACGATACTATCATGTGTGCTGTTCGAAGTCTCGACGACACTGTAAATCTTATGGGGAAACTGAGAAACATCATAGAAGCATAATCAACTGCAAAAGAAAGGGGATAACGTATGCTTGAAAGTTTAAGAGTGGAAAATCTTGCTCTTATCGAAAAAGAGGAGATCGAATTTGCGGAAGGGCTCAATGTGCTGACTGGAGAGACCGGGGCCGGAAAGTCCATAATACTTGGGGCTTTGGACCTTGCGCTTGGTGGAAAGGCGGACAGGAGGATGGTCCGCGATCCCGAGAGAGATGCCTATGTCGAGGCCGTTTTTTCGCTGGACGAATCGGAGGAGGAGCGGCTTAGAGCAGCTGATTTTGAGCCGGAAGACGGGCAGCTTATTTTTTCAAGAAAGATAAAAGGGGCGAAGAGTCAGGCCAGGCTCAATGGGGAGACTGTTCCTGCAGCGCGGCTAAAAAAAGCCGGTGAGCTGCTTCTTGACATCTACGGGCAGAACGAGCATCAGTCGCTCTCTGACCCGAAAAAACATCTTCCGCTTCTGGATGAATTCGTAAAAAAAGACCTGAATCCGGTGCTCGAAAAATTGGCACCAGTCTATAAAAAATACACCTCGATCAGGAAGAAACTAAGTGAGGCCGATATCGACGAGTCCCAGCGTAAGAGGGATATCTCTTACTACAGCCATGTCTCGGAGGAGATTGAAGACGCCGGCTTAAAACCTGGCGAGGACGAGGAGCTCGAGGCTAAGAACAAAAAAATGGCGGGTTCCGAAAAGGTCGCGCAGAATCTTTCTGACGTTCAGAATCTTCTCTTCGGTGAAGAGGATGTGCTTTCACTGATAGGAGAGTCCCAGAGAAATCTTGCTTCGATCGCAGATTACGACGATTCTGTGGCAGACCTTGGGAAGACTTTAGGCGATGCATATGACATTCTCGAAAATTTTTCACATGAGCTGATTGGCGCAGCAGAGAATCTGACGTTTGACCCGGCAGAGTTCGACCAGGTAACGAGAAGGCTCGACCTGATAAATGACCTGAAGCAGAAATACGGCCGCACGATAGAGGATATTTTCAAGACTAAAGAGGAAGCGGACGAGAAACTTGAGCAGTTAAATGACCACGAGAACTATGTCGCCGGCCTCAAAAAAGAGCTCGCAGATGCTTCAAATGATTTGAATGATCTCTGCGAAAAAGCTGAAAACATCAGAAAAAATGGCGCTAAAGTTCTTGAAGAAAAGGTCAAAGAATCATTAAAAAACCTTAACTTTCTGAAAGCGGATTTTGAGGTTGAGATTTCGAGAACTTCTTACTCGGCGGGAGGATTCAATGCCGGGCAGTTTTTGATCTCGACAAACCCTGGTGAATCTTTAAAGCCGCTTTCTCAGGTTGCCTCCGGTGGTGAGATGAGCCGCATCATGCTCGCCCTAAAGACTGTCCTGGCTTCCGCGGACGATATCAAGACGATGATCTTCGATGAGATAGACACTGGAATCAGTGGACGTACGGCTTCGGCAGTAGCCCGCGAGCTTAAGAAGGTTTCTGCCGGCAGGCAGGTAATTCTGATCACTCACCTGCCGCAGATCGCTGCGCTCTCTGACAGACATTTCCTGATCGAGAAATCGGCGACTAACGACTCGACGGTGTCAAGCATAAGGCCTCTGAATGAGGACGAGATTACGGATGAGCTTGCGAGGATGATCGGAGGAGATGTCATAACCGATGCTGTAAGAGAGAGTGCGAGGGAGCTCAGGGAGAAGGCGGAGTGATGCTGATGGACGGGCACTAAATTGTCAGAGCGGCCAGGATGGGGCTGCGGGGCTCAGTGCGCGTTTTTCTGTTCGTCGCGCGCGCCTAATTGCGGCCCTCTTGCCAATGTATGGTTCACATACGTTTATGGTCCAAGCGGGTGGCAACCCGGGCCGCAGCCAGCGCGCTTCCTCACTACGAAAAACGCTGAATTCGCCCGCTGCCCTCTCCTGTCCGCTCTGGCATATTACTGCGCGTCCAGGTATAGTGCCCAAACATTCAGGCTCCGCGGAGCACAAGATTATCAACATAGATTTATTTTCTACTGATATGGGACATAGGCCCTCGAAAATATTTTAATATAGATCTGTGAGGAAGTCATTTGCTCCAAACGGATTTCGGAATTCTCAACATATGCAAGGAAGTACATGGTTTGCCTATCTGTGGACACTCTGCCATCCCTTCCACAATATTTTACTATTTTACGACAACCTGACCATAGAAGTATTTAATTCTTCGCGCTAGAATTATATCAGTTCAAGAGAATATTATGATTTGGTGGTCAAAAGGTTGACCCCGACATCATCATATCGTGGAGGTGCAAATGATGCTTTCAAAGTACATAAAGGAACTGGTAAATTACGGAATTGACAGTGGGCTTACGCCGGAGTGCGAGCGCATTTATACGACGAATATGCTGCTTAGGGAAATGCACGAGGAGAGCTATGACGACTCTGTTGAGACGACGGACGAGCCACTGGAGGATATTTTAAATGGTCTTCTGGATGAGGCTGTAAAGAGAGGCCTGATCGGGGACTCGGTTACGGAGAGGGACCTCTTTGACACGGCTCTTATGAACTGCCTTACGCCGAGACCGGCAGAGGTACAGAGAGTATTCTGGGAAAAATACAGAGTATCTCCAAAGGAAGCAACTGACTGGTTTTACGATTTTTCAAAGAAGACAAATTATATCAGAACATACAGGGTGAAAAAGGATCTCAGATGGAAGACTTCTACTCCATACGGCGATCTTGATATCACAATAAATCTCTCGAAGCCTGAGAAGGACCCGAAGGCCATTGCGGCAGCCAGAAATGCAAAGCAGTCATCATATCCTAAATGCCAGCTCTGCATTGAAAATGAGGGCTATGCCGGAAGACTCAATCATCCGGCCAGAGAAAATCACCGTATTATTCCGCTTACGATAAATGGCAGCAGATGGGGATTCCAATATTCTCCATATGTTTATTTCAACGAGCACTGCATCGTTTTCAACGGACAGCATACTCCTATGAAAATTGACAGGAACGCTTTTAACAAGCTCTTTGATTTCATCGAGCAGTTCCCGCATTATTTCTTAGGATCAAATGCAGATCTCCCGATCGTCGGAGGCTCGATACTGACACACGATCATTTCCAGGGCGGACACTATACTTTCGCTATGGAAAAGGCGGATTTTACGGATATGTTTACAGTTCCGGGATATGAGGATGTGACAAGCGGAATCATCAAATGGCCTCTTTCAGTCATCAGACTTCGCTGCACGAACCGGGAGAGGATCATCGATCTTGCAGACCATATTTTTAAGGCATGGCGCGGATATACGGATCAGACGGCATTTATATTTGCGGAGACAGACGGTGAGCCGCACAACACGATTACACCTATCGCCAGAAAGCACGGTGATGTTTTCGAGCTCGACCTCGCACTGAGAAACAACATCACGACGAAGGAGCATCCGCTTGGGGTTTTTCATCCGCACGAGAATCTGCACCACATTAAAAAAGAGAACATCGGACTTATCGAGGTAATGGGGCTCGCGGTTCTTCCTTCAAGGCTGAAAAAGGAGATTTTTGAGGACCTCGCAGACGCACTTGTTTCAGGGGAAGACATCAGATCGAACCCGGAGCTTTCTAAGCACGCCGACTGGGTTGACGAAATAAAGCCCAAGTATCCACAGGGATTTACGAAGGAAAATATCGATGGAATCTTAAGAGAGGAAGTCGGACAGGTATTCAGACAGGTCCTCGAGGATGCAGGAGTCTTCAAGCTCACACCAGAAGGCCATGAGGCATTCATGAGATTTATCAAGACCCTGTAATTATCAGGGTCCGCAGCTGGACGCGACGAGCAGAAACCGCACTGATTTCGCCGCCATGAGTGTCTGCTCTGGCGTCTTTTCAACTATTTCTCGTCCAGCAGTGTAAATTCGTTCTTATGGTATTTGATCAGCCCATCCTTCGCCATCCTCGAGAGCTCGGCGCTCATAGCGCTGCGCTCGACTGAGAGGTAGTCGGCAAGCTGCTGGCGGTCGAACGGGATCGTAAAGTGGTTAGAGTCGTTCTGTTTTGCTATGTCAGAAAGGTAGGAGAGCAGCTTCTCGCGGGTCGTGCGCTTTGACATGTGGCTGATCTTACGGTTCATATAGCGGTTTCGACGGGTGGCGATCTTGAAGAGATTCTGGATCAGCTGATTGTGGAAAGTGCAGGCCTGCTGGCATTCGGTCAGCATCCTGTGCATATTCATAAAGAGAATCCTGCAGTCGGTCAGGGAGACGACGTCGTTTGGCATCGGCTCGGAATCAGACGCGGCGTACGCTTCGCCAAAGATCTCACCGGGGCTGATAAGCCTCATGACTGCGGTGTTTCCCCAGTAGTCGACAGATTCGACCTGAAGCTTACCTTCCATCAGAACTCCGATAGAGTCGGTCTTTTCACCGGCCGGAAGCACAATGCTGTCTTTCGGGAAGGTGCGGATCTCACCGCGGACGCATCCCATCAGAGCCTGAATCTGCTGCTCGCTGATCTTATTAAAAATGCGGGCATGTTTCAGCTCGCTTAAATCCTTTTCTTCCATTTTTCACCTATACAAAAACGGGTGGGCGAGTTTGTCCTGCCCGGTTTCTTTTTCATTTGTAGAATAAAAACGCATCCAGACGCCGGAATCCATAATATTTCTTACGATAGAGGTGTCACGCTTCAGCGGCAGCCGCTCGAATGATTTCTTCGCTTCATCAATGAGGCTCTGGAGAGTGGCGCGCATAAAAGAGCAGTAATTCTCCGGGTCACGGTCCTTTTTAAGAATCAGAGGATTGTAGGAACCGGAACGAATGTCATCTGACCTGTTGGAATATGCAGTGATCAGATATATAAATTTACCGAGGAAAAAACCGATATCGTACAGGTCCTTCTGATATTCGTCCTCGCGCATTATGAAAGCCTGTCCAAAGACCTCGCCAAAACAGCCCGATACGAGCTGGGTATTTGGCTCGTTTCTTCTCCCGTATCCGATCATCTGCTTTGCGGACTTACGGCAGGAGGCAGCCTGTCTCGGGTATTTTTCAACGATAGAATCGAGCAGGGCTTTCATCGAATGAATATATCTCTTCTCATTGGCATTTGGAGTGTTGATGCTGCATTGAACAGCAAAAGAACTCATAAGTATGTCCATCTCGGCGACGTATCTGGCAGTATCGCTTACAAAGGCGAGGCGCTTCGAAAACGGGTGCTGGCGACAGCTGTGCATCTCTGCTGCAGGGACGTCGTCATACAGGCTCGAGAGGATAATGTACATTAATGTCAAATCGTCGTTTAACAGGACAGGACCCTTTGTACCGGCAACTTCCTTCAGCGAATGGCAGAGCCCGCAGTGATAAGCCTTGTATCGTTTTTTATCTTTTTCAGACATACCAATTACAGTATCAGCAATGACAATATCTGACATAAAAACAGCTCCGAATTACTTAAAAAAACTTCACTACATATATTATAGTAGTATGGCAAATTTATTGCCATTAAACCTTTATTAAACGTATAACACTATCCAAAATCAAAAAAAAGGTTTATACTATTTATCGGAAATTTTGTTCTGACAAAATAAGGAGGAAAAATGCGCCACTGTATGAGTCCGCTGGACTTCTCGGTTGACGAGCTCGACCAGCTGATGGGTCTGGCAGCCGACATTGAGGAGAATCCAGATAAATATTCGCATGCCTGCGATGGAAAAAGGCTTGCAACCTGTTTTTATGAGCCGTCCACAAGGACAAGGCTCTCATTTGAATCAGCGATGCTTCGCCTTGGAGGACAGACACTTGGATTTGCCTCGGCTGATTCGTCTTCAGCATCCAAAGGAGAGAGCGTCTCGGATACTTTAAGGATCATTTCCGGATATGCGGATATATGCGCGATAAGACACCCGAAAGAGGGCGCCCCGCTAGTCGCTTCGCTTCATTCGGGAATCCCGGTTATAAATGCAGGTGATGGCGGACACGCACACCCGACACAGACTCTGGCCGACCTCTACACGATTAAGTCGCTTAAGGGCAGGCTGGATCATTTCACTATCGGACTCTGCGGAGATTTGAAGTTCGGCCGCACTGTACACTCACTGATCTCAGCTCTCGTCAGATACGAGGGCGTACATTTCGTTTTGATCTCACCCGAAGAACTAAAGCTTCCGTCCTATATCAGGGAGGATGTCCTTGAAAAAAATGGCGCTACCTACGAGGAGACAGAGAGCCTCGAGGATGCTATGCCAAAGCTCGATGTGCTCTATATGACGAGAGTCCAGAGAGAGCGTTTTTTCAATGAGGACGACTATGTCAGATTGAAGGACCGCTATATCTTAGACAATGATAAGATGAAACTCGGAAGAGAAGACATGATAGTTATGCACCCGCTTCCAAGAGTAAATGAGATTTCGGTAGAAGTCGATGACGACCCGAGGGCACAGTACTTTACACAGGCGAAGAAGGCTGTATTTATAAGGATGGCACTGATACTCACTCTGCTGGGGATTCAGGTCGATAAGAACATCCCTCAGCCTACCAACAATCCGTCCAGTGAAAAAGGAGGAGAGAAATGCTAAATATCAGCGGAATTCACGAGGGTTATGTATTAGACCATATCAAGGCCGGAACGAGCATGAAGATATACCATCTGCTGAAACTCGATGAGCTGAAGGATGCGACAGTGGCTATTATCATGAATGCGAAGAGCAAGAAGATGGGACACAAGGATATAATAAAGATCGAGTGTCCGCTCGGAAGTATTGACCTCGACACGATAGGATATATCGACCACAATATCACAGTTGACGTGATCAAAAATGACAGCATCATCGCAAAGGAGAAGCTCGCACTTCCAAAGGTCCTTAAAAATGTGATCAAATGCAAGAATCCGCGCTGCATCACATCGATTGAGCAGGGACTTGACCAGGTCTTCATCCTGACCGATGCGAAAAAAGAAATATAC
Organism: Lachnospiraceae bacterium; assembly: GCA_003862155.1. Taxonomy (GTDB): domain Bacteria; phylum Bacillota; class Clostridia; order Lachnospirales; family Lachnospiraceae; genus Weimeria; species Weimeria bifida. The sequence goes on from QOUV01000010.1 coordinate 51,631, forward strand.
AGATGCAGGTACTGTGAAGAGGCCTACACAGAGAAGGAAACAATCTAATGAAAACTATTAAAGATTTGATCAAAGGTACCAGTATCACGCTCGAAAGCGGCTCTCCGGAGACTGAGATAACGAGCCTCGTTTACGATTCTAGAAAAGTAAAGAAGGGAAGTCTCTATGTCGCCGTAGTCGGAGCGAATGTCGATGGACACGACTTCATAGATCAGGTTGTAGAAGCCGGTGCAGCAGGCGTTGTAGTAGAGAAGGATGTCACAGTCCCTTCAGATGTCGCTGTCTTAAAGTCATCTGATAACCGCGAGGCCCTGGCTCTGCTCTCTGCCGCCTGGTTCGATCATCCTGCCGACAAGCTGAAAGTCATCGGAATCACCGGAACAAAGGGAAAGACGACCACGACTTATATGATAAAGTCGATCCTTGAGAACGCCGGCAGGAAAGTAGGACTTATCGGAACTATCGAAGCTATCATTGGCGACAGGCACATTCCGGCAAGCAACACGACACCGGAGAGCTATATTGTACAGGACTATCTCTCACAGATGGTGGAGATCGGCTGCGATGCGGCAGTAATGGAGGTGAGCTCTCAGGCCCTGATGCTTCACAGGGTGGGCGGCATGACCTTTGAAATCGGAATTTTTACCAACATTTCGCCGGATCATATCGGACCGAACGAGCACAGGGATTTTGCTGACTATATGCACTGCAAGAGCCTTCTGTTCCAGCAGTGCCGCCACGGTATTTTTAATGCGGATGATGAGAATCTCGAGGGAATCCTGAAGGGACATACCTGCACTGTAAATACATACGGCATCGAAAAGCCGGCTGATTTTGAGGCTAAGGACATAAGGCTTGTTCAGGAGCCGGGATATCTCGGAGTCAATTATAAAGTCACCGGAAAAGAAAACTTCGATGTGACGATCGATGTACCGGGACGTTTTTCAGTTTACAATTCGCTCTGTGCCATTGCCGTCTGCCACTTTTTCAATGTAAGTGTCGAGGCGATGCAGAAAGCATTAAAGGCCGCCAGGGTAAAGGGCCGTATCGAGATGGTAAAAGTTTCGGACGATTTTGCACTGATGATAGATTACGCTCACAACGCTATGGCGCTTGAGAGCCTTCTGACATCGATCAGGGAATACCATCCGAAGCGCATCGTGACAGTCTTTGGCTGTGGCGGAAACCGCTCTAAGCTCAGAAGATTTGAGATGGGCGAGGTTTCCGGACGCCTGTCGGATTTTACGATAATCACATCGGATAATCCGAGGTTCGAAGAGCCTGCTGCCATCATGAAGGATATCGAGACCGGAATCAAAAAGACCGACGGAAAGTATATAATGATCGAGGACCGCAAGGAAGCGATAAAATACGCTATCGACAATGGGCAGAAGGGCGATGTTATAATCCTTGCAGGCAAGGGCCATGAGGACTATCAGGAGATCAGGGGTAAAAAATACCCGATGGACGAGAGAGTCCTGATCGCCGATATACTGGCAGGCCGGTAAATTTATTTTCAGGAGTAGTATGTTCGCACAGGTATATGTCAATCTCGGTGTGACAAAGCTGGATCACCCATTTACTTACGGCATTCCAAAGGAGCTCGAGGACGCGGTAAAGCCGGGCAGCAGAGTTGTCGTGCCGATGCACGGCAGGAAGCTCCGCGGCTTTGTGATAACTGTAGAAGATGAATGCACAATAGATAAAGACAAAGTAAAAGACATAGTCTCTGCTGAAGCTCCGAAGTCAGGCGAGGGTGAGATGTTTGCCCTCGCCGGTTTTATTCGTGAGAGATACGGCGGAACTCTGGGGCAGGCGCTCTCAGTCGTATTTCCATCGACCGCAAATGCCGCTGTAAAGACATATAAGGTCGTAAGAAGGACAGGGGATATTGACAGTGCCCTGGCAGAGCTTCTGTCAAAAAAGAGGCATTCGAAATACGCTGAAAAGCTCTTTTCAATACTTCAAAAAAATGAAATATTTCTCTGGGACGATCTGAGACAGGACTACGATATTCCGTCCGATGTGATAAGAAAGGCTGAAAAACAGGGACTGGTATCTGTCGAGAAGCGCACTCACCTGAGAAACCCGTTCGAAAATATGAAAGGGCTTACACAAGAAAGGCCGCAGATCTCCCTGAATGAAGACCAGAGAGCTGTCCTCGACGATTTTTTGAAAAATAAGCCTAAAGTAAGCCTTATACACGGAGTGACGGGAAGCGGCAAGACACTTCTCTACATTGCGATGATTGAGCAGGTCCTGAAAGAAAAAAAGCAGGCGATAGTCCTTATACCTGAGATAGCGCTTACATTGCAAAATATCCTGAGATTTTACAGGTTTTTTGGAGATAAGGTCTCATATGTGAATTCGAGGATGAATGCCTCGCTTAAAAATGAGCAGCTGGAGAGAGCAAGAGCAGGTGAAGTCTCTGTTATGATAGGCCCCCGGAGCGCACTTTTTACTCCGTTTAAAAATCTGGGGCTTATTATAGTAGATGAGGAGCACGAGACAAGCTATGTCAGCGGGAAGCCGCCGAGGTACCACGCGGTGGAAGCTGCAGTGGAGCGGGGGCGGCTCTGCGGCGCGCAGGTCGTGCTCGGCAGTGCTACACCTTCTGTAAGCTCTTACACCCATGCCATAAACAGCGAATACACTCTCTATACTTTGGAAAAGAGAGCAAATGACGCCTGCATGCCTGAGGTTTCTATAGTCGATATGAGGGCTGAGCTTGCAGCTGGCAATCGCTCGATCTTAAGCCGGAAGCTCTATGATGGCATAAAGGACCGCCTTCAAAAAAAGGAACAGGTCATGCTTTTTATCAACAGAAGGGGCGTGGCCGGGACCGTATCTTGCAGAGAATGCGGAGCGGTGATAAAATGTGAGCATTGCGATGTCCCAATGGTACTGCACAGAGACGGCTTCCTGCACTGTCACTACTGTGGTGCGAAGAGGCCGATGGTGCGCGAATGTCCATCCTGCCATTCGAGACTTATCGGCACGATGCGCGCAGGAACTGAGAAGATCGAGACAGAAGTGCAGAGGCTTTTTCCGAAAAGCCGGATCCTTCGAATGGACGCAGATACGACGAAGACACCAGACGGATACCGCCAGATCATATCTGCATTCAGCAGGAAGGACGCGGATATTCTAATCGGAACCCAGATGATAGTGAAGGGACACGATTTCCCGGGCGTCACACTGATGGGAGTCCTGATGGCTGACCTTTCTCTGAATGCAGCCGACTACAGGGCGAGTGAGAGGACGTTTGATCTGATACTTCAGGCGTGCGGCAGATCGGGACGTGGAGAAAATCCGGGAGAGGCTGTGATCCAGACCTACCAGCCCGAAAATTTTGCTATAGTTTCAGCTGCGAAAAATGACTACCGGAATTTTTACAGGCAGGAGAGTGCGTACAGAAGACTTCTGCATTTTCCGCCGTTTTCGCATCTCTTGTCAGTGGAGATCACATCGAGAACTGAGGAAGGGTGCATCTCTATGGGAACATTCATCACTGGAAGGCTGAAGAATGCTTTTCCGGACCTCTTTGTGGCAGGGCCGACGCCATCGCCGATATCGAAGATCAAGGATATCTTCCGCTACGAAGTCGTGATAAAGGATACCTCATACGAGGCACTTATAAAAGCCAGAAAGCTTATGGATGAAGCAATTGCAGAGGCAGACGCTCCTAAAAACGCCGACCTCTGGTATGATTTTGACTAGAAAAGGAAGGAGAAATTTATGGCATTAAGAGAGATCAGACAGCAGGGGGACCCCGTACTTGAGAAGGTTTGCAAACCAGTTACGAAGATGACTCCGAGACTTAGGGCACTTGTCGATGATATGCTTGAGACTATGTACAATGCAAACGGTGTTGGACTCGCAGCTCCACAGGTTGGAGTGCTGAGGAGAATTGTGGTCATTGACGTTGGAGAGGGCCCTTACGTACTTATAAATCCAGAGATCACTGAGAAGGACGGAGAACAGACCGGACAGGAGGGATGCCTTTCAGTTCCGGGTGTCTATGGCATTGTAAGCCGTCCGGAGCATGTGAAGTTCAAGGCTTTTGACAAGGATATGAAGCCTTATGAGGCCGAGGCCGAGGGACTTTTTGCGAGAGCTGTCTGCCATGAGACAGACCACCTCGATGGCCTTATGTACACGAGACTCGTAAAGGACGGTCTTCACAGTTACGATGAAGATGACACCGACGAAGGAGATTCTGAGTAATGAGAGTGATATTCATGGGGACGCCGGACTTCGCAGTCCCGATACTGGACGGCCTTGCGGCAGCAGGCCATCGCATTGTGCTTGTTGTGACGCAGCCTGACAAGGCCCGCGGCAGAGGCAGAAAAGTCACCTACTCTCCTGTAAAGGAGTGGGCAGTTGAGCACAATGTCCCGACATATCAGCCTGAACGCATCAGAAATCCAGAGTCGATCGAAGCTGTAAACAATATCCCGGCAGAAGTCGGAGTGGTAGCGGCTTTCGGACAGATTCTGCCGAAGGAGATCCTGGACCATCCGAAATACGGCTGCGTGAATGTCCACGCCTCACTTCTTCCGAAATACAGGGGTGCGGCTCCAATCCAGTGGTCGATCTTAAATGGCGACGAGTACACCGGAGTCACCACAATGCAGATGGGACCGGGCCTCGACGACGGAGACATCCTGCTTCAGGAGAAAGTGAAGATCGCAGACGACGATACCGGTGGCAGCCTTTTTGACAAGCTCGCAGATGTTGGCGCCTCTCTTCTGGTTAAAACTCTTGAAGGACTTGAAAATGGTGAGATTACCCCGATTCCACAGAACGATGCCGAATCAACCCATGTCGGAATGATCAGAAAGGACATGGGGAAGCTCGATTTTTCAATCGATGCGTCTGTTCTCGAGCGCCATGTCAGGGGACTTTATCCGTGGCCTGGCACATACACATATTTTGAAGGCAAAAGCCTCAAAGTGTACAGGGCTTCGGTAATCGGCGAGGCAGAGCTTACACCCGATGAAAAAAATGCCGCAATCGGCACCATCGTGCGTATCTCGACGGAAGGAGACGGAAGCATCGCTGTCCGCTGCTCTTCCGGCGCGCTCTCGATTTCAGCTCTGCAGCTCGAAGGCAAAAAACGCATGAGTGCTGCAGCTTTTTTGAATGGGCATCCGATAGAGACCGGTATGAGACTGGGCTGAGAAAACCGGAATTATTAATGTTACCTTAACAAAACTCCAACAACAGACAGATAACAGGTGCCATGATTTCTTAGCCGGCTCCGGAAGAATTGCTTTCTGGCAGTCCTTACGGAGTCTTTTGTTTTGTGAAATTGCCTGAATTATCAGAAAATGGGACAAAAAGAACCGTCCCTACTGTCCCGGGTTTAGAAAAAATACCAAAAATTTGATAAAAATACTTTAAAAATTCGTCATTTTATATTAAACTAGAAAGGGTGATTGTGAAATGTGCTCAAAAAACGATGTGAGTTTTTGTACAACTTTCACAGAATACTTTTTTCTTGGAGGATTCGGGGCTATATGATCACAAATCAGATAATACAGAAGACTATTGAGGGGATGAATGCGATAACTAAGGTGAACTTCGTGATCACCGATCCTGAGGGCATTGCGCTGGCTACGACTGTCAGTGACGTGTCGGATTTTGGGAAGCCTGCGGCTGAGTTTGCGAAGTCGCCGGCGGAGAGCCAGGTCATAGGCGGACGGCAGTTTTTTAAGGTTTACGATGAGAAGAACCTGGAGTTTGTACTTATATGTATGTCGGACGATGAGGAAAAGACTCAGATGATGGGAAAGGTCACTGCACTGCAGCTTCAGGAGCTTACGGTGGCTTATAAGGAGCGCTACGACAGGGACAACTTTATCAAGAATCTCCTGCTGGACAATCTTCTTCTCGTAGATATTTACAACCGCGCGAAGAAGCTCCATATCGAACCAAACGCACTGCGCATTGTCATGGTGGTCAAGCTCGAGGGAAATAAACGCGGAGACGAGCTCGAGAAAGTCAGAAATTTATTTTCGGCGCACAGCTCGGACTTTGTGACGGCAGTCGATGAGGACAGCATTATTATCGTAAAGCACCTCAATAAAGACGATTACGAAGAAGTCAAGGAGACGGCCAACTCCATTCTCGAGCTTCTGGGAGAAAGAGAAGGCAGGAGCATAAGGATTTCCTATGGTACAGTGGTCCATGACTTGAAGGATGTCTCGCGTTCTTATAAGGAAGCTACGATGGCACTCGATGTCGGGAAGGTATTTTTCTCGGACGAGCAGGTTATAGCTTATTCGGTGCTCGGTATCGGACGACTTATTTACCAGCTGCCGATTCCTCTCTGCAAGATGTTTATCGGAGAGATTTTCGGGGACAAGAGCCCGGATGATTTCGACGAAGAGACACTTACTACGATAGATAAATTTTTCGATAACAGCCTGAATGTTTCGGAGACTTCGAGGCAGCTCTATATTCACAGGAACACTCTCGTTTATCGTCTGGACAAGATCCAGAAGAGCACGGGACTCGATCTTAGAAAATTTGATGACGCCATTACTTTCAAAATCGCCATGATGGTGGTAGAATACATGAAGTATATGGAGGAACAGGATTTTTGATTGAATTATCACATGTTAGCAAAACATATGAGGCAGGAGTGAAGGCACACGCGCTTAAAGATGTGAGCCTGCGAATCGAAAGCGGGGAATTCGTTTTCATAGTCGGAGATTCCGGCGCAGGAAAATCGACGCTGATCAAGCTCCTTTTAAAGGAGCTTACACCTACAGAGGGCAGCATCGTGGTTGCAGGCCGAGACCTGAACAGGATGCGCCACCGTGAGATCCCTGAATACCGCAGGAAGATTGGCTGTGTATTCCAGGACTACAGGCTTTTAAAGGACAGAAACGTCTATGAGAATGTGGCCTTTGCGATGCGCGTAACGGATGCATCCAAAAAACAGATAAAGCGCCGCGTCCCGCAGATGCTCTCGAGAGTCGGGCTGGCGAGCAAGTACCGTTCACTGCCGGGTCATCTGTCAGGCGGAGAGCAGCAGAGAGTGGCCATAGCAAGAGCTCTGGTGAACCATCCGAAGATACTTCTTGCAGATGAGCCGACTGGAAATCTCGACGGACACAACACCTGGGAGATCATGAAGCTTTTGAATGAGATCAACCAGGACGGAACCACTGTCGTCGTTGTTACACATGATATGGAGATAGTCCGCGCTATGAACAAACGCGTGATCACGATATATAAGGGGGCCGTAGTTTCAGATGAGGAGGAACTTTCATCATGAGGCTTTCATCCCTTGGATATAATATCCGCCAGGGCTTTAAGAATATCTGGCGGAACAAAATGTTCTCGATCGCTTCTATTGCCACGATGGCGGCATGCATTTTTCTGTTCGGACTTTTTTACGCAGTCACGGTAAATTTCGGAGGAATGCTTAAAAATGCCGAGAAGGGCGTGTCTGTTACAGTATATTTTGACAACAATGCGACGCAGGACGAGATAGATGATATCGGCACGGCTATAAGCAAAAGGCCTGAAGTCCGGTCGTACAAATTTGTCTCGGCCGATGAAGCCTGGAGCGAGTTCCAGAAGAGCTATTTTGGAAAACACAAAGATGCGGCGGATTCATTTGCTGATGACAATCCACTTAAGGACATGGCCAATTACGAGATATATCTGAAAGATGTCTCAAAGCAGTCAGCCCTCGTATCCTTTCTTGAGAAGCAGGCCGGAGTCAGGGAAGTCCATCAGTCTGCGGCTACAGCCAGGACACTTACAGATTTCAACTCTCTGGTACAGCTGATTTCGATGAGCATAGTCATCATACTTATTGCGGTTGCGATCTTTTTGATAAATAACACAGTTACGGTCGGCATCTCTGTCCGCAGGGAGGAGATCGGCATCATGAAGCTTATCGGTGCGAAGGACTCGTTCGTCAGGGCGCCTTTCATAGTAGAAGGTGTGACCATAGGACTTATCGGCTCAGTAATCCCGCTCGTGATCCTATATGTCATGTACGGGCGCATCATCAGATACGTCGCGAACAGGTTTAATGCGCTTTCGAATATGTTTGCATTTGCACCTGTGAACAGTATTTTTAAAGTACTTATTCCGGTTTCACTGGTACTTGGAGTCGGTATCGGATACATCGGAAGCCGTCTCACATTAAAGAAACATTTACACGTATGAAAAATAAATCATCATTTAAAAAAGGTGTTTTTGCAGGCGTTATAGGATGCCTTGTCGTTATTGCGGTCGTGATCCTTACAGGAGGTTTCGTTGTAAGCAGGCTTTACGATGTCGGATTCATGGGCATAGGAGATGTCGCCAAGGCCAGCAGTATTTCAAAGTTTATCGACAAATATTACTATAAGGATGTCTCCGATACCAAAAAGAAGGACGGCATCTACAAGGGACTTATGAACTCGATGGACGACCCGTATTCCAAGTACATGACGGCTTCGGAGTACAAGGATGAGCTTGAGGACAATTCTGGACAATATGTCGGGATCGGCGTCTCTGTCTCAAAGGACAATAAAAATCGTGTCGTCGTGCAGCAGGTTTTTGGGGGCTCTTCGGCCGCCAAAGCCGGTATTGTAAAAGGCGATGTGATAGTTTCAGCCGATGGCGCCTTTGCTTCGAATCTGAGCCTGACCCAGTTTACGAAAAAAATCCGCGGCAGGTCCGGGACAGATGTGACGATCGTCTACACACACGATGGCGCCACTCACACTGTAAAGCTGCGCCGTGCCGCAGTTGAAAGCCCATCTGTATATGGAAAAATGCTTGACGAAACGTCTGGCATAGGTTATATAGAAATAACTGAATTCAATTCAAAAACACAGAAAGAGTTTGAAAAAAAGCTCTCAGAACTAAAGAATCAGGGTATGAAGGCCGTGATCTACGACCTGCGCACGAATCCGGGAGGACTTGTTGACTCGGTAACGAAGATACTTGACGATCTTCTGCCTAAAGGCACGACCGTCTATATGATGGACAAGTACGGCCACAAGACCACATATTCCTCAGATGACAAGAAGCAGGAAAAGATCCCTACAGTGGTACTTATCTCGGGAGAGACAGCCTCTGCTGCAGAAATTTTTTCAGGAGCAGTCAGGGACTTCAAGTACGGTACGCTGATCGGCACCAAGACTTTTGGAAAGGGAATAGTGCAGCAGGAGTTCGAATTAAATGATGGCTCTGCCTTAAAGATGACAGTCGAGACCTACTACACGCCGAGCGGCGAGTGCATTCACAAGAAGGGCATAAAGCCGGATATCGAACTCAAATACAAGTATTCAGGGGACCCTGCTAAAGTCACCAGTATGGATACTTATGATTTTTCTCAGGACAATCAGGTGCAGAAAGGCATATCAGTTTTAAAAGGAAAGTTGGAAAACTAATGCTGGAATTTGATCAGATGAAGAGCGAGCTGAAAAGCTATGACGACACACTGCGTGAAGTCTTCGATTCACTCGATATAGAAGGAAAGAAAAATAAGATCCAGGAGATGGAGCGCGAGATGGAAGCTCCTGATTTCTGGAACGATGCAGAGACGGCGACGAAGAAGAGCCAGGAGCTCAAGAGCCTGAAGGACGATGTGGCTGTAGCCGACAGTCTTCAGCAGAAATATGACGACATCGAGACGTTTATCGAGATGGATGCCGAGGAGGACGAAGACGACCCGGCTATGCTTGAGGACGCAAAGGAAGAGTTCGAACAGTTCAAGACTGATCTCGAGAATCTTCGCCTTAAGACACTTCTCTCTGGAAAATATGACCACAACAACGCCATAGTTACCCTCCATGCGGGAGCAGGCGGCACAGAGGCCATGGACTGGACATCTATGCTCTACAGAATGTATTCGAAGTGGGCAGACAAGCACGGCTTTGGTATAGAGCTTCTCGACGAGGTGGAAGGCGATGAGGCAGGACTTCAGTCAGTCACTTTTCAGGTGAACGGTGAGAACGCCTACGGATACCTGAGATCTGAGAAGGGAGTACACAGACTGGTCCGCATCTCTCCTTTCAATGCGAACGGCAAGAGACAGACCTCTTTTTCAAATGCAGATGTAATGCCTGAACTAAAAGACGCACCGGATATTGTTATAAGGGATGAGGATATCAGAATCGATACCTACCGTTCCAGTGGCGCCGGCGGACAGCATATCAATAAGACTTCATCCGCCATTCGAATCACACATTTCCCGACCGGAATCGTTGTTACCTGTCAGAACGAGCGAAGCCAGCACATGAATAAAGACAAGGCTATGGAGATGCTCCGTGCAAAACTTGAGGTTTTGCGTGAGGAGGAGCAGGAGCAGAAGGAAGCTGACATCAGAGGAGATGTAAGCTCGATAAGCTGGGGCAACCAGATCCGCTCCTATGTCTTCCAGCCATACACGATGGTAAAGGATCTCCGTACTGGCGAGGAGACTTCGAACGTCCAGGGCGTTATGGACGGAGACCTCGATCCGTTTATGAACGCTTACCTGAAGTGGGTATCTCTTGGAAAGCCGAAGCGCGGTGTGACGGACGCAGAGTAAATAATACAGCTGCATATTTCGGATCACCCGAAAGTTACTTAATTTAATACATGAGATTTATTAACATGTCCTTGACTGAAATGCAACATTATGTTAGAGTATTCCAGTCAAGGACATTTGTTTTTCTGTGAAAGACAGTCCGCGGGCCGCGGAAGATGTGGCCAGAGAATTTTTACATGAGGGACAAAATGGCAGAGGAAGCATACTATGTTCTGAAGGAAAAGGCAGTTCCGGAAGTCCTCTTAAGAGTCGAGAAGGCGAAGCTTTTGCTGGAGTCCGGGAAGTGCCAGTCCGCATCGGAAGCGGCTGAAAAGGCAGGGATTTCGAGATCGAGTTTTTACAAGTATAAGGACGAAATCTTCAGATACCATGAGAATGAGAAGGGCAGAACGGTTACGATGGTCGTAAAGCTTATCGACGAGCCGGGCCGGCTGTCGAAGATACTTACGAGTCTGGCGGATATAGGATCGAATATCCTGTCCATCCATCAGTCGATACCGGTTAACGGTATAGCAGCGATCACGCTGTCTATGGACCTGCCGAAGGATATGGACGCCGCAGAGGCCACTGAGAGGGTCGAACAGATAAATGGAGTCTCTTATGCGAGAATACTCGCAGAGGAGCAGTTCTAGTGAGAAAGGAAAAAGAATGAAAGCAGCGATAATGGGTTATGGAACCATTGGAAGCGGAGTTGCTGAGACACTCAGGGTTAACCACGATGTTATAGCGAAAAGAGTCGGAGAACCAATTGAATTGAAGAAGGTCCTTGACTTAAGGGAATTCAAGGGTGACCCGATTGAGCCGCTTATCGTACACGATTACAAGGATATTGTAAATGATCCTGAGATAAAGATCGTAGTCGAGACTATGGGAGGAGTCGAGCCGGCCTACACTTTTGTAAAAGCTATGCTCGAAGCCGGAAAGAATGTCACGACATCGAACAAGGCACTTGTAGCAGACAAGGGAGCGGAGCTTATAAGGATTGCCAGAGAACACGATGTAAATTTCATGTTCGAGGCTTCAGTAGGCGGCGGAATCCCTATTATCAGATGCATTGAGTCATGTCTCACCGGAGATGTGATCGAATATATAGCCGGAATCGTAAACGGCACTACGAACTACATGATGACAGATATGGCTGAAAAGGGAGCCGATTTCGACGCAGTATTAAAAGAGGCTCAGGCGAAAGGCTTTGCCGAAAAGGACCCGACAGCTGATATCGAAGGATACGATGCCACGAGAAAGATCGCAATCCTGACCTCTCTCGTCGCAGGGCAGCAGGTGGACTACAACGATATCCCGACCGAGGGCATAACCCATATTTCAGTAGCAGATATGAAATATGCCAGAAAGATCGGCCGAAAGATCAAGCTCCTCGCTACGAGCAGGGAAGTTGGAAATACCTATTCATGCAGGGTCGCACCGTTCCTTGTCGCTCCGGAGAGCCCACTTTACAATGTGGATGGAGTCTTCAATGCAGTATTTCTCCATGGAAATATTTTAGGAGACGGAATGTTCTACGGTTCAGGTGCAGGAAAACTTCCGACAGCTTCCGCGGTAGTCGGAGACATCGTCAGGATGGCAAAGCACCTTAATAAAAATATACCGATAGAGTGGGGAGAGGAAAAGCTCGAGCTCGCAGATCCTGGCCTTGACAGATACCGCTTCTTCGTCCGCACGACAGATGACCAGAGTGCCATTGATACTGCGTTTACTGAAGAGGTTGAGTACATAGATGCGGATATAGTACCGGGTGAAGTTGGATTTATCACACCTGAGATGGAGCAGAGAGAGTTTGACGAGAGCGTAAAGAAACTCCCTGGAACAGTCAGCACGATTCGTCTGGCGTAATCAGCACAGATTTTTTATATAAATTGGAGGAACAATGTTAATAGTCAAGAAGTTTGGCGGTACCTCAGTCGCCAACAAAGAGAGAATCTACAATGTGGCGAAGCGCTGCATCGAAGATTACAAAAAAGGCAACAAAGTCGTCGTAGTCCTTTCAGCTATGGGAGATACGACAGATGACCTGATCGCCAAGGCGAAGGAGATTAATCCTGATCCGCCAAAGCGTGAGATGGATGCTCTGCTTTCTACAGGTGAGCAGATTTCAGTGGCTCTAATGGCTATGGCTATGGCCAAACTCGGAGTACCTGCAGTTTCACTGAATGCGTTCCAGGTAGTCATGCATACGACTCACCATCACCTGAATGCAAGATTTAAGAAGGTAGACACCGACAGGATCAATGCAGAGCTCGACCAGGGCAGGATCGTTATCGTTACCGGATTCCAGGGCGTCAACAGATACGACGATGTGACTACACTTGGACGAGGCGGTTCGGATACTACAGCGGTAGCACTTGCAGCAGTTTTAAATGCAGATGCCTGTGAGATTTATACAGATGTTGATGGAGTTTACACGGCAGATCCGAGAATCGTTCCAGATGCCAGAAAATTAAAGGAAATCTCCTACGATGAGATGCTTGAGCTTGCGACCTTAGGCGCCCAGGTACTTCACAACAGATCCGTAGAGATGGCCAAGAAATACAACGTACCGCTTGTGGTTCGTTCAAGTCTTACAAATGCAGAAGGAACAGTCGTTAAGGAGGTAACGAAGATGGAAAGCATGCTCGTGAGCGGAGTAGCAGCGGATAAGGATGCAGCCCGTATAGCAATCATTGGATTAAAGAATACACCTGGAATAGCATTCAGAGTATTTGATCTTCTCGCCAAGAAGAATATAAATGTAGATATGATCCTGCAGTCGATCGGCAGGGAGGACTCGAAGGACATCTCATTTACAGTAGATCAGACACAGGCAAAGGAGGCAGTTCAGATACTGAAGGAAAATCAGGAGAGGCTCACCTTCCAGAAACTTGTGGAGGAGGAGAACGTCGCAAAGCTCTCTATCGTTGGCGCAGGAATGCAGTCGAACGCAGGAGTTGCAGCCAAGATGTTCGAGGCTCTGGCAGATGTCGGAGTAAACATTCGCATGATCTCCACTTCAGAGATTCGCATCACAGTCCTTATTGACATTGATGATGTAAATGTCGCTATGAAGTCTGTACATGATGCATTTATAAATTAACAGCATTTTTTAAAGTGATTTACCAAGGCTCTGGCGCTTTCGTCAGGGCCTTTTTTAAAATTTGGAGCTATTGAGAAAAATTTGACTCAATTTCAATGAAAATTTATCAAATTTTAGCTTGATATCACGAATTCTTCACGGTTAGTTCACATATTGTAGAAAGAAAACAATACCGGCGAAGATCCTCAGAAAGAAATTAAACATTTTGCACAAATTTCTTATAACCAATTTGTGCAAAATACACAAAAATACAATTTGACAAGTGCTTTTTTGTGTATTAGAATCAGAACATAAATCTGAGGTATGCTGTTTTGAGTCCGGAACGGCTGCTTCGGGGAGAGGATTGAAGAGGAAAGGAAGTGATAGCATTTGGATACGCTTGTGACTTCGCTGAAGGCGGACATGAATGTCGACACCGTATTTACGATACCGATATTCGGAGGCATTCCGGTATATGAATCCGTGGTCGTGACCTGGATCATTATAGCCGTAGTGTTTGTGGCCTGCCTTCTTATGACGCGGAACCTGAGCGTGGAACATCCGAGAAAGAGACAGCTTCTGCTCGAGAGTTTTGTCGAGTGGCTGTACAAATTTTTCGGAGAGACTATCGGAGAAAAAGGGAAACGGTACGTTCCGTATCTGGTATCGGTACTTATCTATATAGCGATATCGAACCTGATCGGAATCATCGGATTCAAGCCACCGACGAAGGACATGAATGTGACGGTTGCGCTGTCTCTTATGAGCATCATACTCATTGAGGCGAGCGGAGTGATAGAAAAGGGGCCGAAGAAGTTCCTGCACAGTTTTGCAGAGCCTATGGCGATCATAACCCCAATCAATATCTTAGAGATCTTTATCAGACCTCTGTCACTTTGCATGCGACTTTTCGGAAATGTGCTGGGCAGCTTTGTAATCATGGAGCTCCTTAAGCTCGTGATCCCGGTCGTTCTGCCGGCGCTGGCATCGCTTTACTTTGATATCTTCGATGGCCTGATTCAGGCCTATGTATTTGTGTTCTTAACGTCTCTGTTTATAAAAGAGTCGGTTGAGACAAGTGAGTAAATCAATTTTTTTAAGGAGAATTTAAAATGAGTGCAACATTATTTGTAGCTATTGGAGCAGGAATCGCAGTTTTAACAGGAATCGGCGCAGGCTTGGGAATTGGAAAAGCCACATCGAGCGCAGTTGACGCTATCGCAAGACAGCCGGAAGCATCTGGAAAGATTCAGTCATCACTTCTTTTAGGATGCGCCCTTGCCGAGGCAACCGCTATTTACGGTTTCGTCATCGCCCTGCTTATCATTCTGTTCCTGAAATAAAAGCAGGCCGTGCAAACGGGAGGACAGGCAAATGTTAAAGATTAATTTCTGGGACATCCTCCTTACGATTGTCAACGTCCTGATCATTTACTGGATCTTAAAGAAGTTCCTCTTCAACAGAGTCCTTCGTGTCATCAAGGAGAGGGAAGCTTCTATAAAGGACAGATACACAGAGGCGGACAATCGTAAGAAGGAAGCCGATAAGGAAAAAGCGAAATATTTAAAAAAGCAGTCCGCTGCTGAGGAAGAGGCCAGCAGGATCATTAAGGAAGCCCGTATCGAAGCAGACAAAATCCACGACAAGAGGATTGCTGATGCTGCTGAAGAGGCTGACGAGATCAGAGCAAAGGCCAGACGGGATGCGGAGAATACGAAGCAGAGGAATCTGGATGAAAGCCGTGAGGCTATAGGCTCACTTGCCCTTATGGCAGCGAAGAAGATTTTGGAGAACGGTGATAAATATGAGTCAGGCAACGGTGCACAATAACGCATTGGTATTGTCTGAGCTGCCGGTCGATAAGAACGAAGTTTTGAGCGTCCTGCGTGAGCTCGATTCCACACCCGCATATATGGAATTACTGATGAGCCCGGTCATTTACAGCAGGAAGAAGGAAGCTGTTGAGCGAAAGCTCGCAGAGGCAAACCATTTTTCCAGAATTTTTACAGATTTTCTGCTTGTGATGATCAGGAATCACAATGAGAAATATATACCTGACATCCTCCGCGAATATGTAAAGATCGAGGAAGAGAAGGATGGCCTGTATGTAGCTGATCTCCAGTGCGCCAGGCAGGATGAGATTGAAAAAGATCAGGAGTGCGCCAGGACGGCACTCGAGAAAATTTTCCCGGGCAAGACGTTCAGGTTCTGTGTCGAGGTAAAACCGTCGCTGATCGGAGGCTATATTGTCCGGTGCAAAAATAACATAGAGATCGACAGGAGCTACGAGGGCCAGCTCAGACAGTTAGCTAAAAAAATAAACGGGAGGTGAGATTATGGCAGCAGTTAGTGCTACCGATATTATCTCCATCATCAGGAGTGAAATTGAAAATTTTGATGCCGATTTCGAGGCGAAGGAGACCGGAGAGGTCATAAGCGTCGGAGACGGCATTGCCCGTATTTACGGGATAGACCATGCACAGTACGGAGAAGTTGTTGTCTTTGACAACGGCGTAAAGGCCATGGTCCAGGATATAAAAGAACACGAGATTGGTGTCGTTCTGTTCGGACGTGACTTTGGAATCCACGAGGGAAGCAGAGTCGCAAGAACCGGAAAGAGAGCAGGAATCCCGACTGGCGATGCTTTTCTTGGCAGAGTCATAAATGCGCTCGGCGAGCCGATAGACGGAAAGGGCGATATCAAAGAAGATGAGTACCGCCCTGTGGAGCACGAGGCTCCGGGGATCATCGACAGACAGTCGGTAGATACTCCGCTCGAGACAGGAATACTTGCGATCGACTCGATGTTTCCTATAGGCCGCGGCCAGCGTGAGCTTATCATCGGAGACAGACAGACCGGAAAGACTTCCATAGCTACAGACACCATTCTGAACCAGAAAGGTAAAAACGTCATCTGCATCTATGCTGCAATTGGACAGAAGGCTTCTACGGTCGCCAGAGTAGTTGAAAATTTAAAAAAATTCGGTGCGATGGACTACAGCATCGTTCTCGCTGCCACTGCATCAGATCCGGTCGCAGACCAGTACATAGCGCCGTACGCCGCCACTGCGATGGCAGAGCATTTTATGAATCAGGGAAGAGATGTGCTGATAGTCTACGATGATCTGTCAAAACATGCGGTCGCATACAGGACCATCTCGCTTCTTCTCGGCAGGTCGCCAGGACGTGAGGCTTACCCTGGAGATGTTTTCTATCTCCATTCAAGACTTCTCGAGAGATGCGCCAAGCTCTCGGATGCTAAGGGAGGCGGATCCATTACAGCGCTTCCTATCATTGAGACGCAGGATGGCGATGTGTCGGCTTACATTCCGACAAATGTCATCTCTATTACAGACGGACAGATTTTCCTCGAGACAAAGCTTTTCTTCGAGGGACAGAGACCTGCCGTAAACGTCGGACTTTCAGTCTCCCGTGTCGGCGGAGCTGCCCAGACGAAAGCTATGAAGAAGGCTTCTGGTACCATCAGGATCGATCTCGCACAGTACAGAGAGCTCGAGGTATTTACCCGGTTCTCTTCAGACCTCGATGAGACGACAAAGGCACAGCTCGACCACGGCAATGCCCTGATGGAGCTTTTGAAACAGCCTCTGAATCATCCGCTGTCGATGGCAGATCAGGTGATCACTCTCGTACTTGCTCAGGAAAAATATTTCGACGATGTCGACAGATCAAAAGTCAAGAAGCTTCAGCTCGATACGATCAGTTTCATAAGGGACAACGCCGCAGACGTTGTAAATGAGATCGAGGAGAAGAAGGAGCTTACAGACGAAATCAAACAGCGCATTATAGATACGGCGAAGAAGTACAAGGCATCGAGGTGATAAGATGGCTTCTACAAAAGAGATAAAAGACAGGATTTCGAGTGTCCGCGATACTTTAAAAATTACGAACGCCATGTACCTGATTTCATCTTCGAAGCTTAAAAAAGCAAAGAAGGCACTTGCAGAGACCGAGCCATTTTTCTATTCGCTGCAGCAGTCGGTGACAAGACTTTTGAGGCATGTGCCTGAGATGAAGAGCATCTACTTTGAGGATGAGGATGTTCACGACGAAGAAAAAAAGGTCGGACTCCTCGTTGTCACGGCCGACAAAGGCCTCGCAGGTGCGTACAACCACAACGTCCTCAAGGCGATGGAAGAGCAGCTCACGAAATACAAAGATGCGAAAATTTACTGCATGGGCCAGATCGGAAAGCACTACCTCGAGGCGAAGGGCTACGATATCGACACCGAATTCAACTATGTAGTGCAGGACCCGACACTTTCGCGTGCTAGAAGTATTTCTGAGACTCTTATTGATGATTTCAGGCACCACAGAGTCGACGAGATCGTCATGATCTACACCCGCATGGAAAATGCTATGACAGAGAATGCCGAGGTAAGGCAGCTTCTGCCGCTTGTCAGGGAAAAATTCATCGACAAGAGGGTACAGAAGCTTAAAAATCTGCCGGTCGATATTCCAATGGAGATGTTGTCATTCGTCCCGTCGCCTGAAGCGGTAATGGATCGTATAGCTCCGGAATATGTCGTCGGATTCGTTTATGGCGCACTGGTCGAGTCGTTCTGCTGCGAGCACAATGCCAGAATGACCGCGATGCAGTCAGCTACCGACGCGGGAGAAAAAATGCTCGGGTATCTGAGCACTGAATACAACAGAGCCCGCCAGGCCGCTATCACTCAGGAGATCACTGAGATCGTAGCCGGTGCAAAGGCACAGAAGAAGGATAGTTGACAGGCTTTGGTTCTGAAATTTTTCAGGACAGATGATTGGCTTTTTGCCTGCTTTTTTTACAGGATAAAACAGCCGGATTTTTTTAGGAGAAGAATATGACAGGAAAAATCGTGCAGGTTTCCGGACCGGTCGTAGATGTCGTCTTTGATGGCGACGAGCTGCCACCTATCCGGGAGGCCCTGTCAGTAGATAACGACGGAAAGAAATGCATAATGGAAGTCGCTTCCCATCAGGGAAATCATGTCGTCCGCTGCATCATGCTTTCCGCATCAGAAGGCCTCTACCGTGATCAGGAAGTCGAAGATACCGGAAGCGGATTAAAGACACCAGTAGGAGAGAAGACGCTCGGCAGACTTTTCAACGTCCTCGGTGAGACGATAGATGACGGTGAAAAAATTACAGACGCTCCTGAGTGGGAGACTCACAGGGAGCCGCCAAAGTTTGAAGATCAGAAACCGGCCACGGAGATGCTTGAGACTGGCATCAAGGTTATCGATCTTCTCGCACCTTACGCTAAAGGTGGAAAGATCGGACTTTTCGGAGGCGCCGGAGTAGGTAAGACAGTTCTGATCCAGGAGCTGATCTCAAACGTTGCCACGGAACACGGTGGCTATTCGATCTTCACAGGTGTTGGAGAGAGGTCCCGTGAAGGAAATGACCTCTGGACTGAGATGAAGTCAAGCGGCGTTTTGAAGAAGACAGCGTTAGTCTTCGGCCAGATGAACGAACCGCCTGGTGCACGTATGAGAGTCGCCGAGACCGGACTTACGATGGCTGAGTATTTCCGTGACCACGACAACAAGGATGTGCTTCTCTTCATCGACAATATTTTCAGATTCACTCAGGCAGGCTCCGAGGTTTCGGCGCTGCTCGGACGTATGCCGTCAGCCGTCGGCTATCAGCCGACGCTTGCCAACGAGATGGGCGAGCTCCAGGAAAGGATCGCTTCGACGAAGAACGGATCGGTCACTTCTGTTCAGGCTGTTTACGTCCCGGCAGATGACCTGACAGACCCGGCACCGGCGACGACATTTACTCACCTTGACGCGACGACAGTCCTTTCCAGAAAGATCGTAGAACAGGGTATTTACCCGGCCGTCGATCCTCTGGAGTCGACTTCCCGTATCCTCGAGCCGGATGTAGTGGGCGAAGAGCACTATGAGACAGCCAGAAGAGTTCAGGCAATCCTTCAGAAATACAACGAGCTGCAGGATATTATCTCCATTCTTGGTATGGAAGAGCTTTCTGATGAGGATAAGACTCTCGTCTACAGAGCGCGTAAGATCCAGAGATTTTTGTCTCAGCCATTTCATGTCGCCGAGCAGTTTACAGGAGTTCCCGGAGTCTATGTTCCGGTCGAAGAGACGATTAAGAGCTTCAAGGCAATCCTCGACGGTGAGATGGACGATTACCCTGAGAACGCATTTTTCAATGTCGGCACGATAGAAGACGTAAAGAAAAAGGCAGAGACTCTGAAGTGAGGTGTTTGCAATGTTCTATTTGAAAGTGATAGCAACGAACAGGACGTTTTTTTCGGGATTTGCTGATTCTGTGTCATTCCAGTGTCACGATGGCAGGAGACAGATCCTCTCCCACCATGAAAATATGGTCATTGCTCTAGATGAAGGCCTTATAAATATCGCGCCTTCTGAGCATGCCGGCAACGGTTCGGAGAGCTCAAAAGGTGAGATAACTGGTCTTGCCGGCATGGGATTTGCCGAAGTTGTAAACAACCGTGTCACTATAATCGTCGAATCCTGCGAGAAGCCGGAAGAGATCGATGTGCACCGTGCCGAGGAAGCAAAGGAGAGAGCACAGGAGAGACTCCGCCAGAAGACGAGCATTGAGGAGTACTACCACTCGAGAGCGTCGCTCGCCCGCGCAATGGCGCGTCTCGCCGCCGCAAGCAAAAACAAGATCAAATAAAAAATATACGCCGGCCGCAGGGCTGGCGTATTTTGGCTCCGGCAGAATTTAAAATGCCGGATCTTTTGCAAAAAATAACCCCGTCCGGATTTTCCGGACGGGGTTACTTAAACTATGCAATTTTTATCTGGTCTCTTCGTTAAACATCCTGCAGCCAAATCCCTCGAGACTGACTGTCTTGTGTTCAGCTTCGACCTGAGGATCTATACCATCCTCTACATCGGTATCGAAATCAGAATAGAAATCTCCGATGGTACCAGTTCTGTGCAGCTTGTAGCCTCCACTGGCAAGTGACCTCCTGTATCCGATACCCGAAATAAGCTTCGGAAGAATCGGTACAAAAATAACTGCTGCGACGATAAGTGACACTAAAAGAATAACGTCTGTCATATAGATTCCTCCTTTGTGTATGTTTTTTTCTGCTATATATATTATAACATGTTTTTGAGTGAGTTCAATTGAAATAAAATGACATCATGATGAAATAGATTCAACCATAACGTCTTTATAATAGAATTGTTTTTTGGCTTGCAATTGCAATGCTTGACATTTTTCTGCAGTGATACGATAATTTAATTTTGTGAACGGTATATTTTTAACAATCGAGGACAGTTTATGTATTTAGCAGATAGATGGAAAGATTACGAAGTCATAGATACTTCAGACGGCGAAAAACTCGAGCGCTGGGGCAGATATATTTTGCAGAGACCGGATCCGCAGGTGATCTGGAACACGCCGAAGGGCCCGGAATGGAAGCGCGTAAATGCTCATTACCACAGAAGCCGCAAGGGCGGAGGCGACTGGGAGATTTTCGACCTTCCGAAAGAGTGGACGATTAATTATCCACTCCCGGCAGGCAGGCTGACCTTCCATCTGAAGCCGTTTTCATTCAAGCATACAGGTCTTTTTCCTGAACAGGCAGCTAATTGGGAGTGGTTTTCTTCTATTATAAGTAGGGCTAAATCGAAAAATCCGGATCGCCAGATCAAAGTCTTAAATCTGTTTGCCTATACTGGAGGCGCTACAGTCGCTGCCGCGATGGCAGGGGCAGAAGTTACCCATGTAGACGCCTCGAAGGGCATGGTAACCTGGGCACATGAAAATGCAAATTCGTCGGGCCTTGAAAATGCCCATATCCGCTGGCTTGTCGACGACTGCATGAAATTTGTCGAGCGCGAGATCCGACGCGGCAATCATTACGACGGGATAATAATGGACCCGCCATCCTACGGCCGTGGCCCCAGGGGCGAGATCTGGAAGATCGAAGAAAAAATCTTCCCGCTGATCCAGGACTGCCGCCGCATTCTGACATCCGACCCACTCTTCTTTCTGGTAAATTCCTACACTACAGGCCTCCAGCCAGCGGTGCTTCACTATATGCTCAAAACCGCACTTAAAGATCTGCCGGGCAAAGTCGAGGCCGACGAAGTCGGCCTTCCGGTTACAAAGAGCGGGCTTGTGCTCCCGTGCGGCGCCAGCGGCCGCTACGAACTGGGACAGTAGGGACGGTTCTTTTTGTCCCATTTTTGGAAATTTCGGGACAGTTGTTAAATTAACATACGGGTATAGCCCGCAGCCTTGACATGAACCTCAGGTACTGCGCCTGTCAATAAAACTTCTGGCAATCGACGAGAGAACATTTGACATTTTAAGAGCCGACGTGATTGGGCAGCATAGCATTGATCAACGGGATTGGAAAGTATAGCATTGCCCGACGAGATTGGGCAGCATGGTATTGTCCTGAAGCCCTGTCATGGCCAAGCCACTTAAGGGGCCTGGCCCTATCCTCTGGCACCGAAAAAAAGAATAGTCAGCCGTTTAATCGGAGAGATTACAGCAGGCTTTATTTATATATGTAAATTGCTTGACGTCATTACGTACAGAAAGAGGGAAGTCAAATTTCAGTACATAAAGCGGCGTGGAAATTTATGGACGGATTCCGGCTGGCTATATTTATATATGTGAATTTTTTACTGACAAAGATGGGCTTTACGGACTGAGAAGGAAAAGTGACTAGGAGTCCGTAAAAAGGCGAGAGCAAATACGGACTG